>NZ_JABDWE010000003.1:0-400910 GCF_019685125.1 Rhizobium sp. NZLR10 | reverse complement strand
AAGGTCGACATACGAAAACAGCGACCCCGTCCGATCATCCCCGCCGCGCATCCAAATTCCCTCGAAATCACTTGCAAGATGGAATCATGTGTCCAGCCCAAAAGCCAGTGGGTTTTTCAGCAGCCTGCTAGAGCGTGGCAGCGAAGAGAGCTCCGACAGTTGGCCCGCTTCGCGAGCTCCACGCGTGAGACACTGAACGTCAGGCCTTGGCCGAGATCGCGCTCAGCTCCTCGAGATCGAGATCGCGTTCCAGCTCGTCCAGCGTCTCGTCATCGATGTCGCCGGCGCGGTGGAGACGAATGAGTTCCCGTCGCCCTGTCGCAACCGCTTCGAGAACGACGTCAAAATGAGCATGGAGCAGCGGCACGTAATGCTCGGTTCTCTCGGCGTAGTCGACGATGGCTGTCGCCCTGCGCTGATAGCGCTCCAGCAATTGAGGGTGGATGAGCTTTCCCTCTGCGTCATATGCCAGGTTTTGGACGATCCCGAGCTGCACCTGTGCCATGGCGGCTTCGGCCTGGCTCATTGTCAGGCGCGCTCTTTCCGTCTCCGGCGCCAGCCGCGCCCAAGCAATCACCCGCCCCAATGTCGTGCCCTGCACCAGCACGGTTCCGAGAATGACGGCGAAGGACGTGGCGAGGATGAAGTCACGGCCCGGGAAATCCTCGGGCAGGCTCAGCGCCAAAGCGAGCGTGACCACCCCGCGCACGCCTGCCCAGCTCAGAACGGTCGCCCCGCCTGCTCCGAGCGGCCGGGCACGCGTGAACCCGAGCGCTGCACACGACCTGATGACGAGATCGGAGGCGAAGACCCAGGCGAAACGCGCGACCACGAGTGTCACGAGGATCGCCAGCATCGGCAGTCCCATCGTCGCGATCACAGTGTTAAAGCCGCCGCCGCGTTCGACGACATCCCGGAGCGACAGCCCGATCAGTGTGAAGACCGCCGCCTCCATAAGGAAGATCATCACCGTCCAGAACGAGGTGCCTCGCATGCGCGTCGCCGCTGAAAATACAGTGTGCTGGTGCCAGGAAGCGATCAGGCCCGTGGTAACGGTGGCGATGACGCCGGAAACATGCAGCAGTTCGCCAAACAGATAGGAAATCCAGCCGAGCAACACGGTGGCGGCGATGATAAGATAGTCGTCGCCGAGATGCCGGATAAGTTTGACCCACGCCGCTCCGATCACGATGCCGACGATGGCGCCGCCGAGCGCCAGCACGAAGAAGTTACCAACCGCCTCCCCCGCGCTGAAGGCTCCCGTTGCGGCGGCGGCAACGGCAAAACGGAAGAGAACCAAGCCGCTCGCATCGTTGAGCAGGCTCTCGCCTTCCAGCAGAATCTGAAGGCGCCTTGGCAATCTTACGCGCTCCAGCACGGCGCGCGCTGAAACCGCGTCCGGCGGCGCAACGATCGCGCCCAATGCCGCGCAGGCGGCCCAGGGAAGTGATGGAAAGATAAGATGGACGACAACAGCCACGACGGCGCAGGTGAAGAGTACCGCGCCGACGGCAAGCGAGGCGATCCCGATCATATGGCGCCGCAGCCGCGACAACGCAATTGACCAGGCGCCATCCATCAGCAGCGGCGGCAGGAAGATGACCAGCACCAGCTCGGGATCGACTGATATCGCCGGCAGCCCCGGCACAAAGGCCAGCAAAGCGCCCCCGGTCAGCAGCGCGACGGACGGCGGCAGTCCGAGCCTGTGGGCAGCATAGTGCAGCGCGATGATCGCCAGAAACATCGCGATAACAAGCTCGAATAAGTGGGTTGGTTCCATGTGCCCTGCCCTGGCTCAGCAACGAATGTCGGATGCCTGCTCCAAAGAGTTACAGCGACGTTGCGCATCTGAAAAGACGCGCCGCGCTGTAAAGGTTGCAAGATCGGAAATGGCTGTTTTGGTCCAGATGCGGCCGAAGATAATTTCCGCCTCTGCCATCAGCGGCCGACCAAGGAGGATATCTGGCAAGCCTATAAGACGCAGCGGGAGCTCGTTGATGGCAAGATTGGAGACTTCGGCCCAGGTTGCCATCAATCATTGTCTGGATTTAATTGGAACTTCCTGCGCATCCTCCTTACACGCTGCGTCTTCAAGAAAGGAAGACATATGAAAAGGCGAACCCTCGTGCTTGGAGGTGCGACTATTGTCGCTTCAACCGTGGCTGCGGCAGCCATCTGGCCACGGCGGCATATCACCGTTGCCGCCAGGACATTCGACTGGAAGGGAACGGATTTCCTGAGCGGCGGCACAAAGTCGGTCGCATTGGAAAAGTTGCCTGCGCCGCTCTTCCGCAGCCGTCCGAATTGCATCGTGACCACCGCCCAGACCCTTGGCCCCTGCCACGTCAACAATATTCCGGCCCGTCAGGACGTCTCGGAAGGAAAGGCGGGGCTGCCGTTGCGGCTGGCCGTGCGCATCGTCCATGCCGCCGATTGCCGCCCGGTCGAAAATGCCGATATCGAGATCTGGCATACCGATCATCGCGGCGTCTATTCCGGCCGCGAGGCGGCCGACATGTGTACGCTCGGCGACGCCGAGGCGGTCGGCGGGCTCGCCTTTCGCGGGCGCCAACTGACGGATGCTGAGGGGCAGGCAAGCTTCCTGACGGCCTATCCCGGATGGTACAAGGGCCGCACGCCGCATGTTCACTGCCGCATCCTGGTCGAAGGCAAGGAGCTTCTCGTCAGCCAAATCTATTTCGACGATACGCTGAGCGACATCATTTATGGCGAACATCCGGACTATCTTGGACGCCCTCCCCGCGATACCCGCACTGAAGCCGACGGCCTTATCCCAGAGGATGCCGCCGATCACATGTTCGATTTCGAGAAGCTCGACGGCGGCGTGCTTTCCGCCACCATCACGATCGGCCTCTCCTCCTGAGCGGACAAGCCAGGGAGAAAGCCGCCAATCGCCAGCGGTTGACCAAGTGCCTTTCCAATTCTGGCGCGCAATGCCGGGCTCAGCGGAAGACACGCGGCGCTAATCTAATTCCGCATCCGGCATGAAACCAGATGCAGCATTCCTTCGTACTAACTCTCGACAGCAGAATACAGGCAGCGAGGGTCGATGGCATGGTCAGGAATGAAGGTGTAGCACACATCACCCGGCAGGTCGCCGAACAGGGGCTGGCCAGGCTGATGATGAGGCTGCCCGCGACGAGGGCAACGATCCGAGCGGCCGCGGCGAGCCAGCCCCATCTTTACGAACTGTGCGGAGCCTATGGCGAGGCCTGCGCCGTCCTCGATCGCATGCGCAAGGATATGTCGGCCGATCCGGCGATCATTACCGAATACGAGATCATCTGCGCGGAAATCGAAATCGACGTCACCGGGATCCTGCTCGGCGACTGATGAGTTTGCCGCCGGCATCCCCCGTCACGTCAGCACGCCATCCACATGGATGGAAATGCTCAGCGTATCCGTGTCGAAATGATGCGCGACCCCATCGGAGATCTTATAGAGGAAAGTCTCGCTCACGTTTCCGCTAAGCCCGGCAAGCTTCGTCGTGTCGAGCGTGTAGCTATAGTCGCCGTGATCGTCGACATGGATGCTGCCGTATTGGCCGGTCAGCGTCAGGCCATCCTTGCCGACGACCTCGCCCCCGAAGCGGCGAAGCAGCAGGGTCCCATTGGCCGAGCTGTCGTTTTCAAGGAGATTGCCATGATGGGCGCCATCCGTGTCGGCTGAGATTTTCAGGCTGTCATGGGTTGCGACAATCGCCGGGGCCGCGTCCACGTGCGTCGTATCTGCCGCAGTGAGACTATCGTGAGCGAAAAGCGTCGCCTGGGCCTCGTCGAGCGTCGTGTTGTTGCTGACCGGAAAGGTGTTCGCCGCGATGATTGCCGGCGATATGCTGTAGGGCGTAACGTCGCTTGCGATGACATTATCGTGGAAGGCGCCGGATGCAGGTCTGTCGACCTTCAGCGCTGCCTGCGACAGGTCGTCGAAGACGTTGTTATGGATATCGATATCTTCACGAATATAACTGGTGGTGCCGGCAGCGCTGACCGCCACGCCCCATACGCCGTCATGGATATAATTGCCCGAGATATCATAATCCCGCGTATCGCCCTGGTCGCCGAGACCGATGGCGTAGGACCAGCTGTAACCGCCATATCCTGAAATGTCGTTGTCATGGATGGCAATATTCGTGCCCGCCTGAGCGCTCACCCCGAAGCCGCCGCCAACCAGCGTGTTATCCTCGATTAGGGCATTCACAGGCCTGATGAGCGCCAGCACGCCCTTTGTGCTGATGGCACCCGTCTGGTCGAGAACATTGCCGCTGATCAGGATGTTGCTGCTGTCGTTCATCTGCACGGCGTCTGCCGCAGTTCCATGGGCGTTGGTGACGGTATTGTTGATGAGGGTGACGCCGTTGATCTTCTCGATCCAGATGCCGTCGCCGTTCACGTCGTTGATCGTGCTGTTTTCGATGGTGATGTTCGAGCCGGTTCGGAAGGTGACGGAACCGGCCTTGCCTGCCAAGCCGGTGTGATCGACCTCGACATTGCGCACCGTCCAGTTCGAAACACTGCCGCCATAGATGGCTGCACCGCCGGTATCCGAAATCTTGATGTTCTCGATGACGATATTGGAGGCATAGAGGCTGTGAATGCCGTCGCCGGGACTGTGGATGACGGGCGCATCGCCGACCCCGTAGCTGCCGATGGTGATCGGGGCGCTGACGGTGCCGGAATATTTGAGGTCGAGCTGGTCGTTGTACACGCTACCGGCAGCGAGCAGCACACTGTCGCCGGGCTGTAGCTTCAGATTTTCCACCGCCCAGAAGGACGCAAAAGGCGTGTCCTCGCTCGTTCCGCTGTTGCTATTGGCCCCTGTTGCCGAGTTCACATAATAGACTGTCATATCGCCTTGTTCTCGCATTGTCGCGCAGCCCTCTGGATGAGCGGCGACGAGTGGATCGGATGCGGTCGGGGCGAAAGGCTGGAGGGCCTTCTATGCCATACGGCGATAGACAGGCCTTTGGCCTGCCTTGCTCCCGAGAAGCCTGGCGGTGGCTGCATCCTCAATAATACAACTTAAACGTAAACAATATATAAAATAACGACCGAAAGGTGAATGAACGGTAACCTACCTTTTATTGACGGTCAGGCGAGGTACCCAGCAGACCAGTTCTCTTCGGTGGTCGCCCTCGTCCTCGGAGCCCAGGCCCCATCAGGATGAGGCCGAAGAGAAGGTGTGGCTTACCAATCGGTGCACCATTTAGAAGGCACACCGGTCAGCCCTCATGCTTGAGGCACGTAGCCAGCGGGGCGAAGCTTCGAAGGACGAGGGCGGGGTGGCTGAGCGCCCCTAACTCCATCTGAAATATTCGATAGCACTGGGGGTGGCCGCCCTCGCCCTGCGAGGCCCCTTCGGGGCACGTCAGGGTGAGGGCGGCGAGAGGCCGTCCCCTACCCTCAGCTCAGCAAGCCATCCGTATGGATGAAGACAGTCAGCGTATCCGCGTCGCTATGATGCGAGGTTCCATCGTCGACACCATAACTGAAGGACTCGCTCACATGTCCGCTATGGTCGGGGAGCTTCGTGTCATCGAGCGTGTAGGCATAGTTGCCCTCTCTGTCCACGTGGATGGAACCATAGTCCCCGGTCAGAGTCAGTCCGTGCTTGCCCACGCTTTCGTCTCCGAAGCGGCGAAGCACCAGGGTGCCGTTGTCCGAACTGTCGTTTTCGAGAAGATTGCCATGATGGGCGGCGCCCGTATCGGTCAGGATCTTCAGGTTATCATGAACAGCGGCAATCGCCGGATCCGCGGCCGCGTCCGTCACTGCGGCAGCCTTGGTATTCGTGCTTGCAAGCGCCGTCTCGACATTTGCGACCGTATGGTTGTTACTGACGGAAAAGGTGTGCGCGTCAACGACGGCGGGCGACAGGCTGGTGGCATTGACCCCGCTCTCGATGGTATTGTTGTAGAACGTGCCCGATGCCGGCCGGTCTACTTTCAGCGCTGACTGCGTGAGGTCGTCGAAGACATTGTCGTGGACCTTGATATTCGTGAGGGTATAGCTGGTGCCGATGGCGCCGCTGACGGCCACTCCCCAGGCGCCGTCGTGAATATGGTTGCCCGATATGTCGTAATCTCGCGCACTACCCTGATCGCCGAGACCAACGGCGAAAGACCAGCTGTAACCGTGAAATCCGGATATGTCGTTGTCGCGGATGGCGACATTCTTGCCCGCGGGCGCACTGATGCCGAAGCCACCCCCGGTGAGCGTATTATTCTCGACCACCGCATCCGTGGCCCGCACCAGCGCGATCACCCCCTTCGGGCTGCTGGCATCAGTCTGGTCGAGATGATTGCCCTTGATCAGAATATTGCTGCTGTCGTTGACCTGCACGGCATCGGCCGTCGAGCCATTGGCGCTGGTGACGGTATTGTTGAGAAGTTTGACGCCGCTGACCTTTTCGATCCAGAAGCCGTCGCCTTTGACATCCGATATCTTGCTGTCTTCGATCGTGACGTTCTTGCTGTTCCTGAAGGTGACGGCACCGGCGTTTTCCGACATTCCCGACTTGGCGATCTCGACATTGCGGACCGTCCAGTTCGTGACATCGCCGCCATAAATGGCCGCACCGCCTGTGTTCGATATCTTCAGGTTCTCGATGACAATGTTCGACGCATAAAGACTGTGGATACCGTCACCGCCGCTATGGATGACAGGTGCGTCCCCCGTCCCGTAACTGCCGATCTTGATCGGCGCGCTCGCGCTGCCGGAATTTTTGATATCGAACTGCTCGTTGAACACGCTGCCCTTGGCGAGAAGCACGCTGTCGCCGGCTTTCAGCGTCAAAGATTCCACTTTGGATAATGTCGCAAAAGCTGATTTCTCGCTCGTTCCGCTGTTCTGATTGGAGCCGATTGCTGAATTCACATAATAGGTTGTCATATCGCCGTGTTGCCTTGTTGGTCGGATCGCTATGAGCCGCGAGAATCGAATCGGTATCGGTCGATCCGACGCAGCGGGGGCAACCGGCCACGGCAAGAAGGCGACAAGATGTTGTCAATGCGGCAGCGAGAAGGTTCGCGGGCCTTCTTCCACAGGCAAACACCCCAGTCGACTAAGATATTGGAAAGATGCAACTTATCCGAAAAATATCCGGCACGGTAATTGCATGAACCGACGGCGTCGCACGGTTCTGTGATGACTGGGCCGCAAAGCGCGCCGACCGAGGGCGGGTGACAATCACGGCGCCTCCTACCCCCTCGCCCGCAACGCCGAACTCAGCGGCAGCCGGGCAGCCGCCAGCGCCGGCAAGGCGCCGCCGAGGATGCCGATCGCAAGCCCCAGCACGCCGGCAGTCAGGATCACATCAAACGTCACATCGAGTTGGAACGCCATTTTGGTGTTGTTGGCGCCCATTGTGCTCGCCTGCCAGCCGTTAAAGGCAAGGCGGGAGGCGAGGATGCCGAAACCCGCGCCAGCCACGGAAAGCAGCACCGCCTCGAACCAGGTGGCGGCGAAGGCCGGCAGGCTGGAAAACCCGAGCAGGCGCAGCGTGGCGATCTCGACGCCGCGGTCGGAGACCGAGTTCATCATCGTGTTCAAAGCGCCCGCCGTCGCGCCGATCGCCATCAGCAGCGCGATTGGCCAGCCAAACAAGCGGATCAGCCTCTCGGTCCGCTCGGCCTGCGCGGCATAGAGATCGGCCTCCGAGATGGTGGTGAGCGGCGTGCCAGATAGATCAGACAGGCGCTGGCGCAGCGTCGCCAACGCTGTTGCGGGGTCGACGCCGGCAAGCTTCACGCGCAGGCTCTGCACCTGCCCCTGCCAGTCGAAGGCCGATTGCACCGCGTCCAGATCCGCCCAGATCTCTGACTCGAAGGCGCTGCCGCCGGCGGTGAAATGGCCGGCGACGGTCCAGTCGACCGCGCCGAACCGTACCGTCTGGCCGACGCCAAAGCCGGGGAAAGCCTCTGCGACGCGGGCGCCGACGACGATCTCGCGCGCGCCTGATACAAACAGCCGCCCTTGCAAAAGCCGGGCGCGGCCCCGGAGATCGATCCCGGCCCGGTCCATGCCCCGCAGCGACAGCGTCTGCTCGGCACCGTCGCTCCCCTTTACATCGATCGGCACGATGGTCTCGCGCGACAGCGCCAGTCCGCCGGCGCCATCGCGCGCAATCCCGGTATCGCCGCTCATGGCAGTCAGGCTGCGGATCGCATCGGCCGGCACGTCCGAGCCGGTCTCCTGATTGGTGCCGCCGCCGAGGATGATGGCGATATCGGGCGAGCCGGCGGCGGCAAGAGCGGCCTCGAAGCCGCGCGCCATCGCCAGAAAGCCTGACAAAACAGCGACCACGAGGGCGACCGACAGCACCATCGACAGCGAAATCCACAGCCGCCGCGGCAGGCTTCCGAGGTTGACTCTGATCATGAGAAAGGTCTGCTTGAGCGCTGATGACATTGGATTATCTCATTCTGAAGGCGTTGACGATTGGCAGGCGCATGGCGTTCAGGGCCGGCAACAGCCCGGTCAGCAAGCCAAGCCCCACAATGATCGCGGCGGACTTGAGCAGTACCTCAAAGCTGAAGACGAGGCCGAATTCCGGCCCGATGGAGAAAGTTGCGAGCTTGGCGAGGAGGAGCCCACCGGCGCCACCGACGGCGAAGATGAACAGCGTCTCGCCGAGAATGAGCGCCATGATCGCCCCGCGAGAAAAGCCGAGCACCTTCATCACGCCGATCTCGAAGCGGCGCTCCCTGATGGCGAAGAGCATGGTGTTGACCGATATCATCAGGATCGTCACGAAGGCGGCGCCGACGACGAGGCTGACGATCAGCCCGACATCGGCGAATTGCCGCAGAAACGCTTCGAGGAACTGCTTTTCCGATTGCGTCCGGGTCTGCGCCGCCGAATTGGCAAAGAGCGCATCGATGCGCGCCGCCAACAGGCCCGAGGCGACACCTTCGCGCGGGCGCACCACGAAGGCGTCGACCGTATCCTTGTCGCGCGCGCGGGCGGCATTGACCATGTCGTAGCGGGCGAGCATGAAATAGGTGTCGGTGCCGGCATCAGAACCCTCGAAGATGCCTGATATGGTGAAGCTCCAGTTCCGGCTGCCGTCGGCCTTCATGATCTGGCTGGTGACGCCGATGCGCTGGCCGACCGACCAGCCCTGCGCCTCAGCCAATGCCCTGCCGACGAGCACCCGGTCGCGACCCTCTTCCAGCGCCGCGATCAGCTCTGGCGTCAACCCGAGTTCGGCGCCATTGGCGGCGGCAATCGCCTGCGGATCGACCGCGCTGACGGCCACGACATTCTTCTCGACCTCGACGAAGCCTCGCATGCGCGCCGTATAGGCGACGGCCGCGACATCACCCTCCGTGGCGATTCGGTTGAGATAAGCAAAAGGCAGCGGCAGCCCCCGGCCCGATTTGTTGAAGACGCCGAGCAGATTGTCGCTGGCGCCGGCCGCGCTCTGGCTGCCGCTGACGAAACTCGCCGTCAGCCCGTAGATCAGGAAGGCGATGCCGACCGAAAACATCAGCAAAACGGCGCGTAGCCGTTTGCGCCAGGCATTGCGCCGCATGAGCTCGACGAAGGTCATCGGCTTTCCCCCTCGACGAATTCGCCCTTGTTGAGATGCAGCGTGCGCCGGGCAAAGGCGGCGGCCTCGGGATCATGCGTGACCATGATGATGGTCTTCCGAAGCTCGCGATTGAGGAGGCCCAGCATCTCGAGGATATCATTCGCCGATTTCCGGTCGAGATCGCCGGTCGGCTCGTCGCAGAGAATGAGATCGGGATCGGAGACGATGGCGCGCGCAATGCCGACGCGCTGCTGCTGCCCGCCCGACATGCTCGACGGAAATTGCCGCTGCCGCCCGGTAAGCCCGACAAGATCCATGACCGTATCGACGCGCGCCCGCCGCTCCTTGCGCCCCAGCGGCTTAAGCAGCAGCGGCAGCTCGATATTCTCCGCCGCATTCAGCATCGGCAGCAGATTGTAGAATTGGAAGACGATGCCCATGCTGTGCGCCCGCCAGGCGGCTCTCGCCCCCTCGCCCATCTGCTCGAGATGGCTGCGCCCGATCCGGATCTCACCGGCGTCAGCGCTGTCGATGCCGCCAAGCATATTCAGCAACGTCGATTTCCCCGAACCCGACGGCCCCATCACCGCGACGAAATCGCCGCGCGGAATGGAAAGGTCGAGCCCCGAGAAGACCGGTATGGTCTCCGCCCCGATCCGGAACGCCTTCCTGACGCCGGCAAGCGTAATATAAGGATCTTGAATGTCGGTCATACTCTGCTCCTTGGTGGTTCGTTGATCCGTGGCCGGGAACCGGTGGCCGCCCTCGTCCTTCGAGGCCCCCCTGTGGGGCACCTCAGGATGAGGTCGGAGAGACGTCGCGGTTTGCGGCGCCGGAAGCCAAACCGCACGGCACACGATCAGCCCGCCGCCACGCGGCACACTTTCCAGCCACACGGCACAACAACCAGCCCTCATTCTGAGGTGCGCAGGCCAAAGGCCGGAGCCTCGAAGGACGAGGGCGGATGATGGGCACCAGCGGCCGACGCACCCACACCCGCGGCATCACCCACCACCAGCCGGATGCGCGCAGCCATGGCAGGCCGCATGCCTGGCGGCGGAGACGCCAGCGACAGGCGCAGCGTCACCGTCCCCTTCTCCCGCGAAATGACAGGCGCGATCTTCGAGACCTCGACCGCAAAGGGCTGGCCGGGAAAGCCGTCGAGCACTGCCTCGCCTGACAAGCCCGGCCGCATCAGCGCGATATTGGCTTCGGCCACATCGGCATCGATGACCAGGCTCGCCATATCGGTAATGACGAGCAGGCTTTCATCCTCCCGCACGCTGTCCTCGCGCGACAGCACCGTGTCGCCGACATGCGCGTCGAGCCGCGTGACAGTGCCGGAGATCGGCGCACGCACAGTCAGCGCCTCCACCTGCTCACGCGCCTTGTCGATCTCGAGTTCCGCTTTTTTGACATCCTGTCTTGCCTGCTGGGCTGCATTCTCGGCCCGGTCGACAGCTGTCCCCGCCTCCTCCAGCGCCTGCGCCGACATCGCATCACGTCGGGCGAGCCGCCCTGCGCGCGCAAGCGACGACCGCGCCTGCGCTAGTTCGATATTCCTCGCATCAAGTGCCAATGCCGCCGCCCGCCCGGCAATCTCCACGCCCCGAAGCGAAAAGCCCGCGCCGGCATCG
Source organism: Rhizobium sp. NZLR10 (assembly GCF_019685125.1). Lineage (NCBI taxonomy): Bacteria > Pseudomonadati > Pseudomonadota > Alphaproteobacteria > Hyphomicrobiales > Rhizobiaceae > Rhizobium > Rhizobium sp. NZLR10. Next base: position 389,718 of record NZ_JABDWE010000003.1, on the reverse strand, counting down.
TCGAGCCGCACCAGCACCTGCCCCGCGACGACGCTATCGCCCGCCTCCACCCCGACCGCGACAATCCGGCCCTCATATTTGGAAAAAACGGTGGTGATAACGAGTGCGGTGACATAACCGGAGCCGGTGATTTCCCGGGTCGAAGCAGTCGTGCCCTTCGCTCCATCCTCGATCGGAGTCCGTACCCCCTCAACGGCGGCACCGCGCCTGGCTGGCGCCTCCACCCCATCGGCGGATATCCCAAGGTCGCTGCCCGAAAACCCCGCAAGCGCGGTCTCGATTCGCTGCAGCGCCTCGGATCCATTGGAAAGAACCGCCGCCAGCGATGCCGCCGCCGCAATGACGAGCATTGCGCCAGGGGTCGTGCGCCGCCGGGCATGAGGCTTCGGCGGCTCTGTCTCGAAGGCCGCGGGCTCGATCGAAAGCGATCTGAGCTTGGCGGCAAGGTCTCGGTCATGTTCGGATGTGGTGTTCATGCCGGCAAACATCGCCGACCCGGCAGAAATCGCGACCTGGAACACGATCCAGGGAGTCCTCGATCGCGATTGTGTACGTGGGAGTGGCCGGCCTCGTCCTTCGCGGCCCCTGCGGGGCGCCTCAGGATGAGGGCGGAGAGAGGTCGCGGTCGGCTCACCGGCAGCCGCCATCGCTTCCCTAGAGGCGGCCTGGAACTCGTCGGCTCAGGCTGAACATCCTCTCACCCCTTCCGCTGCCGCCAGGCCAGCGGCGTCATATCAGTCACCCGGCGGAATTCGCGGTTGAAATTGGATTTGGTCTGGAAGCCGACCTCGAACATTACCTCGGTCACCGGTTTCTCGGTGGCGGCGAGCAGCCGGCAGGCCTCGCCGATCCTGTAGTCGTTGACATATTGCGAGACGTTCTTGTCCATTGCCCGGTTGATCGCCGCCGAAATCTGCCGCGCCGGGATGCCGGCCTTGCGGGCCAGCCGGTCGAGATTGAGATTGGCGTCGCGATAGAGTTTCCTTGCCTCCATCAGCGCATCGACCGCAGCGATCGTCTCCTTATCCTCGCTCGTCTCCGGCCGCAGGGCTGTCTCCACCGTCTCGGCAGGCGCCCGGCTTCGGCTGGCGACGGCGGCCGCGATACCGAGGATGACGAGGACGGCGAGATTTCCTATACTGATCAGCGTCAGCGCGCGCTCGCTGTGTGCCGAGGTAAGGTCGAGGAAGACGAAGGTATCGACCGCGGCCGAGAGACACAGGGCGGCGGCCGTAAAGATGATCGCCCGATAGGCCGGCACCGCCCCTTCGAAGGGCGCCAGCCGCAGCGCATCTGCGCCAGGGCGCATCAGAAGCAGGATGACCAGGGCATAACCGACGAAAACAAGCACCAGCGCGATATCGATCGCATCCCGCCAGAAAGCCGTCAGAAGCAGGATAACGACGGCGGGCACGGCATGCAGCGCAATCCGCACCGGCAGCGGCCGCCGGCTCGTCCGGACCAGCCGGGAAACCCCGGCATAGGCGAGCGGCGGCACTATCGCCGCGATCACCGGCGCGACCATCCCCACCGTCTGCACCCCATAGCCCCAGCGCAAGCCGGAGAGCACGGATTGCAGCGCGGCGAGCAGGATAAGCGCCAGAAACGGCCGGTTCGGCGCAGCCTCCTCGTCCTGCCTGAGGACGGTAACGAAGAGGACAAGCAGCAGAAGGGCAACGGCGAAGGGAAGCGGAATAAACAGCATGGCCTGATAGGATCGTGGCGAATAGATGGTCATCATTGCCGAGATCCTCGCCCGAAGCGACCTCCATCACGTTTTAGGTAGGGATTTTTGGCTCCGCCTCTCCGCGCTCATCCTGTGCTCGTCAGCAATCCGGCCGCGGCCACGGCCGCCTCCTTGCTCCGTTCGGCAAAGGTGACGGCGGTGATCGTCAGCAGTGTATCGGTCACACCATCCCTTATGCGATGGTGTTGACGAGGCCGCCTTCGGCCCGGAGCGCCGCGCCATTGGTAGCAGACGAACGGGGGCTCGCGAGATAAGCGACCAGGCTTGCCACTTCCTCGGCCTCCACCATGCGCTGCAGGATCGAGGCGGAGCGTGCGGTTGCGAAGAATTCGGCCTCGATCTGCTTGATGGGCGCGGAAGGATCGCTCGCCTGGCCGCGCAGGAAGGCTTCGATGCCGTCGGATCGGGTCGGCCCGGGCAGCACCGAATTGACGGTGACGTTGGTGCCGCGCGTCAACTGTGCCAATCCACGTGAAATCGAAAGCTGCGCTGTCTTGGTGGTGGCGTAATGGATCATATCCTGCGGGATGGCGAGCGCGGATTCGCTCGAGATGAAGATGATCCGGCCCCAGTTCCGCTCCAGCATGCCGGGCAAATAGATGCGTGACAGGCGCACGCCGCTCATCACATTGACTTCGAAGAGATGGCTCCAGTCGGCATCGCTGATGTCGTTGAATGCTTTGCTTTCATAGATGCCGAGATTGTTGACCAGGACATCGATGGAGGGTGCCGCCTTGGCGATCTCGGCAACCCCCTCACCGGTACCGGCATCGGCCAAAATCCCGCTGACGCCCTTGGCGCCCGATGCCGTGATATCGGCGATGGCAGTGTCGAGCTTGCTCCGGTCGCGGCCGGTGATGATAACACGTGCGCCTTCGGCGGCCAGCGCGCGGGCGATTTCCAGCCCGATGCCGGCGGTGCCGCCGGTGACGAGTGCAGTCCTGTCAGTCAGTTTCAAGTCCATCATGAGGTCTCCAAATTGCGTTCTGGACCAATTTATGATCTGAGAAGACAAAGAACTATTGCCTGAAATGGACATGCACCTGTGAACGAGGTTCCTCAATGATGCGCGTTCTGATGGAGCGTTCAGGCGAGATGGAAGTCTTTGCCCGCGTGGTCCAGGAGGGCGGCTTTTCGGCCGCAGCCCGCAGCCTCGAAATCACTCCGTCCGCCGTCAGCAAACTGATCGCCCGCCTGGAAGCACGGCTCGGAACGCGCCTGTTGCTGCGCACCACGCGCGCCCTGACGTTGACGGAGGAAGGCGAAGCCTATCATCGCGCCGCACTCAGAATCCTGCAGGATCTGAACGACGCCGATCAGGAAGCGGCGGGCGGCGCTGTTCGCGGCCGGCTACGCGTCAGCGTCACCGTGCCCCTCGGAACTATGTTCGTCGCACCCGCCATGCCTGATTTCGTCGCCCGCAACCCCGATCTCATCGTCGAGCTGAGCCTCACCGACGGCATCGTCGATCTGGTCGCTGAGAAGACCGACGTTGCCATTCGCATGGGAAACCTTCCGGATAGCGGCCTGATCGCCCGCAAGCTCGGCCAGTCCCGGCGCGTCGTCTGCGCCTCGCCATCCTACCTTGCGCTGAAGACGCGGCCGCAGATCCCGGCCGATCTCGAACATCACGACTGCCTGACCTTCAGCTTCCGCCGCGCCCGGCCGTCATGGCCCTTCCGCTGCGACGGCAAGGATATCGAACAGCCGGTGTCGGGAAGCCTTGTGGTCAACAACGGCGAGACGATGAAGCAGATGGCGCTTGCCGGCGCTGGCATCGCCCGTCTCGGCCGGTTCCACGTTGCGGCCGAAATTGCCGAGGGAAGCCTTGTCGCCTTGCTGGAGGATTGCAACCCGGGAGACTTGGAACTGATTCACGCCGTCCACGTTGCCGGTGGCCCCATCCCCCATCGCGTTCGCGCCTTCATCGACCACATCGTCGGGACGCTGAAGGCCTCGCCGCTGCTGCATGCGGATTGATTGCTCGATGAGCGACAGGGTGACGCCGGGATGGGGCCGTTCAATCGCCCGAGCATCGCCTCTCCATGCGTGCGCCGACGAAGATGTCTGACCTCCCGGAGGTCACACCTACGACAGGGCCGACGCCAGGATCAGAGGCGATGCAGGAACTCAAGCACGCGGGTGGTGAGGAGCGCAGTCGCATCCGCGTCATAGGATGGCAGCGAACTGTCGGCGAAATAGTGCTGATCGCCGGGATAGAGGAAAAGCTCTGCGTCCTCGACCTTCGCCACGATCTCGCGGGCGGCGTCGACGTCACCCTCGCCGACAAAGATCGGATCGTTGTCCATACCATGGATCTGCACCGCAACGCCGTCCGGCCAAGGTCCAAAAGCCCATTCGCCGCTGATCGGCAGGCAGGAGTAAAAAAGCAGGGCCCCGCGGGCGCCCCGCCGTGTTTGTGCCAGCTTCTGCGCCGGCAGCACCCCGAAGGAGAACCCGGCATAGACCAGTTCGGGAGGCAGTTGGTCGGCGACCCGGACGCCGCGCTCCCTGATGGCGTCGAAGCCGATCTCGCCAATATGGGCAAGCCCCTCCTCGATGCTGTGGAATATGCGTCCGTCGAACAGATCAGGCGTGTGCACGATGTGGCCGGCTGCCCTGATCTCGTCGGCGAAGGCGCGCACTCCAGGGGTCAGCCCTTGTGCGTGGTGGAACAGCAAAATCTCGGCCATAATTGCTTCCGGTTGAAATAGTCTATTCGATAAAAATTCGGAACCGATGACCGATATCTACGGCCCAGCCCCAAAGAAGGCGAGCCGGGTGAAAATCGTATAGTCCGCCTCCGATACCATCAGCGCGACGAAAACCAGCACCAGCACCGGCGGCAGCAGAATGGCGTAGACCAGCGCCAGCCGTTCCCAGGCCATGTGCATGAAGATGGCGACGATCAGCCCGGCCTTCAGCATCATGAACACAAGGATCAGCGTCCACCTGAGATAGCTCTGGATGCCGAGATAATCGACCATGTAGGAACAGGCGCTGAGCACGAAGAGCAGGCCCCAGACGAAGAGATAGAGCCGGATCGGGTGCTGCTGTCCCGGGGCTTGTGAATGCGGTGTTTGTGCATGCGCCGTTTGGGTGTGTGCATGCGCCGTTGTCTCGTTCATGACGACCTCACCACAGATAAAAAAACGCGAAGATGAAGACCCAGACCAGGTCGACGAAGTGCCAGTAGAGGCCCATGATCTCGACGGCCTCGTAGCGCCCTCTCCGGCTGGTGAAGAAGCCGCGGCGCTCCTCGTCGAAATCGCCCCGCCAGACCTTGCGGGCGACGATGAGGAGGAAGATGACGCCGATCGTGACGTGGGTGCCGTGAAAGCCGGTGATCATGAAGAATGTCGATCCGAACTGTGCTGCCCCCCACGGGTTCTCCCAGGGGCGCACGCCTTCGGTGATCAGCTTGGTCCATTCGAAGGCCTGCATGCCGACAAAACATGCTCCGAGAAGTGCGGTCAGCAGCATCAGCATCGCCGTCTTGTGGCGGTCGCGGCGATAGCCGAAATTGACCGCCATCGCCATGGTGCCGCTGCTTGAGATCAGCACGAAGGTCATGATTGCGATCAGAATCAGCGGAACATCCTCGCCCCCGATATGGAGCGCGAAAACCTCGCTCGGATTGGGCCATGCGACCGGCGTCGACATACGGGCGGTCATATAGGCGATCAGAAAACAGCCGAAGACGAAGGTGTCGCTGAGGAGAAAGATCCACATCATCGCCTTACCCCAGGACGCCGTCTTGAAGGCGCGCTGATCCGAGCTGAAATCGGCGGCGATACCGCGCAGACCGACCGGCCTGAGGTCCGGCTCGCCGTGCGTCTCGATAGTCTGTGCCATCTGCAACCTCCTAGTTCGGCCCCTGGTTCAGCCCCTATTTCAGCCCCTATTTCAGCCCCTATTTCAGCCCCTATTTCAGCAATGTGCGGCAGAGATCGACGAAATCATTCGCCCACCCGGCAAAGAGGGCAAAGAGCAACAGCCAGACGGCGAGCATGAAATGCGAATAGATGGCGGAAAGATCGACGCTGAGGCGTAGCCTGTCCGGCGCGACGTCGGTTGAGAATGCCCTGACGGTCGTGTGCGAGAGCACGGCAAGCCCACCGAGGATATGCAGTCCGTGCAGGCCGGTCAGCATGTAGAAGAAGCTGTTGGCGGGATTGTCGGCAAGCACGTAGCCGGCTGCAGTCAGTTCCCGCCAAGCCTGGATTTGTCCGACGAGGAAGAAGACCGCAAGCGCAAGTCCCGTCACAAGCGCTGGCCGCAGGGCTTCCATGCGGCCGTGCCGCGCTTCTCGTTTGGCCCATTGCAGCGCGGCACTGCTCAAGGCAAGTGCTGCCGTGTTCACCCAGAGCAGGCGCGGAACCGGCATCCCCCACCAGTCCGCCGACGCCATGCGCATGAAATAGGCGCTGACAGCAAGGCTGAAGAGCGCGCCGACGACACCGAGAAACACGAACAGGCCGATTTTCACCGCCGGCACGGGTGGCCGATCGGCGCTATGATGATCCGGCAGTTGCATGGATCCGGCTTCCAGCCAGGGCTTCGAGGTCAGCCGCTGCCCGGAAAGCCACCAGAAGATGATGGCGCCGACTGCGGCAAGGAAGAGCAGGATGACGTTCATGCCGGCACCTCCCGGGTGATGCCATCGCTTGCCGGCACATTCTGCGGGATGAAATCCTCGGCCGCCCCTGGCACGCTGTAATCATAGGCCCAGCGGTAGACGACAGGCAGGTCCTTGCCCCAGTTGCCGTGCGCCGGCGGCGTCTGCGGCGTCTGCCATTCGAGCGTCGTTGCCCGCCATGGATTGCCGCCGGCCTCCCTGCCCCGGAAAAGGCTCCAGACCAGATTGAACAGGAAGACCATCTGCCCGGCCCCGACGATCAGCGCCATGACCGTGATGAAGATGTTCAGCGTATGGGCCGAAGGTGGAACGAAGGCCGTCTCCCCGAGCTCGTAGTAGCGACGCGGCACGCCGAGCAGGCCGAGATAATGCATCGGAAAGAAGATCGCATAGGTGCCGAGGAAGGTGATCCAGAAGTGGATCTGGCCGAGCGCCTCGTTCAGCATGCGTCCCGTCACCTTCGGATACCAGTGATAGATCGCCCCGAAGATGACGAGGATCGGCGCCACACCCATGACCATGTGGAAATGCGCGACGACGAACATCGTATCCGACAGCGGCACGTCGACGACGACATTGCCGAGGAACAGACCGGTCAGGCCGCCATTGACGAAGGTAACGATGAAGGCGAGCGCAAAGAGCATCGGCAGCGTCAGATGGATGTCGCCGCGCCACAGCGTCAGCACCCAGTTGTAGACCTTGATCGCCGTCGGGACAGCGATAATCAGCGTCGTGGTGGCGAAGAAGAAGCCGAAGGCCGGGTTCATGCCGCTGACATACATATGGTGCGCCCAGACGACGAAGCTGAGCGCGCCGATGATGACGATCGCCCAGACCATCATGCGATAGCCGAAGATGTTCTTGCGCGCATGCGTGCTGATCAGGTCCGAGACGATGCCGAAGGCAGGTAGCGCGACGATATAGACTTCGGGGTGCCCGAAGAACCAGAACAGGTGCTGGAACAGGATCGGGCTGCCGCCGCTATGCTGCAGTTGCGTGCCCATTTCGACGATGGCGGGCATGAAGAAGCTGGTGCCGAGCACGCGGTCGAACAGCATCATGACGCAGGCGACGAAGAGCGCGGGAAAGGCCAAGAGCGCCATCACGGTGGCGGTGAAGATGCCCCAGACGGTGAGCGGCATCCGCATCAGCGTCATCCCCCGCGCCCGCCCCTGCAGCACGGTCACCACATAATTCAGGCCGCCCATGGTGAAGCCGATGATGAAGACGATCAGCGAGGAGAGCATCAGCAGGATGCCCCAGTCCTTGCCGCCGGGCGTGCCGGAGAGAACGGATTGCGGCGGATAAAGCGTCCATCCAGCCCCGGTCGGACCGCCGGGGGCGAAAAAGCCCGCAACCAGGATCAGCACCGCGAGCAGATAGATCCAATAGCTCAGCATGTTCGCGTAGGGGAATACCATGTCGCGCGCGCCGACCATCAGCGGAATGAGGTAGTTGCCGAAGCCGCCGAGAAACAGCGCGGTCAGCAGATAGATCACCATGATCATGCCGTGCATCGTGATGAACTGGTAATAGTGATCGGCGTCGATGAAGGCGAAATGGCCGGGGAAAGCAAGCTGCAGCCGCATCAGCCAGGAGAGTACCAACGCCACCAGGCCGATCGAGATGGCGGTGATCGAATATTGCACGGCGATGATCTTGGCATCCTGGCTGAACACATATTTCGTCCACCAGCTTCTCGGATGGTAAAGCTCGACATCCTCGACTTCGGCGGATGGAATGCTGCCGGATGGAATCTCGACCATGATCTCTCTTCCCTTTCCCCGCCGGTTAACTGAGCCATCAAGCGGCTCCGGCGGCTGCGCCGAAGTCAGTTTGCCTGCGGCGGCTCTCCCGATGACGCCGTAAGCTGGGTGAAAGTCTGTTGCTGCCCGAGCCAGGTCTGGTAGTCCGCGTCGTCGTCGACGACGACGGTGCCGCGCATTTGCGGGTGGCCGACGCCGCAGAGTTCGGCACAGAGGATCTCGAAGGTCCCAGTCCGCGTCGGCGTCAGCCAGAAATAGGTGATCATGCCGGGGATCATGTCCATCTTGGCGCGGAATTCCGGCACGTAGAAATCGTGGAGCACATCGACGGAGCGCAGCAATATGTGCACCGGCTTGCCGATCGGCAGATGCAGCTCACCGCCCTCGATGATGACGTCGTCGAGGCCGCTTGCGTCGTTCTTGTCGAGGCCGAGCGGATTGTCAGGAGTGACGTTGCGCGTCTCCGCACGGCCAAGCTTTCCGTCCGCGCCCGGCAGGCGGAAGCTCCACAGCCACTGCTGGCTGACGACCTCGACCGATGCGGCATCGGCGGGCACCGTGATGAACTGGTTCCACACAATGAGGCCGGGCGCCAGCATCGCCGCGACGCCGACCGCCGTTCCCCCTGCCAACAGCAATTCCAGCCGACGGTTTTCAGGCTCATAATGCGCCCGGTTGCCGGGCTTGTGGCGGAAGCGGAACACGCAGTAGGCCATGAACGAAATCACCGCTACGAAAACGGTGCCGGTGATCCAGAAGGTGATGACGAGGGTACTGTCGATATAGGTCCAGTTGGACGCGATCGGCGTCCACCACCACGGGCTCAGCACATGGAACAGCACCGAGCCGACGACAATCAGGACGAGGATCAGCACGACAGCCATTTCCGCTCCTCCTCGAGCAGGTTGACCGTGAAACCGCATTCCGCAGAAAGTCCGTGTTTATTATCGCACAGATAGAAAATATCGGCAATTACGGCAATTTAGGCATGCGCCGTCGGCCGCGACCCGTCATTTGGAGTATTCAACCTCACTGGGAATATTGCTTGAGATAGGCGATGAGATCGGTGATCTCCTGGTCGTCCTTCAGGCCGACAAACGCCATCTTCGTGCCCTTCACCTTCGCTCTCGGATTGTGCAGATAGTCACGCAGCACCGTCTCGTCCCAGACGAGACCGCCTTCGCCTGCCGCCTTCATGCCGGCCGAATAGGCGAAATCAGGATGCGTTCCCGCCTTCCTGCCAAACAGCTTGTTCAGCGACGGGCCGACCTTGTTCGTATCGGACTCGGCGATATGACAGGTCGCACATTTTTTGAAAACGGTGGCGCCCGCCGTCGCATCACCCTCCTGCGCCCCGGCGACAGCAGGGAAAAGGGCAGTCACAGCTGCACCAATCAGCAGAACAACACGGTAATCCATGGCAAACCTCATCCTCCTCAAGGTCGCCAGCCACTCACACCGTCCATTATCTCTCGCGTGTGGGTGGTGGTTGTTATGGCCCAAAGCTTAGTCCTTCGCGGATGCAAGTCAATCGCTTCCACATTTGGGTCACCTGAACGCCTCTGATACCAGGTGGACCCGACGCGGATAACTGCCACGCCAGCTGACGCCCTTTTTGACTACTCCCCGATCGAGAGCGCTTCCTTTACCGCCAACTCGGCCATGGCAAGCGTCGCCTCGCGGGTTCTGGCGGCGGCGATGAAGCGGCCGTTGTGGCAGAAGGTCGCACCCTCTATGCCGCAAACCGCCTCCAACTCTCCATTAGCAAGACCGGCCCAGGCTGCCGGCAGATCGGCCCTGAGCTCGAAACCCTGCTCGGCACGGCGGATGCCGGTCACGCACCAATCTTTTTCGCGCGGGTGGACGACGAACAGCAGGTGATCGGCGCCGGCCTTGACGATGGCGGGACGGAAGGGCATTCCTCTTGGCAATTCCAGAACACGCCCTTGCCCCGCAGCCTCGATCGCCCGATGCACCATCGCCTCGGCCCGCAGTTTTGCGGCACTCTGGGCGATCCTCGCCTCAACGAAACTGCGGGCAATGGCAAGAGCCGCATGGAAGGCGCGATCGTCTGCCTCGGGGTCCGCTTCGTCGAAAACCGGTTTCAGGGTCTCCAGCAGCGCCGGCAGCGTTAGCCCCGCCAGCGGTCCCGAGGGGCTGAGCGCACCGTTGTCGGTCAGATCGATCGGCAGCACGAAGCCGGCATCGAAAGAGCCATGCACCACATCGACATGTGTTTCGGGAAGGCCGGAGGCTGCGAGATAATCACGGCCGTAATGCTTCCAGATCAAGCCGAACGAGCTGTAAGGCTGGCCATCGTCGCGCAACGGCGCGCCGCGCTGGTGGTGATCGAATATCCCGGCATCGGGGTCGTAGACGCCGCCGACATCGTAGATGATCCGGTCTTTGCCCGGCGTGATCCATTCCGGCGCCCGGCTGCGGACGATGCGCGCCTGCGGGAAAAGCCGGGTCAGGATGACGCTCGACAGCAATTCGTCGGCATGGAAGCCACCGGAATGGGTGACGAGAAAATTGGGGATCATGAAAGGCCTTGTCGTTTTCGGCGGGTCCGCCTGGGTCAGCACCAGATAGCGGTTGGCGGATATAACGACAAGCCTCTATGGGATGAGGCTCTTGGACTTTGGCGTATTGGCGCCTGCAGTGACTGCCGCGGTGGAATAGCAAGAGCAAACCCCCGGCATCCCCGAAGCCTGGGCGCGGAAACCTCCAACGCCCCTCATCCTGATGCGCGTAGCCCACAGGGCGAAGCCTCGAAGGACGCGCTGCAGCGCTGCTCCTTCCGCTGGCGCACCCACCTCGCCCTTCGAGGCCTGTAAAGGTCGGCCGAAACAACTGCGCAGCGGTTTTGGCCGAACGACGTGCATGAAATCAGAGGCCTAAGACAGCGCCGGTCCCGGCTGTCTTGCAACCAGCGCACGGCCACCCGCCGCGCCGGCATGAAGGCAGATGAGCCCGATCGCAGCGATAGAATTGATCAGCAGGACATTTGCCACGACCGACGCCGAAAACGCGCTCTCGCCTGACGGAAGCACCGCCGTTGCGGCAAAGAGTACGCCTTCATAGGCAACGAAGCCGGCCATGAAGGCGCCAGCCGCGGTGACGGCAAGGTCCGCCGCGAGACGAAGCACTCCGAGCGCTGCCGCCAGAGATGCGATTGCAGCGATACCGATCGCCAAGCCCCAGGCATAACTGTCCCAAGTCTGGGGATAACCGAGCAGGAGATATCCGACCATCTGGTTGGCGAGCCAGGCCAGCAAAACCGCCGTCACCGCCATCCGCCGAGGAAGAATGACCGCTGACACCGCCGCCAAGGCCACGAAGGGCGTCACGCAGGCAAAAAGCAGGCTGAGAGCGACGCTAGCACCTGAAATGATGACGACCCAGGCGACCGCGAAACCGGGAACGACCGGGCGCAGGGGAAACTGATTTCTTTCGAGCATCGCGAAACTCCGTTCGACCGGGCGCCCGCGCCCCAGGAAATCATACGCCAGTCCTGGAAAAATGCCAGTAAGCCTCTCCCTGAGAACGAATTCCCAGCCGCTCAATCCATGACGTATTGGATATGATGCCGGCCATGCACGGCCGATTTCTGGACATGGGCGCGAACGCCGAAAACACGGGCGATCATATCCTCCGTCAGCACATGCTCCGGTGCGCCCGAGGCGACGACCTCGCCCTTCTGAAGCACCGCCAGGCTGTCGCAGAACATCGCCGCCAGGTTGAGATCGTGCAGCGCGACGATGCAGGTGATGCCGAGTTTCGAGATCAGTTGGAGAATGTCGAGCTGATGCTGGATATCGAGATGATTGGTCGGCTCGTCGAGCAACAACTCGCTCGGCGCCTGCGCCAGCGACCGCGCGATATGGACACGCTGGCGCTCGCCGCCCGACAGCGTCTGCCAGAGCTGGCCCGCCCGCTCCCCCATGTCGACCCGTAACAAGGCCTCATCGACCGCGGCATCGTCCTCCGCGCCCCAGGGCGAGAGCAGCCCGCGATGTGGCGTGCGGCCGAGCCGCACCGCGTCGCGCACCGTCAGCTGCGTATCGGTCGTCGACTGTTGCTCGACGAAGGCGATGCGCCGCGCAAGGGCTGCGCGTGACAGCGAGGCGATATCGTCTTCGCCCAGCCGGATGACGCCACTGCGGACCTTCCGCAGCCGGCAGATCAGCCTGAGCAGGCTCGATTTGCCGGAGCCGTTCGGCCCGAGCAGACCGAGCACCTTGCCCTTTGCCACCGTCAGGCTGACGCCGTTGACGATGACCGTGTCGCCGGCGGCGAAACTCACCGCATCGATGGTAATGCTCATGCACTCCTCCGGACGCGATAGAGGATGACGGCGAAGGCCGGCGCGCCGAAGAGCGCCGTGACGACGCCGATCGGCAGGACCTGCTGCGGGATGATGATGCGCGAGACGATATCGGCGCCGACCATGTAGATTGCGCCGCCGAGCGCCGTTGCCGGCAGCAGCCGCCGATGGCCCGGCCCGACGAGAAAGCGGGCGGCATGCGGAATGACGAGGCCGACGAAGCCAATCGAGCCCACCACGCTGACGACGCTTGCCGTCATCGCCGCCGTCAGGCCGAACAGCAGGATCTGGACGCGGCGCACGGCAATGCCGAGCGAGGCCGCCGCATCCGTGCCGAAGGAGAAGGCGTCGAGCGCCCTGACATGGACCATGCAGATGACGAAGCCGGCAAGCGCGATCGGCACCGAGAGATAGACATCCGGCCAGCGCACGCCGCTGAGCGACCCCAGAAGCCAGAACAGGATGCCGCGCGCCTGCTCGGCATTCGCCGATGTCGTCACTATGTAGGAGGTCAGCGCATTGAAGAGCTGCGAGCCGGCGACGCCGCAAAGGATGATGCGCTCGCCGGTTCCCCCCGCACCCGTCGCAAGGAAGCCGATCAGCAGAAAGGCGATGACCGCGCCGATGAAGGCGCCGCTCGACAGGCCGAAAACACCGTAGCCGAAGCCGAGGATCATCACGCACACCGCTCCCGTCGAGGCGCCGGCAGAGATGCCGAGCACGTAGGGTTCGGCCAGCGGATTGCGCAGCAGCGCCTGCAGCACGGCGCCACAGAGCGAGAGCGACGCGCCGGCGCTGGCCGCAACCAGCGCCCGGCTCAGCCGATAATCCCAGACGATGCCCTGGTGGATGCGGCTGAGCTCGAAATCCGTGCCGAACAGCCGGTTCGACACCGCCTCCGCCGTGGTCGCTAGCGGGATCGCGATCTCCCCGATCGAAACAGCGAGACTGATCATCAGGCCGAGAAGCAGAAAGGCAGAAATGGTGAGCGCGCCAAGCGCCCACCATCCGTGTTGTCTGACCGACATTGCCTTCACTGCGAGAGACCGAAGGACTTGATGCCGTTCGCCAAGGTCTCGATGCCGTCGATCGTACGGATCGTCGGGTTCATCGATTGCGCGTCCATCATCACGAAGTGCTCGTTCTTGACCGCGTCAAGCTCCTTGGTCACCGGGTCGTTCTCGAGAAAATCGATCTTGACCTTCGGATCGTCGGCGGCGTAGCGGCGCCGGTCCATGGTCGCCAACACGATAACCGCCGGGTTCACCTGAGAAATGGTTTCCCAGCCAACCAGCGGCCATTCCTCTTCGGTTGTCACGACATTCCTGGCGCCGATCGCCTTCAGGATATAGGCAGGCGCGCTGTTCTTGCCAGCGATGAAAGCATCGCCATTGACTTGCTTGCTGGAGAACCAGAAGACGATGGGCAGGTTCTTGCCCGATGCGCCTGATATCGACGCGACGGCATCCGCCTCGCGCTTCTTCAACTTGGAAATCAGCGCATCGCCGCGCTCCCTCACGTCGAAGATCTCCGAGAGCTCGGCGATCTCACGGTAGACCAGCTCCATCGTGAACAGCTCCTTGCGCACACCGTCGCCGCCATCGGTGTTGACCTTGGCGACGCAATCGGCCGGCGCGAGATAGGTATTGATCCCGAGATCCTGGAACTGCTCCCGCTTGCCGACGGAGCCCTGCGCGCCGACATGCCATTCGAACTCGGCCGCCACCAGGTCGGGCTCCCGCCCAACAACGGATTCGAAGCTCGGATCATTGTCGGCGAGACGCTTTATCTTGCTGTTAGCCTCGGCATATTGCGGCAGGACGGGACCTACCCAGACGGCCGTACCAGCAATCTTCTCGGCAAGGTCGAGCGAGAAGAGAATTTCAGTCATGCCCTGGCCGATCGAAACGATCTTCGACGGCGCCTTCTGGAACGTCACCTGCTGACCGCAATTGGTGATGGTCAAAGGATATTGGGTGGCGGCAAGGCTCGGTGCCGCAAGGCCGATCAGCCCGAAGGCAAATGTCATGGTGGCGAGAATCTGGCGCATGAAAAACCTCGATTGAAGAGAAAAAGCATGGTTATGCCGCACCCGCGGCCGAAGGCACGGTGATACGTGCGCTAACCGCAGGAGGCCCAATCGAGACGGATGCATGCCGAAATTCGGCGAAGGTTCAGAAGGTCAATCATGTCTGTTCCTTGTCCGGGCATCCCCGCCCGGTTGATTGGATCGTGATTGACGGCAGGTCTCCTGGCTTGCGGATATCCGTCGGTTCATCCGCCTTCCCGCGATATCTCGCAGTGGCAGGGCTATAAGCCCTTCAGAGATGGCCAGTCGCTGGCCACACCTGAGATGATCGACAATCCGCATACAGTTGCGGGGGCAGCCACGGTCTCGGTCCCTGCTGGGTCGTCCTTACCGTGTTCCCTATTAATCCCCTTGGAGTCATCTTCAGGGAACCGTCGCCCCCAGTTACGTCGCCTGCCCGCAAGACGTCAATGCCTATTGCGGAGGATTGGGTTCGTGCGGGTGAAAAATAGAGACGGAACGTAGGGGGCCTGTTGGCCGGTGTAATACCTGCATCCTCGCCTCCTCAGGATGAGGCTCTCTTGAGCGTTGGCGCCGCTTTCTCCCGTTCCCGCTGTCGTGAGCGCGGCATCCGCCAACGTCCCTGATGCTGATGTGCGCAGCCCGAGAGGGCGAAACCTCGAAGCACGCCGCACGCTACTTCTTGCTACAACGCATCCAGCGGTATCTTCAGATACCGCCGCCCATTTCCCTCCGGCTCCGGCAATCTGCCTCCCCGAATATTCACCTGTAGCGCGTGCAACATCAGTTTCGGCTTCGGCAGCGTGCGGTCGCGCGCCTGGCGCAGCGCCACAAAGCCGGCCTCGTCGATGCCTGATATATGCGGGTTACCGTTTTTCTGGGCGGCCACCTTGCTTTCCCAGCGCGCGTGGCGCCCGCCGGGCTGATAGTCGTGGCCGGAAAAGAGCCGGGTCTCATCGGGCAGCGACAGGATGACCTGGATCGAGTGCCAGAGGGCGCTGGCGCTGCCGCCGGGGAAATCCGTGCGCGCCGTGCCGGAATCCGGCGTAAATACGGTGTCGTGCACGAAGGCGGCATCGCCGATCAGATAGGTCACCGAAGCAAGCGTATGGCCGGGCGAAAACATCACACGGGCTTCAAGCCCACCGATCTCGAAGGTGTCGCCATCGGCAAACAGCCGGTCCCACTGCGAGCCGTCGGTTTCGAGTGCCGGCAAGTTGTAGATCTCCTTCCAGAGCACCTGGACGTCGGTGACATGGGCGCCGATCGCCGTCGGCGCGCCGGTCTTTCTCTTGAGGTAATGCGCGGCGGAGAAATGATCGGCATGCGGATGCGTGTCGAGGATCCACGCGACCGTCAGCCCCTCGCTGTCAATATGAGCGAGGATGGCGTCGGCATTCGCCGTTCCCGTCGCGCCCGACATCTCGTCGAAATCGAGCACCGGGTCGATGATGGCACAGCGTTTTGTCACCGGGTCTGAAACGACATATTGCACGCTGCAGCTGCGGGGCTCGAAGAAAGCCTTCACACCAGCCGCCTGCCCAGCCCGCTTTTCCAGCCAGCGGCGTGCGCCGGCAAGATCGAAGCCGAGTCTTTGGCCGAAGACCTCGACCTCTCCGGGCTGCATCCGCCCGTCGAGCACCTCTCCCAGCACATAGAGCGTCAGCGCCCGTGTGCCGCTCTTGCAATGAGCAACGACCGGCCCCTTCGCCTGCGTCATCGCCATCTGGAAAGCGCGGATATCGGCCTCGGTGATCTCGGCCCCTTTCACCGGCACGAAGCTGTAGGCGAGCCCCGCGGCAGCAGCAGCAGCCTTTTCCGCGGCATTGCCAGGCTGCCCCGGCTCCTCGCCATCCGGCCGGGCATTGATGACGCCGGCAAAGCCGTTTGCCGCAAAAGCGGCAAAGCCCGCGGCATCGGGCTGTCCCGTCACCGATATCAGCTCATTGACCCTCACGGATGTCATCGAAGCCCCCATGCTACCTGCATCATGCAGTATCGCATGTATATCGATACAATCTCACAAGTATATTGCCGAGCGCAAGAATAGCCGCCTGGCGTTCCCCGCGCCTGCGGCAAGTCCGCAAACCTGAATGATGCCGGCTACGCCATCGAAGCCGCCTTCAACCGCGCCTTCTCCCGCGCCTTCGCCATCCCGCCGGTCGCCTGGCGGGCGATGGCGCGGGAATAGAGCGAGAGTGGGCGTCAGACATCGAGCCGATAGCATTCACCTGGTCGGCAAAGCTTCCGCATCCTGCCCTTTTCCGCCAGCCCCGGCGCCCCCCAAGAGAGCCTCATCCTGAGGTGCCCCGAAGGAGCCTCGAAGGACGAGGCGGACGCTCGGCGCGGCGGCAATATTGATGCGGAGCAGTGCCGCCGCGTGTCCTTCGAGGCTCCGCCCTGCGGGCTCCGCACCTCAAGGATGAGCAGCGTTGGAGGACGCCGCCCCCATAAGCTCCGTTGTCAATCTTACGCAAGGCCGCGATGGTCGATCAGCGCCATCATGGGCTCTTCAATCCGAGCGCCAGCGTCATGTCGTTGATGATCCCCAATCGCGCTTCGATCACCGCGATTTTCGCGGGCGTATCAGCACCGAAGGCGTCGATATCGATGAACAATTGCTCACATCCGCCCGGCGTCACCATGCCGAACATCTGACCGGGTTCGTCGCTTATGTTTCGCCAGCTGTGCTGTACATGCGGCGGCAGAACGACGACGCTTCCCGCAGGCGCATCGAACTCCTCGTCGCCGCATTGAAATTGGTAGAGCCCATGGATGACTCGAAAGACTTCCGTCTCCCGCGTATGCGTGTGCGGGGCCGGACCATGACCCGGCGGGGTGAAGGTTTCCCACATCCCGAACGCGCCGCCGGTCTCCTTGGCCGTGGCATGGATGACGATCCTCGCGCCGAAGGGCGTTCTCGCCAACCGCTCCTTACCGGGCAAAGAAACCACGGCGCTCCTGAAACTCGACATTTCTACCTCCCTCGGCAAGCTTTTGCCAACGGCCGCGTCGTCACCCCTGCTGCGCCTCGTTCAAGCATCCCATGATAGTCGAATCCCCGCGGCGGAAAAACAGACAAAGCCGCCCGATATCCTGCAATGCCGGCGGCTGCTCGACATCGGCAACGATGTAAAGCTATGGTTCAGCCGGGATAGACTGATAACGCTCGCGCATGTCTTACGGGGTCAGCCTCAAATGTCTGAACGAGACCGCGTCGCCGGTTTTCAAACTCTGGGAGGAAGCCGCTGTATTCGAAGAGATCGCTTCGATGCGGGCTTTGAACTATCCTCGCCACCTCACCCTCGCCGTCTATCAAGAGCTTGCTTCCGATCGGTTGGCCGAGGCGTTCGAGCGTGTTTTCCGCACGCGTTCGACCGTGACCGTGAACTTTTCGGGTGCCAGTTATTTCGAGAACGAGTTCATCGTCTTATGGGCGCGTCCGATTGCGGACGACGCGCTTTTCCAGTTGCACGCGGCACTGCACCAAGAGATCGATCCCGCATGCTGTCACGAGCACTATAGGCCCGGCAACTGGGTACCTCACTGCACCGTCGCCGCAAAAGTGCCGAAGGCAAAATCAGAGATCGCGATCAACTGGGCGAACGAAAACCGGATGCAGTTCGCGGTGAATTTCGATGCCGCAGACTGTGTCCGATTTCCGCCTGTGGAGCTAATGAGCGAGATCGCATTGACGCAGCAATGACGGCCGGCGGCGCAAGGCGACCTGCTTGATACGACAGCTTTCAGTGGTCGATGCAGAGGATGAATGCCGGGCGGAGTCTGGCCGTTGGCACACCGCAGGACCTTCCGGTGACACAAGCCGCGCCCTCTCTCCACCCTCATCCTGAGGAGCCCCGTAGGGGCCTCGAAGGACGAGGGTGGCCAGTGGCGGTTCATCTGGCGGTGGATGTGGACTTAAGCGCCGAGCCACCCGCCCTCGTCCTTCGAGGCTCCGGCCTTTGGCCTGCGCACCTCAGGATGAGGGCTGATCGGTGTGCCGCTGGGTTAAGTTGACGGTGTGCCATGCCAGTGGGCACTGTCGGCGACGCGGCAGTCGAACAGAACAGGCATGTCCACCTCGATCATCTCCAGGATTGCATCGTCGAGTTCGGCCAGCCTCTCGCAGCGAATGCCATGTCCGCCATAGGCTTCGGCAAGCTTCACGAAATCCGGGTTTCCGTGCTGGCGCTGCGTTCCCTGATCGCCGCCATTGAGAATGAAGATCTTGATCGGCGCGTTGTGCTGCACGGCGGCCGACATTTCCTTCATCGTCACCTGCACGGAGGCATCGCCGGCGATGTCGATGACAAGGCTGTTGGGATTGGCGATCTGCACGCCGAGGGCGGCGGGCAGCCCGTATCCCATCGTCCCCAGGCCGCCTGACGTCACCCAGCGGTTCGGTCGCTCGAAGTCGTAAGATTGCGCCGCCCATATCTGATGCCGGCCGACCTCCGTCGTGATGTAGGTATCCCGATGCTTCGTCAGTTCATAAAGCCGCTCGATGGCATATTGCGGCATGATGACGTCCTCGCGCTTCGCATAGGAAAACGATCGGCGCGCCCGCCAGTCGGCAATCGCGCTCCACCACTCGGTCAGCCGCGCCCGGTCCGGCGCCTGCGGCAGCGCCCGCCACAGGCGAACGAGCTCGGCCAGCACACCCGCGGCATCGCCCCGGATGGCGATATCGGCGCGCACAGTCTTGTTAAGCGAGGAAGTATCGATATCGATCTGGATCTTCCGGGAATTCGGTGAGAAACCATCGACGCTGGCGGCAAGCCCGCCATCGAAGCGCGCCCCGATGCAGAGCATGAGGTCGCAGTCATGTATTGCCATGTTGGCCTCGTAGGAGCCGTGAAGCCCGGCCATCTTCAGCCAGTTCGGGCTGGAAGCCGGATAGGCGCCGAGCCCCATCAGCGTCGACGTGACGGGAAAGCCGGTGAGATCGACCAGTTCACTCAGCAGTTTTGACGCTTCAAGACCGGAATTGATGACACCGCCGCCCGCGCAGATAATCGGCTTACGTGCCGTCGCCATCAGAGCGGCCGCAGCCTCGATCTCCCTGATGTCGCTTAGGCGGTCCGGCTGATAGCTCGTCCTCGGGGCGACTGCCTCAGGCGGCGTGTAGTTGCCGCTCGCAAACAGCACATCCTTCGGCATGTCGACCAGAACGGGGCCGGGCCGGCCCGATCCGGCGATGCGAAAGGCTTCGTGGATGGCCGCCGCCAGATCATTGACGTCGCCGACCAGCCGATTGTGTTTCGTGCAGGCGCGGGTAATGCCGACGGTATCGCATTCCTGAAAGGCATCGGACCCGATCAGCGACGTCGGCACCTGGCCGGAAAGGCAAACGAGCGGCACGGAATCCATCAAGGCATCCTGAAGGGGCGTGATCGCGTTGGTGACGCCGGGGCCTGAGGTCACCAGCATGACGCCGACCTTGCCCGTCGAGCGGGCATATCCCTCGGCGGCATGGCCGGCTCCCTGTTCATGGCGAACCAGAATGTGTCTGATGTCTTCCTGCTGGAAAAGCTCGTCGTAGATCGGCAGCACCGCAGCACCCGGATAGCCGAATATATGCTCGACGCCATTGTCTCTCAGCGCCTGGAGAACGATTTCCGCGCCGGTCATCTGCGCGCGCGGGGTGTCGATGGAATGACGGGATCTCATGGTTCCGTTCCTTGATCAGTGTGATGATGTGTGGAAAGTCCGACGAGGCCCGCGCCCAAATTCAGGGCATAAAAAAAGGCCCCGTCAGGAGCCTGCTTACCGCGCATGGGTGCTTTCGCTGGATGGTTACACCATCCTGCCCATGCGCCCGATCACCACTGCCAGAACCAATGCGATTTTCATAGCGTCACAGCTAAAGGCAAATCGGCTCGTCGTCAATGCTTCCGAAGGAGACGAAACCGCCCGCGCGAGAAGGCGGGCGGTTGCATCATCGTGTGATGTCCTGGCTATGCCGGGGTGTTCAAGATTAGTTCTGGCCCTGCAGGCGGTCCATGACCTGGAGCAGCAAGTCGGCGCAGGCCTTCATCGGTTCATCCTCGGCGCATTTCAGATCGATCCGGGTGGCCCCATCCTCGATCCGGAAATGCGCGGCCTTGGACGGCGGCGGCGGCGGCGGGCGATGACCGCGGAAACCGCGGAAACCCCTGTCGTCGCGGAAACCCATATCGTCTCTCGAACCATGCCACCGGTCATCGGGACGATCTCCCGGCCGCGCATCCGGCCCACCCATCATCGGCTCGTTATCACCGGAAGCAGGCGGTGGCGGTGGTGGTGGTGGTGAGGCCGGGTCGGCCGCCACGGGCGGAGCTCCGGCGGGTGGCGGGGCGGGCGGTTGTTGGGCGAAGGCGGTGCCGGCCAGTGCGGCAAGAGCAAGGCCTGATAGGAGAAGTCTTTGCATGGGAATTGTTCCTTTGCGGGAATTGAGAAGCACGTTTGTAAACACCGCAACGCGGCTTTGGTTCACGGCCCGTCAAGGCCTGTGATCGAAATCCTCAAATGGTCGATGCGGCGGACCTTTCGGCGGGCGCAGCGCTTCGGTTCGTCCGTCCTGGCGAACGAGATAGCTCGCATGCACGAAGCCATCGTCGAAGCGCCCCTGCACGGTGACGGCCTCGTCTCGGGTAACGAGCGCGCCACCCTCGC
Organism: Rhizobium sp. NZLR10; assembly: GCF_019685125.1. NCBI lineage: Bacteria > Pseudomonadati > Pseudomonadota > Alphaproteobacteria > Hyphomicrobiales > Rhizobiaceae > Rhizobium > Rhizobium sp. NZLR10. The sequence continues at coordinate 368,535 of NZ_JABDWE010000003.1, read as the reverse complement.
CGGCTCGGCCTGTTTCAACAAGCGCCTTGCCGCTATCGTCCTGCAGCACGAACTTGTTGCCGTAGATCTCGGCGACCTTGCCCTTGATCGTGACGAGGCTCGATGCCGGCATGGCCGAAATCGCCACCGGCGCCAGCGGCGCCATCTCTGGCATAGGACGCATCATTTTCACCGCGCCCGCACCCCCGACAGCACCGATGACAAGCGCCACGGCGGCAGCAATGACGGGGATCACCAGCCGTCGCCGGCGCTGTCCTGGCGGGACGGGCGTGGCTGCGCCCTCGGTATGCACGTTGTCCTGGTCTTCATTCGGCATATATCTGTTCCTTGCATCAGTAGTGGTCGCACTCTAGCCGTTCCACCCCGTCGCCCGCCTGAACCTCTCCGTTCAGATTGAGTTAAGCTCGGCCCGATAGTTTTGGTCCGTCCCCAAAGATGCCCGGCCCCGATGAAAGCCCTGCCCCATGCGCGTACTGCTCGTCGAAGATGACGAAGACCTGAGCGGCCGGATCGCCGCCGTGCTGCGATCGGAAAACTTCGTCGTAGACATATCGCGCAACGGAGAAGACGCTCTCCACGCGGGGCTGACCGAACTCTTCGACGTCGCGATCCTCGACCTCGGCCTGCCGAAGATCGACGGCGTCAGCGTGCTGAAGGGCTGGCGCGAGGGCAGCCGCAACCTGCCGGTTCTGGTGCTGACGGCGCGCGACGGCTGGCCGGACAAGGTCGCAAGCTTCAAGGCCGGCGCCGACGATTTCCTCGCCAAACCCTTCAAGGTGGAAGAACTTGTTTTGCGCCTGCGCGCCCTGGTGCGCCGGGCAGCCGGCCACGCCGCCGCGCGGCTTACCTGCGGCGCGCTGGTCTTCGATGCCCAGCTCGGCACCTTCGAGCTCGACGGCCTGCCGCTGAAGCTGACGGCGTTGGAATGGCGGGTGCTCTCCTGCCTGATGCTGCGCAAGGAGATGGTCGTCGACCGGCGCGAACTGACCGAGCGCGTCTATGACGGCGATGCCGAGGTCGACTCTAATTCCATCGAAGTCATCATCGCCCGGCTGCGCAAGAAGCTCGGGAGCGACCGCATCGAGACGGTGCGCGGCCGCGGCTATATTCTGACGTCGGCAGCGGCGTCATGAAGGCTTCGTCTTTCAAGCCGAGATCGATCGCCGGCCGGCTGCTGATGTTCTCGGGCATCTTCGTGACGCTGGCGCTCGCTGTGGCCGCCCTCGTGCTCTGGCTAGCGCTGAAGACTGTGGTGCGCGAGCAGGTGGACCAGCGTCTGGACACACAGATCGGCGCCCTCGCCGGCGCCGTGATGCGCGACGCAGAGGGAAGGATCACCCTGTCGGCGCCGCTCGATGCGCCGCCTTTCGATCGCCCCTCATCGGGCTGGTACTGGCAGGTCGACGCCGGAGAGCAGCGCCTGACCTCCCGCTCCCTGATGAACGGCACGATAGACGCACCGCCGCCACGGCAGGACCTGCGCCATGTGCTGACGGGCATGCCGACATCAGGCAGGGGCGGCGATCGCGGAAGAGGGCCGCTCTACCTTCGCCAAGCCGTGCGCAGCATCGACGGCATGACGCTGACCATCACCGCGACGGCGCCGATGATCGCCCTCGTCGGCCCGGCGCTTCGCGCTCTCTTCTGGCTGGTTCCCTGCATGCTGCTGCTCGGGTTGGTGCTGATGACGGGCACCCTTTGGCAAATCCGCTTTGGCTTGCGGCCGCTGACATCCATGGCGACCAATATCGATGCCATCAACCGGGGAGAACGCGCCCGCCTGCCGGAGGAAGCGAGCGCCGAGCTTGCGCCGCTGTCGCTGAAAACCAATGCGCTTCTGGCGGCCAATGAGGAGAGGCTCGCGGCAACGCGCATGCAGTTCGCAAACCTCGCCCATGGCCTCAAGACCCCGGTGGCGAGCCTGCTGCTGGCGCTCGACGATAAAAACGACCCCAAAGGCGCATTGCGTAGTCTGGCCGCCCGGATCGACAACCGGATCAAGCACCACCTCGCCGCCGCCCGCCGGGTGATGGCCTCGTCGAATAATGTTGCCAGCACCGACATGGCGGCATCGCTCGCCGATCTCTACCGGGCGATCGGCCAGATCCATGCCGAGCGTAGGATTGCCTTCGACAGCGACATCACCCCGGGCCTGCGGGTCGCCTGCGACGAAAGCGATGTCGAGGAAATGCTCGGAAACCTGATCGATAACGCTTTCAAATGGGCTGCCTCGCGCGTCACCATCCGCGCCGGGCGCGACGGCCCGATCGCCCGCATCACCATCGAGGACGACGGCCCGGGCATCCCCGCCGACCGCCTCGCCGCCGTGCTGCTGCCGGGCGTGCGGGAGGACGAACGCGTCCCTGGCAATGGTTTTGGGCTGAGCATCGTGAACGAGTTGGCGGGGCTTTATGGCGGGTCGCTGGCGCTCGAGGCTGGGGCGGTGGGGTTGGTGTGCATATTGTGTTTGCCGGTGGCGGTGGGAGTGGCGGGGTAAGGTCGAGGTGGAAAATTGAGCGCCTCAGAAGCATAACTGTCCGTTCTCGACATGATGCTCCCGCCCTCAAAGCCGCGACCCGCCCCTTTACCGATCGCCGCCGCTGTCGACGAGACGTCTTTCGCCTCGCCTCTGCCTTGTTGGACGGCTATCCTAAGCGACGATTCGCTATCCGCGACGAGGGCGTGGCGTGAACGAAGCATCAAAGGAGAGCGCGATGACGGACGCCAAGGGCGGCATTTCGGGACTGCGGCCGCACATTACTGTGATCGGCGTCGGTGGTGGTGGTGGTAATGCGATCAACAATATGATCGCGGAAAACCTGGCAGGCGTCGAATTCGTCGCCGCAAATACCGACGCGCAGGTCCTCGCCACCTCCAAGGCGACGCGCCGCATCCAGCTCGGCGCCAATGTGACCGAGGGTCTCGGCGCCGGTTCCCTGCCGGAGGTCGGCCATGCGGCGGCTGAGGAATCGATCGATGAGATCATGGATCACCTGGCCGGGTCGCACATGTGTTTCGTCACCGCCGGCATGGGCGGCGGAACGGGCACGGGCGCGGCACCCGTCATCGCCCGCGCCGCACGTGCGGCCGGCATCCTGACAGTCGGCGTCGTCACCAAACCCTTTACCTTCGAAGGCAACCGCCGCATGCGAATGGCGGAGATCGGCATCGAGGCGCTTCGCCAGGCAGCCGATACAGTCATCGTCATCCCCAACCAGAACCTCTTCCGCATCGCCGATGCGAAAACCACTTTTGCCGATGCCTTCATGACGGCCGACCGCGTGCTCTATGCCGGCGTTGGCTGCATCACCGATCTCATCGTCAAGGAAGGCCTGATCAACCTTGATTTCGCCGATGTGAAATCGGTCATGCGCGGCATGGGCCGCGCCATGATGGGCACTGGCGAAGCCTCCGGTGAAAGCCGCGCGATGAAGGCGGCGGAAGCGGCAATTGCCAACCCGCTTCTCGACGATATCTCGATGAAGGGCGCCAGGGGCGTGCTGATCTCGATCTCCGGTGGTTCGGATATGACACTGTTCGAAGTCGACGAAGCGGCAAGCCGCATTCGCGACGAGGTGCAGGAAGACGCAGACATTGTCGTCGGCGCCATCTTCGACCGCAGCCTTGACGGCAGGTTCCGCGTCTCGGTCGTGGCAACCGGCCTGGAAGGCAGTGCCATGCCCGCCTCCGCTTCTCAACCAGTCGTAGAGCAGATCCAGACGCGCACGCTGCAATAGCGCCGCCGCTGATATCATGGCTAAACGTCGCCCAGTACAACGAACGGACGGGGCGACGTCACGCGGTTAAGGCCGTCAGACAAACAATATGTCCGAGATGTTGTGCACCACGGAGATTTCGTCGGTCTCAGTGTTGGTGAGTCCGCCGCCGCGTCATAGACCACGTTGGTGGTGGAGTCATCTCCCGATATGGCGATGTTGACATCGATTGTTGTCTTGACCCCGGTTTCGAAATCGAATGCCGTGCCGATATGCTCGCTTCCGAAGGAATCGCCGAAGAAGAACGTGCCGTCGACGGCAAAGCCGTATCCCAGCCCGCCGGCGGCGAAAGTCTTGGATTCGATCGGGTTCAGCGTGTCGGGATCGATTTTGGAGACCTGCCAGGTCGCATCATCGATGCGGCCGACGACATAGATGCCGGTCGAATCCTGCATCGTATTGACGGCCGTGAATCCACCCCAGTCGAACGTACCCGCCCCATTCTCGCCGATAAGGCCGGGAATCGGGTCGCCCTGCTGATCGAGCGATCCGTCTGCGGCGTCCCACTTTGCGAGATAGGTCTGATCGGGGAAAGGGCCTTCGCCTTTGACCTCGTTGGTTCTTCCGATGATCTCGCCGCCGCGGACCGAAAAATAGGTTCCGCCGATGTCATATTCGCCAAGGTCATATTCGCCAAGAGAGATGGCGCCGCTGGCATTGTCTGCTTCAAAGGCCGAGGCGTTGTCGTAAATGCTCACCATGGAATCATCCGGGAAACCATGGCCGGAGCTGACGTAAAACTTGCCCGTTTGCGGATCGACCGCGACCCCCTGGAGTTCGTAATGGTCCAGGAAGGGGCGCACCACCTCCGCCTGGGACTCAACATGATTGGTGTTCAACGACTTGCCGTCCGTCACGCCGTCGACGGTCAGCGAGATCACGCCGGCATCCGCGTGACCGGCGCCGTCGGAGACCTTGTAATATTGAAGCGTCTCCGTGACATGCTCGCCATCGTTGAGACCCGCCTTCACGGCGGGATCGAGATCGTAGGTGAAGCCTCCGTCCGCCGAAAAATGGAAGGTGCCGAATTCACCGGCGACGTCGGTGCTCCGCGTGGCGCTTACGCTGATGCCCTCGACTGAGCGCAGAAAGATATGACCCGCCTCCCCGGCAATGTCGTTGGCAAGCACGTTGCCCGCCATCGCGCCGCTTTCGCGGAAGGTAAAGGCATCGTCGACCGCGACCGGCGCACTGGTCACCCCGTGAATGTCTAGCGTGAAATGTCCGACATCCGTATTGCCGGCGGCGTCGGAAATCTTGTAGCCGATCGTCTCTCTCAGCGTCATTCCGTTAAGGAAGCCCGCTTTGGCGGCCTCGTTTAGTGTATAGGTGTATGAGCCGTCAGCCTTGACGTGGAACGTCCCGTGCTCGCCCCCGATATCGGTGACCTGCCCATCCTTCTTGGCGAGAACCCTTTCGCCGTCGAAGAAGTTGAGAAACATATTGCCGTTGGCCGCTGATATATCGTTGTCCAGCAGATTGCCTGAAATAACGTCGCTCTCGTAGACGGTGTGCGAGTCATCGACCGCCACGGGTTTTGCAAACACTGTCATGGATATCTCCTTCAAGATCCATTCGCCTTGGTCGATTGGGAGGAAACAGCCATTGCAGGGGAAGGTCAAATTATTTTCTAGTAAAAGTGGCATTTTAGCTTTTTGCAATTTTGTCATGCCGCAAGAGGTTGCCGAGCGCCAACGCTCAAGAGCGCCTCATCCTGAAGCGTGGAAGCCGAAGGCTGGAGCCTCGAAGGACGAGGCGGGTGCGCGTCGTATCAGTTCCGCACTTAGACCCCGACTAGAATCCTCACCCCACCACCGCCCTAATCTTCTCCGCATCCGCTGCCGTCGCCGGGTTATAAACCACCATGCTGAGATCCGGCCGCCCGTCCACCTGGAAGGCCGAATACTCGAAAGAGAGCAGCCCAAGCACCGGGTGCTTGATGTGTTTGGCGCCCTCGCCATGGGTGCGCACGTCATTGTCGCGCCACATCGCCAGGAATTCCGGGCTCTTGCGGCAGAGTTCGTCGACCAGCGGCTCGACCTCGGCCGCTGCACCCGCGCGGGCCGCGTCCACGCGGAAGGCGGCGACGACGAAGCGGGCGACGCTTTCCCAGTCGTACTGGGCGGCGCGCACGCGTGGATCGAGGAAGATGAAGCGCAGCACGTTGCGCTCCTCGGGCGGCAGCGCGCCGTAATCAGTGAGCAGCACGGTTGCCGCCCGGTTCCAGGCGATCACGTCCCAGATGGCGTTGCGGATCAGCGCCGGGCTCGGGTCCAGCGCATCGAGCACGCCCTGCAGCCTGGGCGTGACGCCCGCTTGCCTGCGGTAACGCACCTCGGGCGGTCGGCCGAGGCCGATGAGGAACAGATGCTCGCGCTCGACATCGGTCAGCATCAGCGCCCGCGAGATCCGGTCGAGCACATCGGCGGACGGCGCCCCGCCGCGCCCTTGCTCCAGCCAGGTGTACCAGGTGGGGCTGATATTGGCTCGGTTTGCCACCTCCTCGCGGCGCAGGCCCGGCGTGCGGCGGCGTTCGCCGGCAAAGCCGAGGGCTGCGGGGTCGAGCTTGGCGCGGCGGCCCTTGAGATAGGCGCCCAGCCGGTTTTCGAAGGTGACGAATTCGCTCATGCTGTTAGCCATTATACCATGATAAGATCACTACTTTACCATGATAGGGCCTTGCCCGATATCTGTCTCCATCGAAAACGGAGATATCGACATGCGCGTATTCGTCACCGGAGCCACAGGCTGGGTCGGCTCGGCCGTCGTCAGCGAATTGATCGCTGGCGGCCATCAGGTGCTTGGCCTCACCCGCTCAGAAAAGGGGGCTGAGGAATTGTCGGCCGCGGGCGCCGAGGTCCATCGCGGCACGCTCGAGGATCTGGAAAGCCTGAAGCGCGGCGCGGCCGAGGCCGACGGCGTGATCCACACCGGCTTCAACCATGATTTCTCGAAATTCGCCGCAAACTGCGCCCTCGACCGGCGCGCCATCGAGGCGCTCGGCGAAGCCCTCCAGGGCTCCAGCCGCCCGCTGCTGGTCACCGCAGGCCTCGGCCATGCGCCCGGCCGCGTCGGCACCGAAAAGGACCCGCCCATGCCGACCACCGAGACCTATCCCCGCGCCTCCGAAATCACCGCGGTATCGCTTGTCGCGCGCGGCGTGCGCGCCTCGACCGTCCGGCTTCCGCCTTCGGTGCACGGCCATGGCGACCACGGCTTCGTGCCGATCCTGATCGATTTCGCCCGGCGAACGGGTGTTTCGGCCTATATCGGCGAAGGCCAGAACCGCTGGCCGGCGGTGCACAGGCTCGATGCCGCCCGCCTCTATCGCCTGGCGCTGGAGCGCGGCGCCGTGGGCGGACCCTTCCTGGCCGTTGCTGAGGAGGGTGTGCCATTCAGGCAGATCGCCGAGGTCATCAGCCGGCGGCTCGACGTGCCCGCCGTCTCGCTGTCGCGGGAAGAGGCGGCAGAACATTTCGGCTGGTTTGCGATGTTCGCCGGCTTCGACGTGCCCACGTCCAGCGAACATACCCGCGCGCTGTTGGACTGGCACCCGACCCAGCCCGGCCTTATCGCCGATATCGACCATCCGGCCTATTTCGGCGGGTAAGGTCCGCCGCGGCGTCGAACGGAGCGCCTCAGAGTGAGGCGCTCTTGTGTGTCGGCGCCAGCCTGTGCGATCCGCTCCCGACAGGCTGCCTGAACCAAGCTATTCCTGGATATCGGGTTCAACCACCCTCGCGAGGTTTTTCAGCGACTCCTGCCAGCCGAGATAGCAAGCCTCAGGCGGGATGACGTCGGGCACGCCTGCCTGGGTAATATCCACCTCGGTACCAACCGACACCTTCTTCAGCGTCACGGTGACCTCCATTTCGCCTGGCAGGTTGGGGTCGTCGAACTTGTCGGTGTAGCGAACGCGTTGGCCTGGGACGAGCTCGCGGAATTCGCCGCCGAAAGCATGGCTGTTGCCGGTCGTGAAGTTGCGGAAAGACATTCTGAACGTGCCGCCGACGCTCGGCTCCAGATGATGTACGGTGCAGAGGAAGCCGTTCGGCGGAAGCCACTTGGCAAGCGCGTCCGCTTCGATGAATGCGCGATAAATCTTCTCCGGGGTGGTCGCCAGAACGCGATGCAGGCGTATAGTGTTCGGCATGTTCGTGATCCTTTTAGATGGACGGAATGGACGAGCTAAGGACGGATAAGATCTGGCCGATCCGACACGGGATTGATCTTTTCTTCAAGAAAGATCGATAGAAGTCGAATCTCCCTTCAGCCCGGCATGCCTTCGAACTGTGGAAGGTGGAGCGGTGTTGCCCAGGCAAGCCGCCGTTTGGTAAACATCTCGACCCCCGGCTGTATCAGCTCGGGCCGATCCAGGCTGCCGAGGGTGACGAAGACGAGGCCGGGGAAACTCTCTAGATTGCTACTGAACAACCTCGCGCCGCAATCCGGGCAGAAATTGCGATCGAGACCCTTGCCGGAATCGGCGATATAGTGAAACGCCTTCGGGCTGCCGGCGGTCAGGGTGAAATCGTCCTGCGGCACGGCAAAAAAGGTGGCGGCTTCGCCGCCCGAGGCCTTCTTGCAATCCAGGCAATGGCAGTCGGCGACGAAAGTCGGATCGGTATCGAAGGCGAACTGCACCGCGCCGCAGGCGCATTTCCCCGTATATTTCCGGCTCATGCCAGGCACCTTTCGTCTGGTGTTGAAATGCTCAAGGCCGCCTGCGGGCGTCAGGCTGCCGCGTGCTTACCGAGCGCATCGAGCAGAAGGCGGGCCGCCTGTTTCGACGAGGCTGGGTTCTGTCCGGTAATCAGCAGCCCGTCCTGGACGACATGCACGGCCCAGTCCTCCATCGCCGAAAACTTCGCCCCCTGCTCTTTCAGCACGTCTTCGAGCAGATAAGGCACGATCTCGACGAGGTGCACGGCCGCCTCCTCGGAATTGGTGAAGCCGGTAACTATCCGCCCCTTCGCGATCGGTCCGCCGTCCGGCGCCTTGACATTGGTCAATATCCCCGGCGCATGGCAGACGAGCGCCAGCGGCTTTCCCGCTGCAAGCGTCTCCTCGATTAGCGAGTGCGCATTGCGGTCGTTCGTCAGGTCCCAGAGCGGGCCGTGGCCGCCGGGGAAAAACACGGTGTCATAATCCGCCTGGTCGATGTCAGACAGCATCAAAGTGTTGGCGAGCGCAGCCGTCGCGGCCGGGTCTCGTTCAAATCGCCGCGTATCTTCCGTCTGAAACGCCGGCTCGTTGCTCTTCGGATCGAGCGGAGGCTGGCCCCCTTTCGGCGAAGCGAGTGTGATCTCGGCCCCGGCGTCACGGAAGACGAAGTATGGGGCAGCGAGTTCCTCGAGCCAGAAGCCCGTTTTCCTGCCGGTGTTTCCCAGTTGATCATGCGATGTGAGAACCATGAGAATTTTCATTTGCCCAACTCCTTCGGTCCGGCCGGAGGACAAAACCTTCCGCGTCCGGTTTACGGTGAAATACGGCCTGCAATCTCATGTTGAACTGGAGAAATCATAGATCGGTCGCCCCTGCGACACAAGTCAGAGCCTCCAAATACCATCTGTGAGAATTGAAGCGAAGATGTAAGAAGAGAAGATCTGACGCGCAGAGATCAACGAGGGCGCGCAAGGGACCTGGAATGTGAGCAAGCCGAATTATCGGGACATCGCCCGCCATGCCGGCGTGGGAACCGCAACGGTCGAGCGGGTGCTGAACGGGCGTGGGGGTGTTCGTCCCGAACTTGTCGAGAAGGTCATATCCGCCGCACGTCGCCTGGATTACCCGCGCAAGCTTCCCGAGACCCATCGCGGCCTGCTTAGGATCGAAGTGCTGATGGTTCGTCCGGAGACCAGCTTCTACCGGCGCCTTTCCCTTGCTTTCGAGAGAATTGCCGCCACCCTCGACCCTTTGGTCGTCGTGCATCGCAGCTTCACCGACGAGATGAACGCCGAGGGAATTGCGCGACGCATCCTGTCCACCGACCTTTCACGGGCCGGGCTGATCCTTGCCGTGCCGAGCAGCCCGGTGATCGGTGCTGCGGTGGAAAAGGTAAATGCGCAGGGCCTGCCGATCGTCCAGGTCGTCACCCGCGCGTCCGAGCACGTCGGAGAATTCATCGGCATCGACAATAACGCTGCCGGCCGGACGGCCGCACTCTATATCAGCCGAATGGCTCCGCGGGCCGGACCTGTCGTTGCAATCTGCCACCCCATCTATCAAGTGCATCGCGATCGGATCCGCGGCTTTTCCAATTACTTTCGTGATTATCCCGGCGCCTCCAGCTTCGAATGGCTGGGATTTGGCGGCGATGAGGAGCGTCTCAGCGCCGATCTCCTGTGGTCGGCGCTGGAAACGTATCCCGGCCTTGCCGGACTGTACAATGCCGGCGGCGCCAACGCCGCCCTGATCGAAGTGCTTCGCCGGCATCCGCGCGGCCGCGACGTGTTCTTCGTCGGGCACGAATTGACCGATTACACCCGAGCGGCGCTGCAGGACGGCATCATGGATGTGGTGCTGGATCAGGCGCCGGAGGCGCAGGCGCGGCGCGCGCTCGATCTCGTTCTGAATAGGATAGGCTTGACCGATATCAAACCGGACCAGGCACCGATCCGTTTCATCACCATCACCAAGGAAGGGCTTTGATCTAATCAGATCAAGGAAGGCTTCGGCATTCACCAGCGCCCCTGCTATTTTCCAGTCAGCACAGATATGTGGGCGACGCGGAAACATCCGGCGTGCCCTAAGGAGATGCCAATGGATGATCTGAAATTCGGCAAGCGCAACAAGCGCGGCGACTGGGCGCCGGACCAGCATGTGGAGAACGCGCCGCTTTTCGTCTTTCCGCCGCGGCTGATGGTGGTCCTGAAATGGCTGCCGCATTATTTCCTTCCCTGGAACCTGATTTTTGCGGTTTCTGCGCTCGCCTACTGGGCCTGGATCATTCCCCCGGTCGACACGATGAAATCGCTGAGCCTCGGCTGGACCGCCTGGCTCTATGCGGTGAACGCCATCGCGGTCTTCCTGTTCTACGGTGCCTTCGAACTGCATCTCTACGTGTTGAAGCGGCAGGAAAACCGCTTCAAGTACAATGGCAAGTTCCCGGCCGACCACAGGAACAACGCCTTCTGGTTCGAACGCCAGAACCTCGACAATATTCTGCGCACCTTCCTGTCAGGCGTGACTATCTGGACCGCCGTCGAGGTCGGCATGCTCTGGGCCTACGCCAATGGCTATGCGCCGTGGCTGAGTTTTGCGGAAAATCCATGGACGCTGGCACTCGTGGCGCTCGTGGTGCCGATCATTCACGAGTTCCACTTTTTCTGCATACACCGGCTGATCCACACGCCCTTCCTCTACAAATGGGTGCACTCGGTCCACCACAATTCGGTGAACCCTTCGCCCTGGTCGTCGCTGTCGATGCATCCGATCGAGCACCTGCTCTATTTCGGAACGGCGTTCTACCATCTGTTCCTGCCCTCCAACCCGATCATCATGCTCTACCAGCTGCATTATGCGGGCTTCGGGGCCATTCCCGGCCATGTCGGCTTCGACAAGGTCGAGATCGGCAAGGAGAGGCTGGTCGATAGCCACGCCTATGCGCATTACCTCCATCACAAATATTTCGAGGTGAACTACGGCGACGCGCTGATCCCGCTCGATAAGTGGTTCGGCACCTGGCACGACGGTTCGCCCGAAGGCGAGGCGCAGATGCAGGAACGCTACCGCAGGCGCAAGGAAAAACTCGCAGCCCGCAAGGCCCGCCTGGAAGTCGGGGGAGCCGCCGAATGAACTGGGTTTCAGCTGGCAAGCTCGACGAGATCGAACAGGAAGGGGCCATCCGCTTCGACCATGGCGGGCGCACCTACGCGATCTACCGTGGTCCGGATGACAGCGTCTACTGCACCGCCGGCCTCTGCACCCACGAGGCGATCCATCTCGCCGAAGGATTGGTCATGGATTTCGAGGTGGAATGTCCAAAACATTCCGGCGCCTTCGACTATCGCACCGGCGAGGCCATCAGGCTTCCGGCCTGCGAGAACCTGAAAACCTATCCGGCAGAGGTGATCGACGGAGAGGTTCGTGTCGCCCTCGGCTAGCATGTCGCCCGGAAGTGCGCAGTGGTTCCGGGATAAAGACATGCATGAAACCAAGGCCTAAAGCGTGTCGCATGAATCAAAATCTGATGCGGCTAATCCTGTGCGGCCGGCGTCTCCTCACGAGCGCAGCCGCTCTTTCTATGGAGAAAACATGGACGGTATCGTCATCATCGGTGCGGGCGAATCCGGCACCCGGGCGGCCTTTGCCCTGCGCGAAGCAGGCTATTGCGGATCCGTCACGCTGATCGGAGCCGAGCCGCACCTGCCCTATGAACGGCCGCCTTTGTCGAAGACCGGCAACGGTGCGGTGCAGATGAAGCTGATCTGCGCGGCAGACGCACTGGAAGCGGCCGGCATAACCTATCTCAAGGGCTTGTCGGCTTCGACGCTCGATACCGGCGCCGGAACGGTGCGCTTGAGCGACGGGCGGGAACTGCGTTACGAAAAGCTGCTTCTGGCCACCGGCGCGCGGCCGAGACGGCTCACATGTCAAGGTGCAGCGCGTGCGCTCGACTTCCGCACCCACGCCGACGCCGAAGCGATCTTCTCTCGTGTAGCGCCGGGCGGCAACGTGGCGATCATCGGCGCCGGTCTGATCGGGATGGAACTCGCATCGGTCCTTCGCAGAAAGGACGTCGCGGTCAGCGTGATCGAAGCCGCACCGAGACCTTTGGGCCGCGCCGTCCCCACACGTTTTGCCGAAAAGCTGCACGCCAGACATGCTGCCGAAGGTGTGCGCTTTCACCTCGACCGGAGCGTGGCGGCGATCAGCGACGACGGCGTCACCCTGACCGATGGCAGCCTAGTGCACGCCGATCTTGTCGTCGGCGCCATCGGCGTCCTGCCGGACATCGCTTTGGCGGAAGCAGCGGGACTGGCCACAGGCAACGGGATCCTGACGGATACCTGTCTTCGCACCAGCGCGCCGAACGTTTTCGCGGCCGGCGATTGCGCGGCCGTGGCCCAACCCGGCGGCGGACATTTTCGCTATGAAAGCTGGCGGAACGCCAGGACGCAGGCCGAAACCGCGGCGCGAAACATGGCCGGAGTCACCGAGACCTTTAGCGCCCTCCCCTGGTTCTGGTCCGACCAATACGATCTTGGCCTCCAGGTGGTGGGGATGCCGCAGCCCACCCATCAGACCGTCCTGCGTTCGGCTGCGGATGGCGAGCTCGAATTCTATCTGGACGCTGGCCGCCTAGTGGCAGCCGCCGGCCTTGGCATCGGCAATGGCCTGGCCAGGGACATCAAGCTCGCCGAGATGTTGATTGCCGCAGCTATCAGCCCCAGCCTCCCGGAACTGGCCGACCCCGGTGTGAACCTCAAAGCGCTTCTGAAAAGCGCACGGGCGGCGTGATGCAGAGGCTGCTGATCTTCCAGTCGCTCTGGGCCATGGAGCGCCGGCACACCGATGGGTTCGAGCGCACACTCGACGACAACATCGCGATGATCTCCGAGGCGGGCTTCGACGGCATCAGCGCACATTACACCAACCGCCGGGATGTCGTGCGCCTGAACGAGTCCATCCGGGGCACCGGCTTAAAGATCGAGGGCGTTTGCTTTCCTCGCAGTGTCGAGGATCTACGTCTGCCGCTGGAACTGGCCGCGGAGTTTCCGGTCAGTCACATCAACCTGCAACCCGATATCCGCCCGCGCCGCATCGATGCCTGCCTGCCGCTTCTCGATGGCTGGATGCGGCTCGCTGAAGATGCCGGCATTCCCGTGTTCATCGAAACCCATCGCGACAGGATGACCGCGGACCTGTTCTTTACGCTGGATTTGCTGGATCAGCGACCCGAACTGCCGCTGCTGGCCGACCTGTCGCATTTCCTGGTCAGCCGCGAATTCGCCTTTCCGGTCGACGAGGAGAACCACGCTCTCATCCGACGCATCCTGCAGAATGCCCATGCATTTCACGGCCGGGTCGCCTCGAGCGAGCAGGTGCAGATCGAAATCTCCTTCCCGCATCACCGGCCCTGGGTCGATCTCTTCCTCGAGTGGTGGGAGTACGGTTTTCGTAACTGGCGATCACGCGCCGCCGATGACGCCGAGCTGGTCTTTATCTGTGAGTTGGGCCCCAAACCCTATGCGATCACGGGCAGAAGCGGCAACGACCAGACGGACCGATGGGCGGAGGCCCTGGCGCTTCGGCAGATGGTGCGTGGGCTGTGGGCTGCCACTGCCTGGTCCCCCATACATCGGCCTTCCAATCATGGAAATCCACCTGCTGGATCAGTGTAGTGTGAACTCACACGGTAAGCGTGTTGGCGAAGGTTTGGGATTGTGAATCAGATATGCCTAATGTAAATCTTGACGTGCACAAGTTGTGAGACAGTTAATTTGCTACGATATCTGGTTAAGGACATTCGCTGGGAGAGGCTTGGAGATGCGGAAAATTCGTGCGGCCAGCCCGGCCCTCGGACAAACACAGCCAGAAGCTTCGAGTTCAATCGACCGGCTTTTGTTCTTTGACCGCGATTTCAATCCCATCGAGAATTTGCTGGGCAATGAGCTGCCTGCTTCTGTCAAGCCGGCAGCGTCACTTTGGGAGCATTTTCCAGAGCTGGACAAATCGGCGATTACGCTTGCTTTCCGCTCATTGGATGACAGCGGCAAGCCTTTGCGGGTATCGGGCGATCTTGGCAGGTCTGGGTCGCACGGGCTGACGATCTATCGGATCGGCGATCTGTTTGCCGTGGTCCGGTCGGAGGAACTCGCCGACGACGAGCGCGCAACCCTTTTGCATCTGGCGACCCACGATCCGCTTACGGGACTGCCGAACCGACGCCAATTCAGTGAGGACCTCACCGAATTGCTGCGGGAGACCGCAGGCTCGAACGAGACACTATCCCTGATGCAGCTCGACCTTGACGATTTCAAGCCCGTGAACGACACGCTTGGGCATCCGGCGGGCGACAAGCTTCTCCAATTTGCTGCAAGGCGTATTCAAGACTGCCTGACCGGTGATGACAGAGCCTATCGACTGGCTGGTGACGAATTCACCGTCATTTCCATGGGCTCGGGACAGCCGGCCAAAGCGCACCGGCTAGCAGAAGTCTTGGTTGCCGCATTCAAGAAACCCTTCACGATAGATGGCATCGCGGTCTTTGTCGGCACCAGCATCGGCATATCCACAGCTCCGCCGGACGGGACAAATCCAGAGCAGCTTATGAAGGCGTCCGACCTTGCACTCTATGCCGCAAAAAAAGAGGGGCGCGGTCGAGCAGCCGCGTTTGATGCCTCAATGCTTGAGTCGCTGGAACAACGCGAACTGCTGCGCCGCAGCCTGCGCATGGCCTTGATCCAACAGCAATTCTTTGTCGAATATCAACCCATCGCCGAGGGCGGCTGCGTTGTCGGCTTCGAAGCATTGCTGAGATGGCACCATCCACTGCTTGGAAAAATTCCACCTGCGGCATTTATTCCGATGGCCGAGGCTGATGGAATGATGCCTGATATAGGTGCATGGGTTTTGGAGCAGGCATGCCGCGAGGCGATGAACTGGCCAGAGAACTACGTCGTCGCCGTCAATGTGTCCGCAGCTGAATTCCTGACCAGCGGCCTCACCGACCGGATATCCCAGACGCTCGACCTGGTCGGATTCCCGCCCGAGCGTCTGGAACTTGAGATAACTGAAAGCGTCCTGCTTGAGCGGACCGTCAACAATATCGACACGCTGAACACTCTCAACGTGCTGGGGATACGGATCTCGCTGGATGATTTCGGGACAGAATATTCCTCCTTGAGCTATCTGAAGACATTCCCTTTCGACACCATCAAAATCGACAAGTACTTTATCACCGATCTGGAAAGCGATCCGAAAAGCCAGACGATCGTCCGCTGCATCGTGAACCTCGCACATGGTCTCGACATGCAGGTGACGGCCGAAGGGGTCGAGACCCCAGGTCAGGCGGAATGGTTGGACAGTGTGGGCTGCGACAGGCTTCAAGGCTATCTGGTGAGCAGGCCGCTTCCGGTCGAGGCGATCAGTGAGTTCATCACCCGCATGGAAACATCCGTAAGCCACGCGCTGCCATAGCAGGAAACCGATTTTTCGCCGTGTTTTGAGAGGGCATGCATCAACCCGAGGCTCCAGGCAAGCTGATGGAGGCTGTATTGGAAGAGGAAGCATCAGGTTTCGATGACCCGGCATTGGCGCCGATGGTATCGCTGGAACTGAACGTTGCGATGTTCAAATCCAAGTGGCAGTTTTGCGACAGGATTACCGAATATCTCTCAGACATTCTCGGCCAAGGTCACAGCGATCCCGCTCGATATTCGAATTTTCTTTCCGTCGCGGCCAACGAGCTCATTGAACTTGCTTTCCGTTCGACAGGTGAGCCGGGAAGGATAAGTTTCCGTCTCTATCGGGGCGCGACGTTCAATCGGCTGAGAATTGCGTTTGCCTGCGAGGAAGCATCTGGCCGTGAGCAGGCGGGTGCGAGATCAGGCGAACGCCAGTCTCTCCCAGGCGCCGGGGCCGACTTGGTCATGAAGTCCGATGGGACGATTTTGCTTAGAGATTTGGCAACCCTATTCCGCGCCGCTATCCGAATTGAGAAAGATGGCGCCCACGGGATCCAGATCATCGCGGATTTCCCTTCGGCCGAGGACTTTCAATGAACCTGCTTGCTCACCCCTTCACCGTCCGTTTCGATCCGACAAATCAGGAGCTGTTGCTGTCTGGCAAGATGCGGCCCGAAAGTGCAACCGAGATTGCCGATGCCCTCAAGCTGGTGCGGCAAAGTTTGGAAAAATACAGCGGCGTCGTTTACCTGAATGTCAAACGTCTGACGCACATCAACATGACGGCCTTCGTCGCTCTGTCCGATATACTGACCGCAAGCTGCCGGACCAAGCCGGAACGGAAGATTGTCATCATCACGTCCAGCGTGGTGGCCTGGTCGACTTCGTTGTTCCAGACGTTGGCGGCATCACAACCAAACCTGTCGGTTGAAGTCTACGATTCGTCATTTTATCCAGGCCAGAGCTTTGTCGAGGATGAGACTTTCATTCCCATTCTCCGCACCCAGACGAAAATGACATGGAGGCACGAGCGCGAACTCCTGCCTCGCCACGGTCTGCGCAGCGGCCTTGTCATCGCGGATATCTGTTGCGGAATTGGCGATTTCGCCGCCTTGGTTCAACGGGAATTCAAACCGGCACGCCTTGTCGCGCTGGATCATTCCGTACGAAGCCTCGAATATGCACGCAGGGTCGCTGCCGACTTCGATCTGCAGGGGATAGAGTACACCTATGGTGACGCGTCCCAAATGCTCCTTCGCGATAATCAATTCGACTTTGTGACCTGCCGACATTCGCTCCAGATTTTCAACCGTCCCGAGATGCTGCTGCGGGAGCTTTACCGTATCTGCAAGCCCGGCGGCCGCGTCTACATCACCAACGAAAAAAATTCGCATTGTCTGGGCGAGCCCCATGCGGAAACGATAAAATGGACTTACGAAGAAGTCGCCAAACTGTTCAGGCACTTCGATATGGATGTCGAGATGGGGCCGAAAAGCCGTCATCTTCTCGCCGACGCCGGCTTCGACACCATCAAGGTCGATAACTTCATGGTCACGAATCTTGACGGGGATCCGCAGGACTTCGCAGACATCATCGAAGCCTGGGAAAATGTCTACGCCGGTGAGATGGCGGTTCGACGGGGCGACTCGTTGGATTTCATTCGCAGGTTCCGGCAAGGATTCAAAGATCACGTCTTTGCTGCCCTTCACCCCAAGGGTTATGCAGGCTGGCCGATTTGGGCGGCTTCCGGCCGAAAGCCGTTATGATGGACGGCAAATCATTGTCGAAAGGACCGATAAGACTGGGCTCGTTTCGAGCAAAGTTCATCCTGGTTGTCGGTGGGGCTGTGCTCTTTGACCTGCTGGTCAGCGGTGGACTGGCGCTTTGGAACGTTCAGAGGCTATCGCGTGACGCAACGCTCGAGGTCGGCCAGGGTCTTGAAGCTGCAAGCCAGGAATATATCCGCACATATGCCGATTCGACTGCAGCACAGGTGAGTTTGCTGCTGCGCCAGGTTCATAGCGACGTCAGCACGCTCGCAGGTGTGCTCCAGGCGCAGATCGACGATCCCGCGCGCAATTCGGACGTCGGCGCGGCAATCGCGCGCACATCTCCCGGCAGCGTCAGCCTCTCTTACGATCAGACGGGGAAGTGGTCTCAAAACGCGCCGGGCTCAGTCTCCGTCGTCAGCGTCTGGGGCTACTTGCTTGGACAAGACCAGAAGCCGAGACCCGACGTTGAGACCGATATCCAGGCGAGCGCGGTTCTGGATCTTGTAGCGCCGAGCTTGCTGCAGCACGGTGCTTCGAAACTGCAGATGTATTACATCGGATCGAAAGAACGACCGATTTTCAGAACAGCGCCCTATACCGACCAGGCTCAGACCTTCGACCGGCTCTATCCGGGTCACAACGAGGCGAATTTCTGGGACTTCTTTTTTCCCGGCCTTTACGAGTCCTGGCAGGGCTGGGCCAAGGATATGAAGACGCGGCCGGTCGCGGCCGACATCACCCAGACCGCGCCCTATACGGACGCCATCACCGGAAAGCTGATCGTCAGTTTCTTTCATCCACTCTGGACAGCCGACAGGAAGGATGTCGCCGGGACGGCCGGCGCCGACATCACACTCGACCAGCTGGCGCAGACGGTTGAAAATGTCAAAGTGGCCCAATCCGGCTTTGGCTTTCTCGCCATGTCCGACGGCAATGTCGTCGCGATCAACAGCACGGGCGAAAAAACTCTCGGTCTGCGGTCCGCCAGCGATGCGAGCGGAACCGGGGTGACCGGCCTGGAGCGCTCGCTGAAGGGCAGCGCCCAGCCTGCGATCGCCAAACTGGCGCTTGACCGCGAACAGGGCATCCAGCATTTGCTGTTGCAGCAGGACGGCAACGAGGTGCCCTATATCGTTATCGTCAAGAAACTGCCTGCGACCAATCTCTGGGTCAGCGGCCCGGTTCGGCAAGAAGCGATGCTGCTTGGCGTGGTTGTGCCCGAGCGGGAAATCGATGCCTCGCTCTATGCCGCCCAGGCCAAAATTTCCGACGCGACAAACCGGATCGTGCTCTACCAAATTCTGGCAATCCTGATGTCACTGCTGATCGTGACGATCGCGGTATTTGCGGCCTCGAAACGAATAACCGGCGGAATCAGCGCGCTTGCCGGTGCCGCCAAGCGGATTCAGGCGAAGGACTATTCCGTCAGGGTCGCAATAACAAGCAAGGATGAGGTCGGCGAAGCCGGCGAAGCATTCAATCGGATGGCCGAAGAGATCAGCTATCACACCGAAAATCTCGAGCAGCTCGTCGAAGAGCGAACCGCGCAAATCGAAGACGCAAAGGAAGAGATTTCGACGTTGAACGCACAGCTCCAGAGAGAAAACAGACGTCTTGGCACGGAACTCGCCGTCGCCGAGCGGATTCAGCTCATGGTGCTTCCGCTGGATCAGGAGCTCGAGGAGTTTCAGGCGCTCGAGATTGCAGCCTATATGAGGCCGGCGGAAGAAGTCGGCGGCGATTATTACGACGTATTGAAGAACGGAGGTCGGTTGAAGATCGGCATCGGCGACGTTACCGGACACGGGCTGGAAAGCGGCGTATTGATGTTGATGGTTCAGTCCGTCGCCCGGGCCCTGCAGGAAGCCGGAAACACCGATGCAGTGAAATTTCTCACGAATCTGAACAGCGCCCTGTTTAAAAATATCGTCAGGACGAAAATCGACAAGCACCTCACTCTGGCGTTTCTTGACTACGACGGAAAAGAGATGATCCTATCGGGACAACACGAGGAAGTTGTCGTCGTTCGGGCGAACGGCGAGGTTGAGCGCATCGACACCATGGATCTGGGCATACCGATCGGGCTCGAAGCCGATATCTCTGCCTTCATCAAAACCCGTGAAATCGCGTTCGAAAAAGGCGATCTCATTCTCCTGCATACGGACGGCGTCACAGAAGCCGAAAATGACGCCGGAGAACTGTTTGGCATCGAACGCCTGTGCCGCGAAGCAGTTCGCTTGAAGGATCTGAGCGCTGAGAAAGTCGTTTCTGAAATTGTCGCGACACTCATGCTCTTTATCGGATCGCAGAAGATTTACGACGACATCACGCTACTCGCAGTGCGGCATAGGTGAGACATGAGGCCAACGGTATACGGCAGCGAATCCTTGGCCGGCATAAGTCTGGATTCGGGCACTCGCCTGACCTTAACGGATGGCCCCCTTCAGCTTGGATGGAAACACTCCGGAATGACGTCGGACTTCATAGCGGAGGTTATGGCTCTGCGGTATTCGGGCTCGAAGAAGGGCTATGTGCAGGCGCATCACGACATCGGATACCTCAGCAACGAACTGATCGAAAACGCCGTGAAGTTTCGACAGCCTGGTGAGATCCTTATTGAAGCCGGCATATTCGACGGATCATTTTTGATAAGGGTGCAGAACACGATCGATGGCGTGACATCCTCTCGCTTTCAGCAGCTATTGCATCGCCTCCAATCGAGGGACCCCGGAGAACTTCTTCTTGAGCAAATCGAAACCAACGCCATATCAACAGCAAGCGGTTCCGGCTTGGGGTTACTCACACTTCTGAGCGATTACGACGCAGAAATGGCATGGGCATTCGAAGAGAGTGAAGGTGAGCGTATCATACTGACGACGACTGCAGCCGTGGCGATGCCGCCCTCCTCCAATCCGTGAGCGAAGAATGGAAATCAGCGACGAAAACTTCCGCGTATGGGCGGAACAAAACGAAGTGTATTTCGATGGGGTATTTCGGCTGGCAGGACCGGACGCCTATGCGCCCATCTACTCATTGATAACAGGCCTGCTCCACGAGGGGCACAAACAGGTGACTTTCAACCTGACCGGTCTCGAGTTCCTCAATTCCTCCGGCATAAATCTCCTGGCCAAGTTGACCATTGAAGCTAGAAAGATGGGCGACCTGCTGCTCGTCGTCAAAGGCACCCACCAATATCCTTGGCAAGCGAAATCCCTGCCGAATCTCAAAAAGCTGCATCCGCTTCTCGATTTGCGATTGGCATGATCCTCCTTCGGCGAAGGCTAATCACCGTAAACGGTGTTTAGCCGGCACCTTCCAGATCGCCGCATGGTTGACGCTGACCTTGACACCCTCCATTGCTGTGTCCCGCTGCGTTGGGAGGGGAGCGCGTATTCGCATCCTGCCGGTAACTCTCCCAGCCATCCACGAGGATGAAGCGATGGACGACATTCAATCCAAACGAATGATTCTCGAATTCCTGAGGAAGCACTCGTTGGCTGTGATCGCGACATCTCATCGAAATGGCACGCCTGAAGCTGCGGCCATCGACTTTTCCGTTCGGGACAACCTTGAAATCGTGTTCGATACCTTTGAACACACTCGCAAATTTGCAAATATTTCGGAGCAGAGCAGCGTCGCACTCGTCGTCGGCTGGGACGACAATATTTCGGTTCAGTATGAGGGCGATGCCATGAAGGTTTCCGCTTCCGATATTGAGAGATACCAGGAAGCGCATCTTAAAAGCGTTCCAGTTGAGAGAGAATTTGTCGAGAAGGGTGCTGTGATATTTAGGGTCAACCCTCGTTGGATACGATATTCGGATTTCACTAAAGAACCTCCAGAGGTTATCGAGGTTCACTTCTGAAGGCTGACCGATCCTCTTCACCCCTTGCTCCGCAATCGGCGCAAGTCCCGTGCGGGTGATCACCAGTTTGCGACGCGTGTGCCCAATAATAGGCCAGCCGAATGTCCGGCCCGAATCTCAAAAAGCTGCATCCGCTTCTCGATTTGCGCTTGGCGTGAATTGAGCCGAGGGAGGAAGAGGTGGCATCCACGCCCAATCCTCCGCTCATTGGGAGTAGCATAGGCGCTGTCGTGCTCGCACCTTGACCACATGCTTTGTTATTTCGAAGGTTGCCACTCCCAGGAGGCGGCGGGTTTGCGCCAATTGCGAACTTAGGGCTCTCTCCAACGGCAGCTACAGGTCACTCCGCCAGAGGCGATCCATCATATCGAATGCGAGCGCGACGTTCGGGTCGGAACGACGCGGGAGCAGGCATGCGAAGCCCAAAGTGGTCTGCAGCTCGACCCTGTCGGCAATGACCAGGCCGTTGGTCTGTCGCTCATCGAGGGCGATGGATTCGCGGCACAAGCTGAGACCCAGGCCCGTTCGCACCATGGCCAGCATCGAAGTCTCCTGGTCAACTAGCGCGACGACATTCTGCTTGAGGTTGAGGCTGCCGAGCTTCTTGGCCAACAATCGGTGGTGAACCGATGCCGGCGGCGTGCCGATCCACGGCAGTTCGGCAAGCTCCTTCCAGTCCTTCCCTGCGACGAGGCTGGCAAAGGCCGGCGGTGCCACGACACGATAGGTCAGATGCGAAATTGGACGGATGAAGAACTGCGCGTCAGACGCCGCATCCTGGACCTGGGTGCTTGATCCGTAGTCATCGAGATCACCAAGGAAAAACCCGACATCCAGCTCGTTGCGTTTCAAACCGATCGCCACTTCTCCACTCATTCCCTGGCGAAGCTCGGTTTCAATTCCCGGGCCGCTTTCGACCAATGCCTGCAGGAATGCACCAAGACGGGTAAATTCCGGATCGATGATCGTGCCGATCCTGAGCTTGCCGCGAAGTTGCGCCGTGAGGTGCCTGGCGGTCTGGCTGAACTCCATGACCGAGGCGATAACCTGCTCCCCTTTGGTGGCGAGCAACGCGCCATCGCGAGTCAGTTCGAGCCCGCTCGCCGTTCGCCGGAATAACGTCAGCCCGACATCGTCTGCAAGGCGCTTCAACTGGAGGCTAATCGCCGGCTGTGTGAGATGCAGAAGCTCTGCGGCGCGGGTGACGTTGCCTTCCCGGGCAACAGTGACGAATGCGCGCAGCAGCTTCAGGTCCAGATGATCCGCCATATAAAATTCTCTTATAATTGATTGTCGCATTTATCATTGGATTGTGCCTTTGGACAACGTTTATATGCTGCCAGGAGGATGATCATGTCCAAGGAATTTGATCCAGCTTATAATCGGAGCGCCGTTCCATTCGGCTCTGCGGGGACGCCGGCGTGATGACCACCGGCTCCCCGACAGATGCACACATCTACGATTACATCATCGTCGGCGCTGGCTCGGCCGGGTGCCTGCTGGCCAACCGGCTGAGCCGCGACCTTTCCAAGCGCGTGCTGCTCATCGAGGCAGGGAAGAAGGACAACTACCCCTGGATTCACATCCCCGTCGGCTATCTCTATTGCATCGGCAATCCGCGCACCGATTGGCTCTACAAGACTGAACCGGAAGCCGGCCTCAACGGGCGTTCCCTGCGTTATCCGCGCGGCAAAACGCTCGGGGGCTGCTCGTCGATCAACGGCATGATCTACATGCGCGGCCAGTCGCGCGATTATGATAGTTGGGCCGCTCAAACGGGTGACAGCGAATGGTCCTGGGAAAAATCGCTGCCGGATTTCAAGGCGCACGAGGACCATTACCGCCTCGATGGAGGTGCTGATCCTGTCACGGGTGACAATAGCCGATTTTCCGACATGCATGGCCATGGTGGCGAATGGCGGATCGAGAAGCAACGTCTCAGATGGGACATCCTCGAATCCTTCGCCGACGCAGCGGTGCAGGCTGGCATCCCACGTTCGTCCGACTTCAACAGCGGCGACAATGAAGGCGTCGGCTATTTCGAGGTCAACCAGAAATCCGGATGGCGCTGGAATACGTCGAAGGCTTTTCTTCGCCCGATCCGCAATCGCCGCAACCTGTCGATCTGGACAGAAGCCGAAGTCGACAAGCTGATCGTCGAGACGGCTCCCGATGGGCGCAAACGTTGCGTCGGCCTATCTCTCTATCGCCGGAACCAACGCATGTCCGTTCGGGCCGAGCGCGAAGTCATCCTCTCGGCCGGGGCTATCGGCACGCCGCAGATCATGCAGTTGTCAGGCATCGGTCCGGCGGAAGTGCTGAAGGCGGCAGACATCGAAGTCAAACACGATCTCCCCGGCGTCGGCCAGAACCTGCAGGACCACCTGCAAATCCGCGCCGTGTTCAAGGTCAGTGACGTAAAGACGCTGAACACGCTGGCAAACAGCCTGATCGGCAAGGCCAGGATCGGTCTGGAATATGCCATCAAGCGCAGCGGACCAATGAGCATGTCGCCCTCACAACTCGGGGCTTTCACGCGCTCCGACCCCGGCCGAGGGCATGCCAATCTCGAATATCACGTTCAGCCGCTCAGCCTCGACGCCTTCGGCGAACCCTTGCATGCGGTTCCGGCGTTCACGGCAAGTGTCTGCAATCTCAATCCTTCAAGTCGCGGCAGTGTTCAGGTCCGTTCCAATCGCCGTGGTGAAGCGGCTGCGATCGCGCCGAACTATCTGAGCACGGATGAGGACCGCAGGATCGCCGCAGACAGTATCCGCCAGATCAGGTCGATCGTCAGCCAGCCGGCGCTTGCGAGATACCAGCCTGTCGAGTGGAAGCCGGGGGTCGAATTCCAGAGCGATGGCGATCTGGCAAAGCTGGCCGGCGACATTGCCAACACCATCTTTCATCCCGTCGGGACCGCGAGAATGGGCCGCGATGACGATAATATGGCCGTGGTCGACAGCCGGCTGCGCGTCCGGGGTATCGATGGCCTCAGGGTCGTCGATGCCAGCGTGATGCCGACCATCACCAGCGGAAATACCAGCGCCCCGACGATGATGATCGCCGAGAAGGCAGCCGGCTGGATCATCAGCGACGCGCAAAAGCGCGCCTAAGAACAAGAGCATTTCGGAGGATCACACAATGACATCGATTTCGCGTTCCGCATTGCCGCTCTCGGGCGTTCGGGTCGTTGACTTCGGCCAGTATATCGCCGGCCCGGCCGTTGCCATGATCCTTGGCGATCTCGGTGCGACCGTCGTGCATATCGATCCACCATCGGGTCCGCTCTGGGACAATCCGGCCAACGCGATCCTCAACCGCAACAAGCTGATCGTGGCGATCGACCTGAAGACCAAGGCTGGAGCGGAAGAGGCCAATGCGTTGGTCGCCGAGGCCGACATCGTCATCGAGAATTTCCGGCCGGGCGTCTTGGCCCGGCTCGGCATCGACTTCGAAGCGTTGCGCGCGGCCCGGCCGGAAATGATCAGCGTCTCGATCCCCGGCTTTGCTTCGAACGATCGGTTGCGCCGCGACTGGCGGGCCTTTGAGACCGTCATTGCCGCTTCTTCCGGCGTATTCACCGACATGGGCCTGAACCGAGTACTGATGGGTATCAATCCGTCCTTTTCGCCCCTGCCGCTGGCATCCGCCTACGGCACCATGCTGGCGGCTTCCGCCGCGGTCTTTGCCCTGCAGTCGCGCGAGAAGACCGGCCATGGCGATCACATCGAGGTTCCGCTCGCCGCCGCAGTCATGGAGGGCCTGTCCTATAATTCGATCAAGATCGACGATTACCCTGTGCGCTACCAGACCCAGCGCGAACAGGAGATCGAGCGCCGCCGCACCGAAGGCCTGCCGATGGACATGTCCTATGACGACCTTCAGGAATTCCTCGATCCGTTCTATCGCAGCTTCCTGTGCAGCGATGGCCGGATGTTCTACGTCGTTTGCCCGAGCCACAAGAACCACGCCAAGCGCTGCCTGCAGACGCTTGGCATCTATGACGAACTGGTCGAGGAAGGACTTCGCGAGGAAGAGGATACCTATCTCCCCGTCGCCGCATGGTCATCCGACGTCTCGCTCGGTGTCTATCCATTGCCAAAATTCTGGGCCGACAAGATCGCCGGCCGAATGAAGCAAATCTTCCTGACAAAGACTTCAGCCGAATGGGAGCGCGTGTTCGGTGAGGGCCTGTTCCCCGGTGCGCCGCAGCGATGGCTGCAGGAATGGATCGCCGACGACCATGCCAAGGCGGCGGGACTGATGATCGAGGTCGAAGACCCCGTTCTTGGCAGCATGACCCAGCCGGGACCGATGGCCTGGCTGCAGGAAAGCGCCGAGGCCATGCTCAGCCCAGCGCCGCGCGCCTGGGGAAGCGTTGCCGACGCATTGGCAAAACTGCGGACGATAAAGGCCCCAGAATTGCCTTTGCCGGCAGTAGGTCCTGCTGGCGGATGGCTGGATGGCGTCAAAGTCCTCGATCTTTGCAACGTCATCGCCGGACCGCATTCTGTCGCCTATCTCGCCCGCTTCGGCGCGGAGGTCATCAAGATCGATCCGGCCAAGCCACTCTACGACTGCTGGAACACGGTGATCTTCGGCATGTCGCATATGCGCGGCAAACAATCCGCACTGCTGAATATCAGCTCGCCTGATGGACGGGTCGCTTTCGAAAAGCTGGTGAAGTCCGTAGACGTCGTCGTCTGGAACGCGACCGACCGGCAGGTCAACGCCATGGGCCTCGACGTTGAGGGCTTGAAGGCCCTCAATCCACAGGCGATCTTCTGCCAGCTCGATTGCTTCGGCGGCGTCCGCACCGGACCGCGCACCAACTATCTCGGCTATGACGACCTAGTGCAGGCAGCAACCGGCATCATGCTGCGGTTCGGCGGTTCGATGCAGACGCCCGAGGAACACGCTCATGTCGGCACGATCGATGTCATGTGCGGCTTTGGTGCAGCGCTCGGCGTGGCCGCAGCGCTCTACCAGAAGTCAAGAACCGGCGTCATCGGACGTCCCAGGACTTCGCTTTCAGCACTGACGGGTTTGGCGCAGATTCCATTCTGCTATGACTATGAGGGCCGCAGGCCGTTCGACGAGCCTTCAGGACGCGCGACGAGAGGGTTCAATGCGCTCGCGCGGGTCTACGAGACGCAGGATGGCGGCTCGATTCTCTTGGCCGCAACTGAAGACGACCTCCCCGGGTTCTCGGGCGTAGAGGGATTGACGCGCTTGCCTCTGCTGGCTCCAGGCGACCGTGAGACTTATCTGACCGATGCGTTCGCCACCCGACCCGCCGAAACCTGGCATCAGCGCCTTATCGCCGCTGGCATCGGCGTATCGCTCTGCGATAATATCGAGAGCATCCGGAGCCGCAGTGCGCGCGTTGCCGACGGCACGCCGGGGACGGACCGCGGCAGTTATTCGTTCTCGATCTTCCCCGATCATCCCAGCGGTCACACAGTGACACAACTTGATCCGCTCGCCGTGAGGTCGACGCAGGCGACGGTAACTTCGTTGGCTCCCGCCGAAAAATACGGAGCGTCGACGGCAAAGGTATTGTCGGAGGTGGGCTACAGCGAAAGCGAGATAGAGATGTTGATCACGTCGGGATCGGCCAGCGTCTCATGGAGCCATGAATACCTGCCGAGCTAAACGCGTCGGAAGTCTCAACTGCCGATGGCTGACACGCGTTCCATTGGCGGGCCTAACCGCATACGTTGATGGTTCATCCCATCCCCTATTCTCCTTGGGTTGCCCCGGTCGCAAGCTCTGACACAATCCGCGCCTTGACCTCATCCGGCCATTGGCGATGCACCTCACGTCGGCTCCGCCGCGTCGTTAGAACCTCCAACGTAGTCTCATGGAGAAACTCCTTGTCACTCGTCCATGGAATGTCGATCAAAGATCAAGCGACAGAAGACAACGTGGGCCGACAACATCGGGTACGGTGTAGCACATACCTCCTTTCCCTCTCGATCCTCGTTTCGAACCACCAGATTGGCCGCGACGATGGCCGCTAGCACGCCAGCGTTCGCCACGATGACAGGTGGTGGTTCGGCTTCAGGCCGTAGCGATCAGCCACATCTTGCACCGTCACGCCCGGACGCAGGCCCCCCGAGGCAGTCCTTGCCTTGATCTCATCGGGCCATTGGCGATGTCCCTACAGACTATAGCGGCCAGGACAGCAAAGAAACGAAACGTTAAGCAATTCAGGCCGTGTAGGACCATAGCCGGGGCTATGCACTGGACCTCGGTCCGATGTGCGATGCGCGATCACCGTCTAATCTTTCATATCTGCTCACGTCGTGCCCTGCACGGCTCCTGACGGTCTGATACGGAGAACAACGATGCGGATAGCAACCTTAGCGTCCCTGGCCGTGCTTTCGCTGGCGCT
Source organism: Rhizobium sp. NZLR10 (assembly GCF_019685125.1). NCBI lineage: Bacteria > Pseudomonadati > Pseudomonadota > Alphaproteobacteria > Hyphomicrobiales > Rhizobiaceae > Rhizobium > Rhizobium sp. NZLR10. Next base: position 340,591 of record NZ_JABDWE010000003.1, on the reverse strand, counting down.
TGCAGCAAGCCCGTTAACGATTGCCGGGCTCGACTCGGCCGCACTGGCAAAGGACGGCGGAAACGGCGGCGGCAATGGTGGTGGAAATGGCGGAGGCAATGGCGGCGGTCATGGCGGCGGCAATGGAAACAGCGGCAGCCATGGCAGCGGCAACCAAGGCAGCGGTTCGACCCACGGCAACTCCAACTCTCAAGGCGTGAGAGGCAAATCTGGCGAGGCGGCGGGCAAGTCCAAGTCCGCGAAAGCAGGCGAGACTAAAACCAGCACCAAAGAAAAGAACCTGTCGGCGCAGCTTGCAGGCCTTAACTCCTTGAAGCGGAACTACAGGGCGTTGATGCACACATCGGACCCACGCATGACTGCCATTTCGGCCTATGCCGTGGCTTATGCCCAGTATGAACTCGACAATGGAATCGAGCCCGCAGCCGATGACCCTTTGTTGGGGGATGAGGCGCTCGAGGATGCATTGGCTTCGGCAACGAAAACCGGTCAGGTCAGCCCCGCCGTTCTGGACGAAGCCAAGACCATTCTCGGTGTTGGCGACGCGAATGGAAAGATCGATCAAATCCGCACCTCGCTTGAGAACGCCGCTCCGGCGACTCTCGATGAATAGCCGCTAGTGAGGTGCAGGCGGTGCGAAGCGCCCAGTGGTGGCGCTCCGCACTAAACTACGAGAGCATTTCCGTCTTTGTCTAAGTAGCGGAAATGCTCTATTTTTTTGAGCAATTTCGGGTGTAGAACACGGTCTGAGACCTCCGCGAGGGCTGCCCCTCATCCGGCTGCCGCCACCGACCGGGGTCGAGCCACGCGTCTCGACCCGTCCCTTCGGACCCCCGTAAACGGGGCGAAGGGGCCTCTCAGTTCCCCTCCCACCTCTCGCAGGGCACGTCCCCTCGCCCCGTTTACGGGGAGAGGGTTAGGGTGAGAGGCAGTTATCGGTGCGAACCGGACAGGCGTCTGTCAAACCCAAAATCCTGTCCCTCCGGACGCCGCTTCAAGCCGCCCTCTCAACCGCCGGCTCGCCCATCGCCTGGGGCTTTCCGAGTAAATAACCCTGCGCCTCGTCGCACTGTTCTTCCAAGAGCGTGTCGAGCTGCGCCTGCGTTTCCACGCCTTCGGCCAGCACCGGCACCTCCAGGCTGCGGCCGAGTGCCAGGATGGCTCTGACGATCGCCTTTGACTGGGGGCTGGTTTCGACCTCGGCCATGAAGCTCTTGTCGAGTTTGATCTTGTCGAAGGGAAAGGAGCGTAGCGTCTCCAGCGACGAATAGCCGGTGCCGAAGTCGTCGATTGCGATCGACACGCCGAGCGCCTTGATCTGCCGCATCGTCCGCAAGGCCTTGTCCTTGTCGACGATGATCGAGCTTTCGGTGATTTCGATTTCGAGACGCCGGGCATTCAGACCGGTTTCCGAGAGGATGTCTGATATGACGGCCGCCATATCGGAATGGCCGAGCTGGATCGGCGACAGGTTGACGGCGATTTTGTAGCTGTTGTTCCAGCTCGCCGCCTCCCGGCACGCTTCCCGCAGCACCCATTCGCCGATCGGCAGGATCGCGCCGCATTCCTCGGCCAGGCCGATGAAATCCATCGGCGGGATGTTGCCGCGTTCGTGATGCCGCCAGCGCAGCAGAACCTCGTAGCCGGTGATCTCGCCCGTTCGCACCGATTTCTGCACCTGATAGTGCAGATGCAGCTGGCTGCGATCAATCGAGGCCCAGAGGTCCTTGGCGAGCGAGCGGCGGCGGCGCGCATGCTCGTCCATGGCAGCCTCGTAGAAGCAGACCCTCTGCAGCAAGGATTGTTTGGCGCGGTACATCGCAAGGTCGGCATTGGCGAGAAGCCCGTCGACGCTTGCGGCGTCGCTCGGATAGATCGCCACGCCGAGGCTGGCGCCGGTCTTGATCTCGAAGCCGTCGATGGAAACCGTCCCCGCGAGCGCGCCTTCCAGCCGCGCGATGAAATCGTGCAGGGCGCTCAGCTCATCGAAGCGCTTGGTCGCGGCGAACTCGTCTCCTCCGAACCGGGCGATGAACTCGCCCTCCTGCCGCGCCTCGTCGAGACGCCGCGCCAGCTCGACGAGCACCTTGTCGCCGGTGCCGTGCCCGTGCTGATCGTTGATCTCCTTGAACTTGTCGAGGTCGATGCCGATGACGGCGACGTTGCCCCTCACCCGGTCGGCGATCATCATTTCCTCAGAGACGCTCTCGCCGAACTGCAGCCGGTTCGGCATGCCGGTCAGGCCGTCATGCTTGGCAAGGAAGGCGACCTGCTCCTCGGATTTCAGGCGATCGGTGATGTCTTCGAAGGTGGCGACCCAGCCGCCATTGGGCAGCATGTTGACGTTCTGCTGGATGGATATGCCGCTCGGATATTTGTGAACCGCGCTGCCGGCGCCTGATCTGATCAGTGCCATGTTCCTGATATAATGCGCCTCGGCCTGCACGGATGCCTCTGCGGCATCCTCCGCATGGGCGGAATAGCCGACGTCGACGATCTGTTGGTAGCCCATGCCGGGACGCACCGATCCTTCGGGAAACCGGAAGATCTCGAGATAGCGCTTGTTGCAAAGCACCAGGCGCTCGTCCCTGTCGAACATGCAGATGCCTTGCCCCATATTCTCGAGCGCGACGTCGAGATTGCGGGTGATCTCCTCGATCCGGTCGGCATCCGCCTTCTGCTTGCTGGTGTCCTTGGTAATCTTCACATAGCCGATCAGTTGGCCGGTCTCGTCATAGATCGCGTCAATGACGACATGAGCCCAGAAGGAGGAGCCGTCCTTGCGATAACGCCACCCCTGGGCCTCGAACTTACCTTCAGTGCGGGCGGTCTGAAGCGCCTGCTGCGGCAGGCCTTTGCGGCGGTCTTCCTCCGAATAGAACAATGAGAAATCCTTGCCGACGATCTCATCGGCTCTATAGCCCTTGGCGCGCTCGGCGCCGGCATTCCAATTGCTGACCTTTCCATCCGGATCGAGCATATAGATCGCGTAATCGGTCACCCCCTGCACCAGGAGCTTGAAGTTGCGCTCCGCCCTGGCGGTCTTGGCCTGCCAACGCACGGCGAAAATGGCGGCCGCAAACCCGGCCGCCAGCAGCGAAAAAGTGACGGCGGCGATCGTCACCGCCATCAGTGCCGGTGAAAGAAGCGTGGCGGGATCGAGCGCGGTGATGCCCGGAATGACCGTCACCCCTGCCATTGCGGTGAAATGCAGGGCGACGACGCCGAGCGTCAGCAAAACCGTCGGCACCAGCCTGCCGAAAGTCGACCGGCCGCTCCGGCCGGCAAATCGAAAGGCAGCGATCGAAAAGGCAACGCCGAGAACGACCGAGGCCGTCACGTAGCCCGCATTCCACGAGATCTCACCGGGGAATTCGATGGCCAGCATGCCGGTGAAATGCATAGACCAGATACCCACGCCGAAGAGCACGCCCGCCAGGACGTTCGCCACCCATCTGTCATAGGCGATCTTGGCGGCAACCGCCGCCGTCGTCGCCACGATCGCGACCAGCAGCGAGACCAGCGTCAATCCGGCATGGTAACCGACGACGACGCCGGAATCGTATGCCAGCATGGCGATGAAATGCGTGGCCCAGATGCCAAAACCGCCCGCCGCCCCCGCCGTCACCAGCCACACCCAGCGAACCGCGCCCTCGGACAATGTCGCCCGATTGAGCAGAACGAGCGTGCAATGGCTTGCGAGAAAGCAGATCAAACCCGCAAGCCCGACCAGCGTGAGATCATGCTGCTCGGTGATGCACGTCAGAACGGTAAACATGGAATAGGCCCTCGATTTGAGGGGCACGTTAAGCAGTGGGCGCTTAAGGAAGGTTGAAATGGGTAGGGCGGATGGGTGGCAAATGAGGCTGTTCGGGCGGGTTGTTCGGTGGGTTGTGAGATTAGCGTTTACGGTGGGTGTCTGGGTATGGTGAATGAATTGGTGCGGTGGGGATCGAAGTGCTCATCGTAACGTTCGAGCTTCTCACCCCGAGTCACAGCAACCTCAAACGGACATGCGTGCTGAAATACGCTTGTGCCCATAGATGCATCTGGCGATATTGCAGACCTCAAATCAGGATGTGAAAGGCGGCAGATGACGTCGCTGGCGTTGATCACAATAACACCGTGTGCAGCAATGCTCATATCTGCATGCATCATGCGCAGAGGATTTCGGACCTGGATTTCATTGCTGCTGGCTTGCTCCACAGTGGCGATTGCAGCCTTCGAGCTGCGAAGCGGATTTAAGCAGACTTGTGAAATAGCCGAGAGCGAATGCGTCTCGATCCCTCGATCAAGGGCGAGACCGATCGCTTCGCCTATCGGTTTGTGAAGCGGTGACAAGTGCGGGCGCCAACCTCAACTCGGCCTCCGAAGGAGGCCAGGATACTGCTCAACTGCGCCAGTCTGCAGCACGTCAGCTTTAGGAACTCGCTGGAGAGCCTGCAAACGTCAAGCTTGGGCAAATGCAAGAAGCAGCGTCGCGGCGTGCTTCGAGGCTCCGCCCTGCGGGCTGCGCACCTCAGCATGAGGGCGCGGGAGGATGCCGCGCAGTCATCGCGGGCGCAGGAGGATGTGCACAGCCTAAGCGAGAGCTTGCGCGATCCGCCTGCACTTAGATATCGTTTCGCGCTGACAGCGATGTGCATCGGGAACAAAATGCGCCGAGCTTTTAAATATATTGCAGCGGCAGTAGGATTTGGCGTGCTCGTTAGCGTTTGTATGATCGTGAAGGGACTGTTTGACGCCAACGATCATATTGACCGCTGCGCTGACGAAACCTCAGGACGATACATATTTGACAAGGACGCGAGAGCCGGCGCTTGCGGATGATCGCTTAAAACCGGACAACCAACTACAAATTTTTCAACGTTATAGGCCGGAAGCTGACGAACTGCGTCGAGGCACGAGGCGGCTGAAAAGCAGTTCGTCAGGCACCCTCCGTGTAGCGTCTTGAAAGTAAGTCGTTGCTGTCGTTGCTCCCGGCACGACGGCTTTTCGCGGCAACGCCAGCACCGCACCGGCAGCCGCCGGAACTGGACTCAGTCGTCACGTCCCCTCACCGCCCATGAGCTGGTATCGTGATCGGGGTGCTGGTTGTTGTTCGCCTTGATTGCCGCGGCCCAGTCGGCGCCGTTGGTTTCGGTCGCGCCGGTGTTTTCTATGCTGGTGATCGTATCAAACCAGGCCACCATGTTTTCGGTGCAGGTATTGGCATGCGGCGCGAAGGCGTTCGAATCGTCAAGCGAATTCTCATGGCAGGTCATCAGGTCAAGTTCGGTCAGGCTGTGGGCGAGCCCCGGGCCGACGACTTAGACTAGATTTCCCCAATTTCACCCAAGCACCATGATACGGAGTTGGATGAGGGGAATCTAGGATGTCGATCTTGCTAAGAAGTTTATCGCTACTGGTTGGAATAACATTGGCGGTACCAGCCTTTGGCAATTGCTTAACCGCCAATGAGACCAAACAGGGCGTCCTGCTGACCAGAGAGGCGCCTTTCTATTCCGTATTCTACAAGCCGGACGGCCCGGGTCTCACCGAACAACGGCTGATGGAGCGCGACGGTTCGTTGCAGCCGGTCTCGGCTGTATATTTGCACCCCTTGCTCGTCGAAAAGAGAGTGAGTGCCAGCGGGACGCATGAGCTGAAATACGCGAATGCGATTGCGTTAGACGATCTACCGCAGAAGAAGAACTGGCAATCCGACACCACGCTTTTCATCAATGGCAAAAAATCCGTTTCGGGCACGACTTTCATGAGGTTCGACGGCTTGGGAGAGGAAACGATTGCATCTTGTTCCTACAAAGTCTGGGCCATCAACAGCCGTCTGGAACTGACGGAATTGCCGCCGATCATTTTCGAACAATACTATTCCCCCGAGCTTCATCTCGTTCTTCGTTCGGTAAAGCTGGGCCCCTCCAACCAACCGTTGAGCGAGATTCGATTTGATCGGTTCCAAATTGGCTGGGGCAACTAGGGGACATTGTCCACTCTATCATCCCAGAAAGCCCGCTCTCTAAGGCTTCTGCGCGATAGTGGGGCGCTCCCTCCCTGCCTACTACTCTGTCGTCGCGAGTCGATGCGACCGCTCGCCACCTATCGCCAGACGTTCAAGAACCGTCCCTTTCCGTGGATACTCATTTCCGTGTCGTCCGCCGCGACGCCGTCGGTCACAAAGAAGGATGACGGCTCGATGGAGGTGGAGATCGCCTGGACATTACCTCTTACGGCTTGTTGACTCACCCGCAGTTGAACAATAACTTGCTAATTTGGTCGTTGGGCTTGTCCTCACATGACGGATCAATTTCTTCAGCGTCGTCTCGCTGCCATCGTCGTTGCCGATGTGGTGGGATATTCACGCCTGATGGAGGCTGATGAAGTCGCAACGCTGGCGAACCTCAGAGAACTCCGTTCTGGCGTTATCGAGCCGGCTGTGACGCGCCACAACGGTCGCATCTTCAAGGTCATGGGCGACGGCTTCCTAATCGAATTCGGTAGCGCGGTGGACGCAGTCGAAGCCGCGCTGGAAATGCAACGGGCCACCACGACTGTCGAGGCTTCCGGAGATCGACGCCTACTTTTGCGTGTAGGCGTCAATCTGGGAGATGTCATTGACGATGGTTCAGACGTCCTCGGCGACGGCGTCAATGTCGCGGCGCGCTTGGAGACGCAGGCCGCACCAGGAGGTATCTGCATTTCAGCCAATGTTCACGGCGAGATCGTCGGCAAGATTAGCGACCGGTTCTTTGATGCAGGCGAACGCTACCTGAAGAACCTGACGCGCCCGATCCACGTGTGGCATTGGCCGGATGCGCTGCAGAGCATATTGCCGCTGCCCGAATGTCCCTCGATCGCTGTCTTGCCGTTCACGAATATGAGTGGGGATGAAGCGGACGCGCCTTTCGTCGACGGCTTGACCGAAGATCTGATCACCGACCTTTCCCGTACGGCTGGCCTGTTCGTCATCGCGCGCAATTCCGTGTACGGCTACAAGGGCAAGCCGGTCGACGTAAAGCTGGTCGCCCAGGAACTCGGCGTCCGCTATGTCCTGGAGGGGAGCGCCAGACGCGCCATGGGACGTGTCCGCATCAATGCCCAATTGGTCGACACGCTTGCCGGCCAGCACTTGTGGGCCGAGAGGTTTGACAGGACGCTGGAAGATGTTTTCGAGTTACAGGATGAAGTTAACGCCAAGATTGTCGAAGCCCTCGTCGGCCGGCTGACCATCCCGACGCCGCGCAATCGGCCGAAGAACTTTGAGGCGTACGATCTGTGTGTGCGCGCCCGCCTCCTGACGGAAGAGTCGCCGCAAACTGAGCGTGAGGCCTATATGCTGCTCCAGCGCGCGGTTAAGCTCGAGCCATCATATGCCGAGGCGCTCGGTCTGCTCGCCTATAACCGTTGGCTTGCCTGGGCTCATTTCGGCGAGCCCGAAGATCCCAACCGCCGGATGGCGGCGACGTCAGCGCAGAAGGCGGTCGAGCTGGATCCCAACGATGCCGGCTGCCGTTACGTTCTGGGGACCATTTTGGCTTATGAGCGGCGATGGGAGGAATCAGAGGCCGCCTTCGCCAAGGCCCTGGAGCTGGACCCCAACCACGCCGACACCTGGGCCGCCATGTCGGACATTTCCGTGCTGGACGGCAGGGTTGCCGACGGACTGGCGCAGATCGAAAAAGCTCTGCGGCTCAATCCCTATCCAGCCTGCTGGTATCTTTGTCATCTTGGGCAGGCGCAATACGCCGCGCGTGATTATGAGGCGGCAACCGCTACACTCCGCAGGAAAGACACGTATCGTACCAACTCACGCAAATTCCTGGCGGCTACGCTTGCGCAACTGGGCCACCGTGAGGAGGCGCGGCGAGAAGCCGAATTGTTCCTGATCGCCCACCCTCATTTCACCATTGGCCATTGGCTGAGCTCCCAGCCGCTGCGCGATGCATCCGTACGAGACCACTTTGTCGACGGTTTCCGAAAGGCCGGCCTGCCGGAGATGTGACAGCGAGTGGGAACAATCCCGACGCGTTCGAGGACTTGATCAACGGATATGCGCTGCGCGAGAACGGCGGTCTGGATCGCAGTGCCATGCTTTTTCAGTCGCTCCACAAAACGCGTCAACCAGCCCGAGTCTCGCATGACTTTTCCGCTGGACCGCCTTGCTCAGGTGGCGATGAGCCCATAGCCCAGAATGAAGACAGGATGCTTTGCGAAACATTTAAGCAGCTTCGCCGAGACATGAAGGCGACGACGCTTACTTCCGCTATCGGCGGCGCAAAGATGCCGTTACCTTGAAACTAGACAATGTCTGCTTTGCGGCAGGTGCAAGCTATGCTCCAACGGCCGAAATGAGGGCGCGAAGCGGAAATTATTTCCGCTGTCGGCCCAAAACAGTCCTACAGGCTCGCCGAAAGGAAAACTGATCTATACGATCTTATGGTAATGATTGCGTCTCGTCAGTTCGCGTGGACTGAGGCCGGAGGCATGTGATGCCCTTCAATGATCGATCAAAGCATATTACCGAAGGGGTGGCTCGCTCACCCAATCGTGCCATGTATTATGCGCTGGGCTATAAGAAAGCCGATTTCGAAAAACCAATGATCGGCATTGCCAACGGGCACTCCACGATCACGCCTTGCAATGCAGGACTGCAACCATTGGCGGATGCGGCGATCGCGGCGATCAAGGCGGCAGGAGCCAATCCCCAGGTTTTCGGTACCCCGACGATTTCTGATGGTATGTCCATGGGCACCGAGGGCATGAAGTACTCGCTGGTGTCCCGAGAGGTGATTGCCGATTGTATCGAGACTGCCGTTCAGGGCGAGTGGATGGACGGGGTACTCGTCATCGGTGGCTGCGACAAGAACATGCCAGGCGGGATGATGGGAATTCTTCGGGCAAATGTTCCCGCCATCTATGTCTACGGCGGGACGATCAAGCCGGGCAGATGGAAGGGACAAAAGCTTTCCGTGGTGTCTTCCTTCGAGGCGGTCGGTGCGTTCATGGCCGGAAAAATGAGCCAGGAAGATTTTGACGGGATTGAACGCAATGCCTGTCCCTCCACAGGTTCATGCGGGGGTATGTTTACGGCCAATACCATGAGTTCGTCTTTCGAGGCGCTGGGCATGTCGTTGCTCTATTCATCGAACATGGCCAATCCGGACCACGAGAAGATCGAGAGTGCAGCTTCGTCGGCCAGAGTGCTGGTCGAGGCCGTGAAGAAAGGTATCACGCCTCGTAACATCGTCACGCGCAGTGCCATCGAGAATGCCGTGGCCCTGATCATGGCAACCGGCGGCTCCACCAATGCCGTTCTGCACTACCTGGCGATCGCCCACGCGGCCGAGGTCGAATGGTCTCTGGACGATTTCGAGCGCATCCGCCGCAAGGTTCCAGTTATCTGCGATCTCAAGCCGTCCGGAAAATATATGGCGGTAGACCTGCATCAGGCGGGCGGCATTCCCCAGGTGCTGAAACTGTTGCTCAATGCCGGGCTCCTGCATGGGGACTGCCTGACCATCACTGGTCGCACGATCGCTGAAGAACTGGAGACCGTGCCGGATCAACCAAGGGCAGACCAGAATGTCATACGGACCCTGGATGCGCCGCTCTATAGCGAAGGCCATCTCGCGATCCTCAAAGGCAATCTCGCGGAAGGTGGGGCGGTCGCCAAGATTACTGGCCTGAAGAATCTGGTGATCACTGGTCCGGCACGCGTATTCGAAGACGAGCAATCGGCGATGGATGCCATTCTGTCAGACAAGATCAAGCCGGGCGATATACTCGTCCTCCGCTACCTCGGGCCAAAGGGTGGTCCTGGCATGCCGGAAATGCTCGCCCCGACAGCCGCGATCATCGGCCGGGGCCTTGGCGATAGCGTGGGGCTGATCACGGACGGACGATTCTCGGGCGGGACCTGGGGCATGGTCGTCGGCCACGTCACCCCGGAAGCTTTTGTCGGAGGCACGATTGCGCTGGTTCGCGAAGGTGATCCAATTACCATCGATGCGCATCGCAAGCTGCTGCAACTCGATCTGCAAGACGAAGAAATTTCGCGGCGGCGTGCTGAATGGAAACAACCGAAACCCCGATATACCGCAGGCGTGCTGGCTAAATTTGCCGCTCTTGCCAGACCGGCCAATGAAGGAGCTGTGACAGGGTAGCATCAGGGACCAAAAGCTTCCGCTGTCGGCCGCAAAGCATGCGCAATCGGACGATCCCACCAGGGGAAAGCTCCCACTACAATCCCGGTTTGGCCGAGACGAAGGCCCCGCCTTGCCCTTTACCTTCTCCTGCTCAAGCGCGATGACCAATTCGATCGTGGAGAAGAAGCGGACCTTTCGCCTGAACGCCAAGGGCAGTCGCAACATGGGTTTTGCCTGTTCCGGGCCTGCCGATAAGCACAACATTCTGCGCCGCATCCATGAACTCGCACCGTTGCTTCATTTATCTCGCTGGTAGTGAAGTCGACGCCGGAGAGGTCTTTGTAAGCCGGGAAGCGGGCGGCATTCATGTGATAATGGAATGTGACCAAGAGGGCTCCCCACCGCCTCCCGTCGGCCAGGATATTAAGGTCCAGACGACGTCATCGGGGGTGCCGCGATTCCACCCTAATAACGATTTACAACAGGGCACCCTGAGGCCGTTGCGCAAAGGACCGACAATGAGCAAATCGCTTGGGAACGGTATCAAGGCTCTTTGTATTCCGTTCGCCGTCGCCGTTTTGTTTCACGCGCCAGCGTTCGCAGAATGCCGATCGCCACTCGATCGCCCTGAGTGGCCTGCGATCGCCCGATCAATTGCCACGCTACAATTGTGCGAACAGATTCCTATTGGCCCTAATCAAACCGCCAGATTTCAGCTCGTTTCGGTGAAGATTTGTACTTTTTCGAGTGGTGTCAGTACTCTTTCGGCAAGGGCAGTGTTGACGTGTGAGTCCGGTTCTGAGGACCTCATTCAGTTGCCACAGCTTGATAGTGACGTTTTGGCTACCGTGTCCCTTGATACCGCCGCATGTCGGATTTTGGATTCCGATATCCAAATCAGCGGAGAAATCGGTGGCCTTCTGTCTGGTCTCGAAAATACTCAACAAACCGCTCGCGACTGGGCGCAATCGCAATTGTCGCGGTTGTGCGCTTTGCAGCAATGAGGCTACCCCTATCAACATGCCGGGTGAAAAACCGTCGACGACAAAATACCGTAGACAATTCCTCCCGCTTCACCTGCCTCTATCCGCGCCGCCATTCAGATAACTTCGACCGACCTACCAGCACACACTTGCCCATGCGGCTCCGGCACACCATCCGGCGAGCACACCAGTCGGATAATGGACGCCACTACCCGAAGCCTATCGCTTACGGACGCCGGGGCAACGCATGCTGCGAAACCTCTGTCCGATGAGGGAGGTTGGAGAGTGCCGCGCCCAATTACAGGTGGTGGAATGCCGTGGTTTTGCTACGTCTACTGTTACGACACCGTCTCGCGCCAGCGCCCCATAGAGCCTCATCCTGAGGCGCCCCGCAGGGGCCTCGAAGGACGGGCGGTGCGCCACGGCCTCACCCCTCCAGCTCAACAATCGCACAGCCATAGCCTCCAAGATCCAGCCTACCCGTCACCGGCTTCTCCCCATCCAGCAGGTCCCGCCCGGCCGGCACGCCGCCGATAGACGCCGGCTGGTCGGTATAGTTTTGCACGAAGAGCAGCCGCCGTTCCTCATTCATCCGCATCGTCACCTCCACGCCTTCGGGCAGACCGCCGACCAGCGGTTCGATCCCGGCCTGGGGAAAGAGGCGTTCAGTGAGCGCCTCGGTCAGTTCAGGCGTGAGATAGGTGCCGAGATAGACCACCTGCCCCTTGCCGACCTTGCGGGAGGTTGCCATCGCCTGGCCTTCGGCATAGCGGTTGGACCAGGCGGCGATCACTTCGACATCGCCGTCGACGGCGAGGTTTTCATAGAAGTGGCCGGCGGTGATTTCGCGGTTGCCGATCTTGAAGCGGCGTTCGCGGCGATGGGATTCGGCCGGCTTGTTCGGCGGGATGACGAGCCCGCCCGAGCGCTCCATCACGTCGAACAGGCCGTTGGCGCCCGGCGCGGTCAGACGGCCGAAATCTTCGACGCACACGCCAGTCAGCTTCGAAAGGGTGGTGCCGGGGGCGGTCTCGCGGATGACGTGGTTGTCTTCATTGCGGGTGCCGGTGCGGGCGCCGATGACGACGGTGCCGCCCGCCGCCGCGAAGGCTTCGAGCTTCGCCGTCCATTCGTCCTTCCACATCACCCAATGGGGGACATAGAAGAGCTTCAACCTGGAAAGATCGTCCTCGGGATGGATGAAGCCGCAGGCGATACCGCGATCATAGCAATGCTGGTGCAGCAGGATCGCATCGTCCTGCGGGCTCGGCAGGCCGATCGGATAGGTCTTGTGAGCTTCCTGGTTGTCGAAATCCGAACCGGCGATGCCGACATCCATGCGCACATAGGTGCCGAGGATCTTCGGCTGCAGCGCAATCATCTCGGTGGCGAAGCGCTTGGCTTCCTCATAGCGGTGGCGGGCGACATCGTCATGGTCGATGATGCCCATCCAGTAGATCTCGGCGCCGAAATGGGCCGGACGCCAGCGGAAGAACATCAAGCCGTCGGCGCCGTGAGCGACCGAAGACAGCGCCATGCGGCGTAGCTCGCCCGGTTCCGGCGTCAGCGTGCAGAAGCCCGGCTGGCTGCCGAAGCCCGATTGCTGCTCGGGCACGATGTAGTTGCCGGAGAAGCCGCGGCAGATATCGAGGTGCAGCGCCTGCACCTTGGCGTGGTTGCCGAGCCGCTGGAACTCGTCATAGAGCATCGGATAGATATCATAGCCGACGAAATCGAGATCCTTGCTGAACTGGCCGCGGAAATCGATATCCCGCAGGCCGCCGAGATTGTGGAAGATGAACCAGGCGGATTTCACCGCGCGCAGGATCTCGACCTGGTCGTGCTGGAAGCGCGCCGTCGAGAAGGCGAGGAAGCGGTGGTAATCCTGCAGATGGCCGGGGCTTGGAAAGGTCGGGCCGAATTCGATCGGCAGCACCACCTGGTCGAAACCATCATAGGCCGTCGCCCAAAAATCGCCGCCCCAGGCGCGGTTGAGCTTGCCGATCTCGCCGTATGTGTCGGCAAGGTAAGCCTGGAATTCGGTGAGCGTCGCCTCGGAAAAGCTCTCCGGCATGCTGGTGTTCAGCTCATTGTCGGTCTGCCATCCGACGACATGCGGATTGTCGCGATAGTGCTCGGCCATCGCCTTGGTGATGCGCCGGCTGTGTTCACGCAAGACAGGGCTTGCCGTGTCGCAGTGCTGGCGCGAACCGTGGCTCATCGGGCGGCCCTTGCCGTCGACCCGGAGGACCTCGGGATGGGCCACGGTCAGCCAGCGCGGCGGCGTCGCCGTCGGGGTGCATAGGATCGTATCGATGCCGTAGCGGCCGAGCATGGCGATGGCGCGGTCGAAGAGATCGAAGTCGAAGGCGCCGAGCTTCGGCTCGAGAATATGCCAGGCGAATTCGGCCATTCTGACGGTGTTGAAGCCGGCCTTCGCCATACGCTCGGCGTCGCGCTCCCAATAGCTTTCATCGACATGCTCGGGATAATGCGGGGCGCCGACGAGGAAGCGGTCGGTCTTGACGGTGTTCCATACGGAGAGGGTCTTGTCGGACACGGGATGGTCTTTCCTATCTGTCGAGAATGGTCTTGCGGGCGCTGATCGTGCGGCCGCCTTCGGATGAAAAGAGATAGAGCTCGCTGGCGTCGAGCTTCAGCGCCACCTTCTGCTCGGCGGCAAAGGGCGCGACGTAACTCAGCTGCACCGTGATGTTGCCGGTGCCGCTTTCCGAAGCGATGGTCCGCATATTGCCGGCGTCGACATAGAGGATGGTCTCGCGGCCGAGATGCTCGACCAGCCGGACCTGGCCTTCGATCGCCCCACCCTGACTGGCATCGGCGACCATCGATATCGTCTCCGGACGAACGCCGAGGGTCAGGCTGGTGCCTTTCGACAGCGCCGTCGCCTGCGCCAGTTCCACTGTCACCGGCACGAGACCGGGCGCCGAAACCGTCACGTTGCGGCCGGACAGGTCGTCGACGGTGACGCCGAGGAAATTCATCCGTGGCGCGCCGAGGAAGCCGGCGACGAAAAGATTGTCGGGATTGCGGTAAAGCTCCAATGGCGAGCCGACCTGCTCGATCACCCCCCGGTTGAGGACGACGATCCGGCTTGCCATGGTCATCGCCTCCACCTGGTCATGGGTGACATAGACCATGGTGGCGCCAAGCTCGGCATGCAGGCTGCTGAGCTCGACGCGCATCTGGGTTCTAAGCGCCGCATCGAGGTTCGACAGCGGCTCGTCGAACAGGAAGACCTCGGGCGAGCGGGTGATCGCCCGGCCGATCGCCACGCGCTGCCGCTGGCCGCCGGACAGCTGCTTCGGCCGCTTGTCGAGCTGATCGGTGATCCGGAGGATCTTGGCTGCGCGCGCCACGGCCGCCTCGATCTCGGCCTTCGGGCGCTTGGCCATGCGCAGGCCGAAGCCCATGTTCTCCGCCACTGTCATGTGCGGATAGAGCGCATAGGACTGGAAGACCATGGCGATGCCGCGATCGCCCGGTTCCTGCTTGCTGACATCGCGGCCGTTGATCAGGATCTGGCCGGAGGAAATCTCCTCCAGGCCGGCGATCGATTTCAAAAGCGTGGATTTGCCGCAGCCTGATGGACCGACCATGACGATGAACTCGCCTTGCGCGACCGAAAGGTCGATGCCGCGTAGCGCATGATAGGCGCCGTAATTCTTGTTGATCTGCCGAAGTTCGAGACTGGTCATGTCCTGGCCCTCTCTTGTTGAAACGAAAAATGCGGCACTCATCCCTTCACCGCCCCCATGGTCAGGCCGGCGATGAAATGCCGTTGCATCAGGAAGAACATCACCACCGGCGGCACGGCGACGACGATGGTGCCTGCGGAAATCAGGTTCCAGGCCGAGACCCATTCGCCGCGCAGATTGGCAAGGCCTGCCGTCACCGGCTTGACGCTATCGCTGACGGTCAGCACCACGGCCCAGAAATAGTCGTTCCAGATGAAGGTGAAGATCAGGATGGCGAGTGCGGCCAGCGCCGGCCGCACCAGCGGGATCGCCACATGGATGAGCGTCTGGAAGGGAGAGGCGCCTTCGGCGCGGGCCGCCTGGAACAGTTCATCGGGCAGTGCGGCGATGAAATTGCGCATGAACAGTGTCGCAAAACCGGTCTGGAAGGCGACGTGGAAGATGATCAGCGCCGCCGTCGTATCGATCAGGTCGAGCCGCACCATCAGGTCGCGCACCGGGATCATCATGATCTGGTGCGGCAGGAAATTGCCGCCGACAAACAGCGCGAAGATCAGCATGTTGCCGCGAAAGCGGTAACGCGACAGCACGTAGCCGGCGAGCGTCGAGAGCGCCAGCACGCCGATCACCGAGGGAATGGTGATGATCAGGCTGTTGAGGAAATAACGGGCCATCGGCGTCTGGGTGAAGACCGCAGTGTAATTGTCGATCACGCCGATGCCGGTCGGCCATCCCCACAGATTGCCGCCCATGACATCCTCGGTCGAGCGGAACGAGGTGAGGATGATCGCAAACAGCGGGCAGAGCCAGAGCAGCAGCACGATGATGACGGTAAGCACATAGAGGCGGCGCTGCCAGACGGCGGCCTCGGGAATGGGACGAGGATACATCAGCCTCCCCTCTCTTCGGTACGGATGATGCGGGTGAGGTACCAGACGATGAACACGGCCATGATCACGAACAGCACCGAGGCGATCGCCGCGCCGTAACCGAAGCGGTAGGAGAAGATCGACTGCTCGAACATCTGGTAGGCGAGAACCGAGGAAGAGCCGAACGGCCCGCCTGATGTCATCACCGACACCATGTCGAAGGAGCGGAGCGCCCCGACCACCGTGACGGCGATGGCGATGAAGGTCACCTGGGTCAGTTGCGGCAGCACGATGTGCCACAGCATGTTCCAGCCCCTCGCCCCGTCGACGCGCCCCGCACCGATCAGCTCTTCACTGAGATTGTTGAGGCCGGCGAGATAAAGCACCATGCAGAAGGTGACCTGCGGCCAGAGGGCGGCGATGACGATGGCGAAGGTGACGAAATGCTCATCAGAGAGCACCGCTGGCGCCGTCGCCCCGAACGCCTTGAAGATCAGCGCCAGCAGCCCGAATTCCGGCGTATAGACCCAGGTGAACACGACGCCGACGGTGACCGAGGCCAGCACCAGCGGAATGAAGAACAGCGACTTCAGAAAGCGCATACCGCGGATTTTCTGGTTGACCAGGAGCGCGATGGCAAGCCCGATCGGCGGCGCGGCCATGAACATGACGAGCCAGATCAGATTGTTCTTAAGCGACACGTAGAATTGCGGATCGTTATAGAGCTCGACGTAATTGCCGAAGCCGATCCAGACCATCGGGCCGAACCCATCCCAGTCGTGCAGACTGATCCAGACGCTGCGGACGGCCGATAGCAGGATGACGGTAGAAAACAGCACGATCGCCGGCGCGATGAGCAAAGTCGGGGTAAGCCACCAACGCTGGCGGCGCCATAGCATTAACATCTCTGGAGCCTCAATTATGACAGGAGTTGGCCTATGCCTGCTCCGGAAGGTGTGGAGGACACCTCCACATTTTGGAGCGGCGGTGCGTATACCGCCGCCCCTCGGGAGCGGGCACAGGCCCACTCCCAGCGTCTCCGGGAGGAGAACTCTAAATCTTATAGATCCGCTTACGCGTCCCCTCGAGCCGCGTGAGGATCGCCTTGCGTCGGTCGGGCTTGGCCATGAACTCCTGGAAACCGACGAGGCCTGCCTGGGCCATATCGGGGTCGCTGTCGCGGTCGTAATATTGCGACGTGCCCTGCACCGTTTTCATGACCTCGACGGCGACATTGACCAGCGGGTCCTTGCTCGGCGGCAGGTCATGACGCGGCGGCACGTTGCCGCCCGGCTCCAGATAGGCAGCCAGGTTCTCGGGCTTGTAGAAATAGGCGAGGAATTCGCGCGCGCCCTGCTTGTTCTTGGCCTTGGCGGGAATGTGGATCGAATTGACCGAGAATTCCTCGAAGTGGCCGACCTTGGGGTCGAGCACTGGGAAGGTCGCATAGGCGAGCTGCGGAAGGTCCTCGGCAGTGAAGGCCGAGCGCAGGAAGGCGCCCAAATTCATCATGCCGGCCTTCTTCTGCGCCAAGAGCGCCGCCGCCTCCTGCCAGCCGAAGGAGGTATGGTTCGCCGTGAAGAACTCCTTGGAAATCATCGCTTCCCACTGGTCGAAAACTGGGGTCAGCGACGGGTCGAGATAGCTCATTTCGCCGTTCATCAGCGCCATGTGTTTGTCGAGTCCGTTGATGCGCAGGTTCATCTGGTCGAACCAGCCGGCCGCCGGCCACAATTCCTTGGTGCCCATCGCCACCGGTGTGATGCCGGCCGCCTTGCACTTTTCGCCATAGGCCATGAACTCTTCCGCCGTCGTCGGCACCGTCAGGCCATGCTCGGCAAACACATCCTTGCGGTAGAACATGCCCCAGAGCGTGCCGCCTGTGGGAAGGCCATATTGCTTGCCGTCTTCGGTGACGGCCCCTGCGGTCGCACCGAGCACGTCCTTGTACTTTTCCTTCTCGAAGAGATCGGAAATATCGTCGAACAGGCCGCGCTTGACGAAGGCGCGCATGCGGTTTCCCGAAAACCAGGAGCAGACGTCAGGGGCACCGGCCACCAGATAGTTGCGGATGGCCGTCTTGTGGGCCTCGTGGTCCATGTTGTTGATGACGACGTTGACCCCGGCTTCCTTGCTGAAGCCCGCGGCGATCGCCTTCAGCGCGTCGAGCGCAGCACCGTTGTTTTCGGCGGAGATCATCGTCACCTCCTGCGCCTGCGCGATCGCCGGGATCGGGAAGCTGCCGGTAACAGCCGCGGCGGAAACCAGGCCCGCGCCCTTCAGGAAGCGTCTGCGGGTGGTCGACGGAAATTGCTTCAAAAATGTCATTGAATTCCTCCCAGTTGATCGATCGATATCTCCCGACCGCCGCCTCCTCCATGAAACGACCGACCAGGCCTTCAACACATGCGATCGACCCGCAATTCCAGCGATAATCCGCTTGGCTGAGTTGATCCGCGGCCGAACTTATGCATAGATCTTTTCGGCCCGCAATAATTAATTTACAAAATTAAGGAATGCATCGTGAAGTTAAAAGGCGACCAGACCACGGCGAGAGCCATGAACCGACGCCTCATTCTTAACCTTCTCAGGCGCGAGGGGCCGAGAAGCCGCGCCGATATCGCCACCGTCATCGGCTTAAGTCCGGCCGCCGTCACCTTCGTCGTCACCGACCTTCTGGAGGAAGGCATCGTCATCGAGGGCAAGACCGTGCCCGGCCTCACGGGCCGCCGGCCGATCCCGGTGGATATCAACTACGAACACGCGCTTGCCGTCGGCTTCAAACTCATGGTGGATTCGGTCGAGTGCGTGGCAACCGACCTTGCCACCAACCCGGTCGCCGCCATGCGGGTCAGCCTTAACGGCCACGACCCTGATCAGGTCGCCGACCTCTTGGCGGCCACCGTGCCCGAACTGGTGAAGCTCGCCGGCCGGCCCGACGCCCGGCTCGCCGGCATCGGCATCTCCATGCCCGGTGTCATCAATCACGAGCAGACAGCCTGCGTGCGCAGCCACCGCTTCAGCTGGAACAACGTCCCCCTCGCCGCGCTGGTCGCGGCCCGCGTCCACGTGCCGGTCTGGCTGGAGGACGACACCAACGCCTATGCCATTGCCCAGCAGCTCTTCGGCCTCGGCCGCCAGCACCGCAACATGGCGGTGCTGGCCGTCGGCGTCGGCATCAGCTGTGCACTTGTCATCGACGGCAAGCTCTATCGCGGCGCCAATGGTGCTGCCGGCAAGTTCGGCCACACGCTTTTCGAGGAGAACGGCCGGCTCTGCGAATGCGGCAAGCGCGGCTGTCTGATGGCCTATCACTCCGAAATCTCGATGCTCCGGCGCTGGCGGGAGGCAATCGGCCGCGACGAACTCGGTCTTCCCGATCTCCGCAAGGCGCTCGCATCAGGCGACGCCACCGCCCTCGCCCTTGTCGGAGATTCCGGCCGCGGCATCGGCACTGCCCTTGCCAATCTCGTCAACATCACCGATCCCGAGGTCATCGTCGCCGGCGGCGAAGCCGTCTCCCTCGGCGACCCTTTCCTGACGCCGCTGCGCGAGGCGCTGGCCGCCCGCACCTTCAGGACCGCGCCGCCGCTGCTGCCCGACTGGGAGGACAATTCCTGGGCCCGGGGTGCGGCTGCGCTGGTGACCCAGAAGATCTTCGACTTCGAGTCATCGGGTGGTGTGACGGATATTGCGACGCTGGCTGGGGTTAGAGGCTCAACGTCGGCGGCTTGAGGTACGGGAATCGGCCGGATTGTCCTACCTTACAAGCCCCCCTCTGCCCTGCCGGGCATCTCCCCCACAGGTGGGGAGATCGCCTGGCGCAAGGGCTTCCCAAAACAACAAGCGTCACAGCATGCCGAACGGTAGACGGGCGGGAAGGTTTAGCCACTTGCCAATCTCCCCACCTGTGGGGGAGATGGCCGGCAGGCCAGAGGGGGGCTTGCACGGCAGGACAGAAGATAAAATCCCGCCACCCGAACAGCCCGGAGCCGCCGCTGCCTAGATACACTCGCTTACAAAAATGCCGATTTCCCGACACATCCCCGGTTCAATTATCGACTGAAATGCCCTTGCGGCCAACGAGCCGGAAAGGTCAATTTAGGAAGGATGACACGATGAAAATGATCCAGGCTATGGCGCTCGCCCTCGCTCTGGGCGCCGCCACGGCAGCGCATGCGGAACAGCCGCTGCAACGCACCGATCTGATCAAAAACGATATCGACGTGCCCGGCCATGAGGGCGTTCAGGTGCGCGTCGATTTCGCTCCCGGCGTTCTCGCGCCAAAGCATTCGCATCCTGGCGAAGAGATCGCCTTTGTTCTC
Source organism: Rhizobium sp. NZLR10 (assembly GCF_019685125.1). Classification (NCBI taxonomy): domain Bacteria; kingdom Pseudomonadati; phylum Pseudomonadota; class Alphaproteobacteria; order Hyphomicrobiales; family Rhizobiaceae; genus Rhizobium; species Rhizobium sp. NZLR10. The sequence continues at coordinate 320,553 of NZ_JABDWE010000003.1, read as the reverse complement.
GAGGGAACGCTGGAATATCAGCTCGAAGGCAGGCAGCCGGTGACGCTCAAGGCCGGCCAGTCCCTGTTCATTCCGTCGGGCGTGGTGCACTCGGCAAAGAACGTCGGCAACGGCGAGGCTTCGGAGCTGGCGACCTACATCGTGCGCAAGGGCGAGGCGCTGGTCGTGCCCGCCAAGTAGGCCGCATCAGAATTGGGGCGGGCGCGGGAAGTGCTTGCGAAGTGGACTTTCAGCCCGCCCGCCCCGTCGTTTCGGTTTAAGCCTATTGCTGCTGCTGCCCCGGCGGCGGCGTGCCGATCTTTTCCAGCACTTTCTTGGCCAGAGCCGGGTCGCTCTGCGCGGCCGTCAGGATCGAGGAGTATTCCTCGACGGAGATGCCGTTCGAGGCTTCGACGGTGTCGACCATCTGCTTCTTGGCTTCTGCCTGCAGCTTCTGCTTGCCAGCCTCGTCCTTCGTCGCGCCGATCTTGGCCGAATATTCCTGCCGGACCTTGTCGACCTGCAGATAGGCAACGGCAAAGGCCTCGATTTTCTGATCGCTGACGGCGGCGGGCGCACCGTTGCCGCCGGGTTGTCCCTGCATCGGCGCCTGACCCTGTGCCGGCGGCTGCGCTTGTGCCGACGGCTGCTGTTGTGCCTGGGCCATCTCAGCAGCGGAGGCCGGGCTGAAAGCAAGCAGGCTGAAGACCGCAGCGGTCATCGTTGCGACGGGTGTGTAACGAGTGATCATATTCGTTCCTTTTTCACGTGCATGATTTGTCGGCAGCAAGACCGCCTCGGTCGATCGCTCAGCCGCTCAAGGGCTGGCGAGGTCGCGACGATGGAACCTCTAAGAGGGCACGGTGCGGCGGTAACGGGGCCATTTGCTGACGATTGAGCGGCGGCTTTGTGACCGCCGACGTATAGACCGGTGCGGGAATTTCCGTGCCGGCTACCAGCCTGGAGGGAATGCCGACAATGAAGACCGCCATCATATTCGACTGTGAATTTCTCTGCCTCGAAGGCTCGCAACGCAGATTTTGGTGCGCGGCCCACGATCCCGACCCCGTCGTTGCAATGATCGGCGCCGTCAAGCTCGGCCTCGAGGGAGAGTATCCGATCCTGGATACATACAAGTCTTATGTCAGGCCCATCGACCGCCTCGGCAAAAGATATCCGCTCGATCCTTACTTCACCGATCTGACGAGCATTTCCGGAGAAGACATCGATGCTCATGGCGTGGCATTGCAGGATGCGCTTTCCGGTGTCGACAGCTTCTCGGACGGCGCCCGGTTTTGGTCGTGGGGCAAGGATGAGCTGAACATGATGGCCATCAGTTGCTATATTGCAGGCATTCCACCTTCCATCCCCGCCCATCGGTTCGACAACGCCGTCAAGCTTCTCATTGCTGCGGGCATGCCGATCGAGGACTTGGCAAAGACGCCTAGCAACAAACTGGCCGACTATTTCGGCGTCGACCATCCTCCGCTACGGGCGCATGACGGGCTCGACGATGCTCTGTCGATGTCATACACGCTGCAACATCTGATGAGGATCGGGCAATTGCAGCCCGAAGCCTTCGATCAAACCTGACTGAGACCGCTTCGGGACTCTCCCCTAGCGCGCAAACCTGCGTGCACCCACGACGCACAGGATGACGGCGACCGTCACGGCGAGCATCGCCCAGGTCACGGGTTCGTGCAGCAGGGTGGCGGCGAGCGCCAAGCCGAAGAAAGGCTGGAGCAGCTGCAGCTGGCCGACGGCGGCGATGCCGCCTTGCGACAGGCCGCGGTACCAGAAGATGAAGCCGATCAGCATCGAAAACAGCGAGACATAGGCAAGGCCGACGAGCGCCGGCGTTTCGATGCCGGCAAAACTCGCCGGCCGATGGAACAGCGCAACCGCGACCATGACCGGCAGCGACAGCACCAGCGCCCAGGAAATCACCTGCCATCCGCCGAACGTGCGCGAAAGCCGGCCGCCTTCGGCATAACCGAGGCCGCAGACGATGATCGCCGCCAGCATCAAAAGATCGCCGACCGGCGACGCGGTCAGACCCTGCATCAATGCGAAACCCGCCACCAGCGCGCTACCGAGAATGGAGAACAGCCAGAATGCCGGCTTCGGGCGTTCGCCGCCGCGGATCACGCCGAAGACCGCCGTCGAGAGCGGCAGCAGCCCGATGAAGACGATGGAATGCGCTGACGTGACGTGCTGCAGCGCCAGCGCCGTCAGCAGGGGAAAACCGACCACGACGCCGAGCGCGACGATGGCAAGCGAGAGGATGTCGCGCCGGCTCGGCCGCTTCTCTCTGAAAGCGATCAGCAGGCCAAGCGCCAGAACGCCAGCGATCGCCGCACGCGCCACGGTCAAGAAGACCGGATCGAACTGCATCACCGCCACACGGGTGGCCGGCAGCGATCCGCTGAAGATCACCACCCCGATAAAGCCATTGATCCATCCCGACGTCATGCGGTCCATCTCGCGCTCCATGATGCGCTGCACTCCTTTTTGCTTTCACGCTTATCGGCCAATACGGATAGTCATGACAGTGACAATCTGATACGGTTTCGCGAAACTGTTATGGTGCGGAAGCAGTACAGATGGACGAAGCACGCACGCGCGTGGAGATGGTCGTCGCGACGATCCGGCAGCGCATCGCGGGGCGCAGCCTCACACCCGGTGCAAGGCTGCCTTCGGTCCGGGGGTTGGCAGCGACATTGAAGCTGTCGACCTCGACCGTCGTCGACGCCTATGAGCGCCTCGTCGCCGAAGGCGCGATCCTGGCAAGGCCGGGCTCGGGTTTTTACGTCGCCAACCAGGCAGCCCCCTTTGCGCTTGCCGAGGCCGGGCCGAAGCTCGACCGCGCCGTCGATCCCTTCTGGATATCCCGGCAATCGCTGGAGGCCGATGAAACCGCCTTGAAGCCCGGCTGCGGCTGGCTGCCGCCCTCCTGGCTGCCGGGGGAAGGCATGCGCCGCGGGCTCAGAACCCTTGCCCGCGCCGATGGACCGGCGCTCGCCGATTACGGCTCGCCGCTCGGCTTGCCGCAGCTGCGACAGCTGATTTGCCGCCGCATGGGCGAACGAGGGATCGAAGCCTCCCCCGACCAGATCATGCTGGCCGACTCCGGCACCCAGGCAATCGATCTGCTCTGCCGTTTCCTGCTCGAGCCCGGCGACACGGTGCTGGTCGACGACCCCTGCTATTTCAATTTCCACGCGCTTCTGCGCGCCCACCGGGCAAAGATTGTCGGCGTGCCCTACACGCCGTCCGGTCCCGATATCGAGCGATTTGCCCAAGTCGTCGCCGAGAAGCGGCCGCGGCTCTACATCACCAACTCCGGCATCCACAATCCCACCGGCGCAACGCTTTCCCCGGTGACGGCCCATCGGCTTCTGAAACTCGCCGATCAATTCGACCTCACTATCATCGAGGACGATATCTTTGCCGATTTCGAGCATGCGCCGGCCCCCCGCCTTGCCGCTTTCGACGGCCTCGAACGGGTCGTCCACATTGGCAGCTTTTCGAAGACCCTGTCGGCCTCGGCCCGCTGCGGTTTCGTCGCCGCAAAACCGGAATGGATCGACGGCCTGACCGACCTCAAGATCGCCACCTCCTTCGGCGGCGGCCGGTTGACGGCGGAGCTGGTGCTGAACGTCTTGAGCGACGGCAGCTATCGCAAACACGTGGAGACGCTGAGACAGCGGCTCTCCCGGGCAATGAGCGAAGTCTCGACCAGGCTGAAGGGCCTGGGGATAGTGCCCTGGCTGGAGCCGCAGGCCGGCATGTTCCTCTGGTGCCGCCTGCCCGATGGCGTCGATGCCGCTGATGTGGCGCGGGCCGCATTGGAAAAGAGAATCGTTTTGGCTCCCGGAAATGCCTTCAGCCTGTCGCAATCGGCGACGAATTTCATGCGGTTCAATGTGTCGCAGACCCTAGATGCGAAAGTGTTCGAGATGCTGGGGGATGTGTTGGGGAGGTAAGGAGTGTGAGGCGGGGACTGGGCCGAGATGCTGCGGGCAGCAGCGTGCGGCATCCGTGGTCATCTCGCACCCACCTCTCCTCCGTCATTCCTGTGCTTGTCACAGGAATCCAGTGCGCCCAAGTCCTTGGGCGCGGAAGACTTTCTTGAAGGCTGCATGGAGTCATTCACGGCGCAGACGCGCCGTGGCTGGATTCCTGTGACAAGCACAGGAATGACGGGGAGAGGTTAGGCGCCAGTTGATGCCGGGCCAGGGGCCGCACGGCACACTCTTCATCATCGCCCAAACCACTCCTCAAAACGACCGATTGACCGCCTTGTCATTTTCCAGCCGCGTCACGCAACCTTCAAGCTTGGCGAGCAGCAGGTCGAAGTCGAGCGGCTTTGTCAGATAGTCCGCCGCTCCGCCGCGCAGACCGGCAAGCGTGTTTTCCCGGTCGGTCAGCGCCGTCAGCAAGATGAAGGGGATGTTGGAGAGCTCGGGGTGATTGATCTGAATTTCCGCCAGAAGCTGGTGTCCGTCCATGACCGGCATCGAAATATCGCTGATGACGATATCGGGCCATTTCGACAGGATCATTTCCAGCCCTTCGGCGCCGTTCGAGGCCTCGAGCGTCTTGTACCCGGCTTCGCTCAGTTCCTCGACGAGGAGGTTCCGGATCTCGACTTCATCTTCTATGCACAGGACTGTAACCATAAGCTTTTCCCTAAGCTGCGACGTGCTGATCCGACAATAGAAACTCTATTGGCAGAAGAATGATAAATGTTGTGCCCTTGCCGAGCTCGCTCGTCACCTCAACGGTACCGCCATGCAATTCGACGACCTGCTTGACGACGTTCAGGCCGATGCCGGTTCCGGCAATGCCCGTAGCACTGCGAGCGCGATAATAGGGTTGGAACAGCTTCGGCAGATCATCCGAATCCATGCCGATGCCGCTGTCGGCAATAGCGATCTCTACCGTCTTTTCCTCAACCCGGGCACGAACATAAATGTTCGGCGCGTTGGGCGAATATTTGACGGCGTTCGAAATCAAGTTGGTGAAGACCTGTTCCATCGCGCTGCGGTCGAACGTCAACAGATCGGGCATCGACTCGACATCGAGATGGAGCACATGCGAGCGGCTGAGGTGGCGCTGTCTGTCGCAGCAGGCGACGAGCAGCGCTTTCAGATCGCCTTCGCTCCGCTTCAGTGTGATCTGTCCGGTTTCGAGCCGGCCGCTGGCGAGGATGCTCTCCATCAGATCGACCATGCGCACCACCGCGCTGCGGATCACGCCCGCCTTTTCGTGAACGTAACCGCCACTGACATTGGTGGTCGAGCGGCAGAGCCGCTGGGCGGCGGCATCGATGATCGCGAGTGGCGTGCGAAACTCGTGCGACGCCATGGCAACGAACTGGCGCTGGAGCGCATTGACCTGGCGTTCGTGCACCAGCAGCCGGTCCAGTTCCTCTCTCTGCCTTTCGATCTCTGCCGTTCGATCGGCCACCATTTCTTCCAGATGGTAGCGGTGATGGGTGATCTCAGCCTGGCTGTCCAGCAAGGTCAGCGACGTGCGATGAAGACCGCGCCCGAGCCAGAACACGACAGCGATCAGCAGCGCCAGGCAGCCAAGCCCAGCCGGTGCGATCTGTTGAAGCAGCATGAATCCGGGCAGGATAGGAGACCATACGAGATAACCGATCGTGCCGCCGTCTCGTGACGAGACCGGCACCTCAGCGCGCCCGTCCTCACTTTTCGACGCGAAATGCAATCCTTCGAGGCGCGCATAATGGGCGATGCTTTCGGCGGCTTTTTCATCGATGAACTTGACCGAGACGGCGATGAACTCCTGGCCCGCTTCGACCTGCATCCTGGCCGAGCTCGGCAGAATGGGACGCGCGCTGGCGATTGCCGGCCGGCTGCCGATCATGATCGTACGAACCGTCGCCAGTTGACCAAGCGGTTTGGTGCCGGGCTTTGCAGCCTGCTCGGCAAGAACCGCGCGCATCTCCCCGGCGAGTGCTGTCATTTCTTGGCCGTCGTCGCTGCCGAGCCGTGGCGGCATGGCATCCGCGCCGTCGCGGAACGCAAACATCAGGCGATTGGTATCGTCGAAGATATAAGTCCTGTCGTGCCCGAAATACTGGCTCGTCCACCGGCCGATATTGTCGAGCAGCCATTCATGGTTCCGCTGCTTGGCATAAAGGAAGGCATCGTCCCATTTGGCAATGCTTTCCTGTTCTCGGGGAAGCGCCGCGATCTGCTCTTCCAGTCCTTGGTCGACAAAGTCGGCCTGCCGGCGCAGCGAGAGATCATCGACCTTCACGGCGGCGAGCCAGGCAAATCCGCACAGCAACACAGCCGCCGCGCAGGTGAGTGTCACCAAGACGAATGTAATGTGGGATGTTAGCCTGACCTTCAATATCTGCAACCTTTTGATGGCGCCTGCTGCCGAGAAATTGACACGCAAAGGTTGACGGACCGTGAATTATACGCTCCCCTAAAGTCCGCGGCATGCCGCCGAATGCATTCGCGATCGTCGAAGGAGAAGCGCATGGACGCCGCCGCGCCGGATACGTCAGACGTCAGGATCGAACCGATCTCTGCTGCCCAAATCGACAGCTTTCATCGCACGCTCGATGTGGTCGCGCGGGAGAAAAAATACCTGTCCATGCTGGAAGCGACGCCGCTACCGGAAACGCGCGCCTTCGTGATGGGCATGATTGCAAAAGCCAATCCGCAATTCGTTGCTATCGCTCAAGACGAGGTCGTCGGCTGGTGCGACATCAACCGGCATTTCTTCCCGTCGCACGCCCATCGCGGAAAGCTTGGCATGGGGATTCTTCCGGCCTATCGCGGCCAGGGTCTCGGACGAAAGCTCATCGAGACGACATTAAGGGCCGCGCAGGAGGTCGGGTTTATCAGGGTCGAACTCGATGTTTACCAAGACAATCTCCGGGCGATCGCACTCTATGAAAAACTAGGGTTCGTGCGCGAGGGCATAATTCGGCGCGCCGCGCGTATCGACGGCCGGTTCATCGATGCGATCGGCATGGCGCTTTTGTTCGATGAGGATCCAGCGGTATAAGTCGGCGTATCGTCGTACTGAGATTGCGAGCCTCGGAGAGGAAATCACCGCCAAGGGCATCGTGACGCCGGCCGATCTCATCGATGCGGACAAGTTGCGGATTTTGAGCAGGCCGTTGATATCGGCGCCCCGCTCAAGTGATCATCGCGCTTCTCGGAAAACGGTTACGCCGGTAGGTTTCTTTCGCCCGCCCCCTGCCCCTATCGGGCGAAAGCCTCGAACGGGTTCTCGTGGGTCAGGCGCATCAGGGTCCCGTCGTCCACGCCCCGCCGTTTTAGCTCGGGCAGCAGGACCGTGGAAAGATGGGTGTACGGCTTGGGTGTCCCGCCCATCGGCAGCGCCGGATCGAACCAGCCCCGGTCATGGCTCAACAACAGGCGGTCGCCGCAGCCCGCCTCCAGCGCCTTCATCACCAGTTCCGCCACCTCCTTGTCCCCGGCCCTGCCGACATGGTCATACTCGATCCAAGCGCCGCGCTCGGCGACGGCGACGTTGTAGGCGAAGTCCTTTTCTTCCTGCGTATGGATCGAGATGAACCTGTCGGCCCTGTAGCCCTCCGCCTCGATGACATCGAGCTGATCCATGACGACCCGTCCTCTGATCGTATGACTGCCGATGACGGCGTCTGTCTGCGCTGCCGCGCGCGCGGCTGCCCGCAGGATTTTCGTCTCGAGCGCCGTCATGCCGTCATCGCCGGCGCTGAGCTTGATCCAGCCCGCCTGGAACCCAGTCTCGCCGATCTGCTCCGTCAGCTCGCGAAGCATCCACGCCTCAAGCTCCTTCTCGGAAGCATAGCGGACCCATTCGGGGATCCACGGCTCGCGGTAATTGCCGGTGGGAACCACAATCGGAAAATCCGTAGCAAGCGACACGGCAAGATCGATATCCGCACGACGTCCGACGCCGCCCGTCGAGCATTCGACGAGTGCCGTCACCCCGAGCTTCTTGATCCGCTCGATTTCCGGGGCCATCAGCCGAACGACGGCGTCGGTCTCTGCTTCGGCATAACCGGGCTGGTCGGGTGTCCTGAGGTCAACGAAGACGTGCTCATGCGGGAGGATCATCCCCAGTTGAGATTTGCTCCTAGGCCCGAGCGTTGTGTGCAGATGCTTCAAAGTCTTTCCCGCGGTCATAACGGCTTCGGGCAAAGCCCTCGCCCGAAACCGCGAAGGTAGATCGTTAAGTGACGAAATCAATCGCCCACTCGATCGAAATTCTGCAAGTGCGCTCGTGTCAATTTCCGGCTTCGCACTGATTGCTGGTGAGCAAACGGCCGCCGGGGAGAGGATATGCCGCATCGGCGTCTTCGGCGCAGCGTCAACGACGTCTCGTCCCGTCCTTGCCTTTGCGTCCCCGCAAATCGATCTATTGGATCGATCGCTCCCACTTCGCGCGACCGGGCCCTACCACGGTGGCGCGTGGCTCTCACCCCGGCCGGCGCACCGTGCGAACCTTGCCGCTGCCGCCACCGCCGCAGAAAAAGCAGTCGCCGCCATCGGATTCGAGGCCGGAGACACCGACGCCTTCGGGCATGTCGAGACGTTCCAGCACCTCCCCCGTTTCGGGGTCGATGCGCCGGACGTCGCTGTCGTCGCCCTCCCAGGTGCCGTGCCAGAGCTGGCCGTCGACCCAGGTAACGCCTGTCACGACTCGGTTGGATTCGATGGTGCGCAGGATCTTGCCCGTCTCCGGGTCGATCTGATGGATTCTGCGGCCTCGGTGCTGGCCGACCCAGAGCGTGCCTTCGGCCCAGGCAAGCCCGGAATCGCCGCCATTGCCGGGCGCCGGGATGGTGGAGAGGATGCGGCCGGTCTTCGGGTCGATCTTGTGAATGACATCCTCGGCGATCTGATAGAGAAACTCGCCATCGAAGGCCGTTCCGGCATGGGACGCGACCTCGATCGAGCGCACCACCTCGCCGCTTGCGGGATCGAGCGCGTTCAGGCGGTCGCCCGAGGCAAACCAGACATGCGCGCCGTCGAAGGTGACGCCATTGACGCGCTCGGCGCCGGGAAACGGTCCATATTCACGCAGGATATTCGCAGCTGATTTTTTCATCTCTTTTCCCTATAACTCAAGCTTTCCTGTAACTCGGGCCTTCCTGTAACTCGGGCTTCCCTAAAACTCGGCTTGCTTATAACTCGGGCGATCCTAATCGCTCGGCAGCGGCCCGGGGAGTAACAAGATCGTCGGGAAACCCGATAGCGGCGGGCTCATCCAGCGCCGTGCCCGCCCGCGCCCCAGTGATTGCACCTTGCCTTCCCCAGCCAGGGAATCCAGCGCCCGCTGCACGGTGCGGGGGCTCGCTCCGAGCGCGATCGCCAAGGCCGAGCTCGACCAAGCCTCGCCGTCGGCCAGAAAGGCGAGCACCGCCCCATGAGACCCTTCGACGAGGGGGGCCAGCACGGCAATCTCCCGGGCGCCGGGCAGCGAAAGCACAAAGCCGCGCTTCGTCGCCGAAACCTCCGCCAGTCCGCGCAGCTCGGCGCGCAGCCGGCCGATCTCGACCCTCAGCCGGGCGCGATGCGATTCATCGGCGTGTTTGCCACGGAAGGCACGGGCGATGAGCGTACCCCGTGCCACATCCGCCGGCCAGGCTTCGGCAAGTGCGCGGGCGAGCGCAAACAGCACGGGCCGCGTCGCCAGCGAGACCGCCGTCCCAGCGTTCCACACCACATGGCGGCAGGCATCGACGACGAGCATGCCGGAGGAAAGCAGCTCTTCCACCGCAGCAAGCAGCAGCGGACGTTCTTGCCCGCGCGACAGCAGCCGCGCCGCCGGAGTATCGAGCACCAGGGCGGCGGCTTCGACCTCCGCCGTCAAAGCCGGGATATCGGCCGCGCGCGCTGCAAGCCTTGCCCGGTCAAGCGCCGAACGCGCCGCCCTCGTCTGCAAGCGGCGGACGGCAATGCCAGCCGCCACCAGCTCGTGGGCAGCCCGCAGAGCCGGCGGCAGCGGCGTCGGATCGAGTGCTGCGAGCGAGCGCTCGGCCTCGTCGAGGCCGCCGATCAGCACCAGCCTGCGAATGGCCACATTGCCTGCATGGGCGGCATTGACCCTGTCGCCGTGCGCATCCAGCACCTTGCGCGCCGCTTCCAGCGCCTTCGGCGGCCAGGTGAGATCGCGCGAGACGAGCGCGATCTCGGCCTCGGCGACCACGCAGCGCGCTCGCGCCACTGCCTCCCGTGGGCCGAAGGCGCGCGCCGCACTCTTCAACAGCGCCTTGGCGCGAACGAGATCGCCAAGCTGTGCCATCGCGATGCCGCGCAGCGCCAGTGCCGGCGCATCGTCGCGCAACGCCACCCGCTTCAGCGCGCCGAGTGCATCGCCCGATGCCAGCGCCCGCGCCGCGGCTGTGATCAGCGAGTCCATTCAAATCCCGTCACACTTGTCACTCCCGTTATTCCCCTGCCCGGCCGTAATCTGCGTGAGACCGGCTGGCAACCCTGCGCCGGATGCTACGACGATAGACAGGCAAAGGAGAAGACCCAATGACGATACAGCTCGGAACACGGCAGGAGTGGCTGGAAGCGCGGCTCGATCTGCTCGAAGAGGAAAAGGTGCTGACGCGGCAGAGCGACGCGCTGGCGATGAAGCGCCAGCAATTGCCGCGTGTCAGGATCGACAACGAATACCGCTTCGACACCGAGGCGGGCAACGTTTCGCTGAAGGACCTCTTCGGCGGCCGCTCGCAGCTCCTCGTCTATCACTTCATGTTCGGGCCGGATTACACCGCCGGATGCCCGTCCTGCTCCTCGATCGCCGACGGATTCAACGGCTTCTTCGTTCATCTCGAAAACCACGACGTCGCCTTCACGGCGATCTCGCGGGCGCCGATCGCAAAGCTTCAGGCATTCAAGCAGCGCATGGGCTGGAGCTTTCCCTGGGCCTCCTCCTTCGGCAGCGACTTCAACGGCGATTTCAGCGTCTGGTTCACCCCCGAGCAGCAGCGCCAGGGCGACATAGAATATAATTACCGCCGCGAGCAGCCCGCCCCCGAACCACTCGCCTTCGAACCATTGGCCGGCAAGACCGTGCAGGAATGGCAGTTGCGCGGCAGCGAGGGACCGGTGGCGCAGATCGCCGCCATGACCGAAACCGATGTCGCCACCTACACCCGCGACCGGCCGGGCGTCAGCGCCTTCGAGCTTGCCGATGGCGCCGTCTACCACAGCTATTCCAGCTATTCCCGCGGGCTCGACGGGCTCTGGGGCATGTACCAATGGCTCGACCGCGCTCCCAAGGGACGCAACGAAACCGGCGTCTGGTGGCGCCACCACGACCGATATGGCAAGGAGTGACTCCAATGCCGCTTCCCCTCCACACCTCGAAAAGGGGCGGCGAATACGCCGCCTCGGGCGCCAGCATGGCTGCCCCGGGCGGCAACGCCGCCCTCAACGCCGCCGAATGGCTCTCGCTGGCCGCCGCTGCAGACGGGTCCGTCGGTAAACCGGGCAAATCCACCTGGAGCACCCTCGCCGCCGCTGATTGGCTGTCGCTCGCCGCCGCCCCGACATTTGCGCTCATGGCGCTGCTGACGGCCACGGCTAGCAGCGCCGACATGATCTGCACGACCACGCCGGATTTCCTGCCGATCGGCGGAATGGTGCCGATGTACCTGCTGATGAGCGGCTTCCATTTGGCGCCCTGGCTGCGGCTTGCTGCCGGCAGGCGAGGTATAGGCCGCCAGTGATGGTGCCAACGCCATCAATCTTTCCTCCGGGGTGGCGTTCTCGCCATTTTTTTTGCTGACGGGTCATAGCGAGGCGATAGATACCTCGCTGCGCACTGCTCCCGCTCAGCCGTCTGCGGCTTTACACCTTTATCGACGCGGCTAAGTTCATGCCTTCACCTCGATGAAGTCAATCGGCCCGCCGGCAACGTCATCATCAAACACCGCACAGGAAAGCTTGCCGCCGAAGACGCAGCCGCTGTCGATATTGGTGCGGTTTCCTGTCGTCACCGGATTGGATAGCGACGGTGTATGGCCGTGGACCAAATGCTTGCCCCAATACTCTTCAGACCGGCCGGGAGGAAACCGGATCCATAGAAGATCGTGCTCGCTCTGCTGCTCCAGTGGAAATGCGGGATCGACACCGGCGTGGACGAAGATGCGGTGCCGATCGAAATGCATGAGCGGACGACCGGCCGCCCATTGCAGATGCTGGGGCAAAACCCTGCCGCCAAACGAAATCTCGGTTTCAAATCCGCCATTGCCAAGCCATACGGCTCTGTTATCGCTATCGGCATAGGCAGCGACCATCATGTCCTCATGATTGCCCTTCAGGCAGATCCAGCGCCACGGGTCGGACGGACCGGCAATGAGCCGGTCGAGGACACGTCTGCTGTCAGGCCCACGATCGATATAGTCGCCAAGGAAAACCACAGTCCCCTCGGAAGCGTAAGTTGTGATGCGATCGATCATGCTGTCGAGCGGATCGATGCAGCCGTGAATATCGCCTATGGCAAACGTGTAGCGCATGTTCCAAGCCTCTCGGCGGCAATGTGACGGCCCGCGGTCAAGGCCGAGAAGGCGCGCAAGGGTTGGCACCGAGGCTCACGCACCTTCGCCGTCCGCGGCATCATAACAAACGCAAACCCCGCCGCCATCGCGAAAACCGACTCCATATCCGGCATTTACCGCGATTGGTTCTCCTTCCGCTTGAGGAGATCGGCGGGCGCGGCTGTTGGCTCTCTCCGATCTCATCTCGAGGTGCCCCGTGAGGGCCTCGAAGGACGAGAACTGATCGGTGTACCTCAGGACGGCAGAGAGTTTGCGGCAACCGGCGTTTGGCGGCCCTCCCGCCGAAAGACCGGTTCCGACAACATCGATGCGCCCCACCCGACCAGTTCCGATTGTCTTCCGGGCCGGAACTGTGCGATGACCGATCGACCCCTACACAACGGTTCAAGGTGCGGCATCGGCATGAAGAAGATCGGTTTCCTCTCGTTCGGGCACTGGACGCCCTCGCCTCAATCGCAGACGCGCTCGGCCGGCGATGCGCTGCTCCAGTCGATCGACCTTGCCGTCGCGGCCGAGGAGCTCGGTGCCGACGGGGCGTATTTTCGGGTGCATCATTTCGCCCGCCAGCTGGCCGCACCCTTCCCGCTACTATCAGCCGTCGGCGCAAAAACCAGCCGGATCGAGATCGGCACCGCGGTCATCGACATGCGCTACGAGAACCCGCTTTATATGGCCGAGGATGCCAGTGCCGCCGACCTCATCGCCGGCGGCCGGCTGCAGCTTGGCATCAGCCGCGGCTCACCCGAGCAGGTGATCGATGGCTGGCGCCATTTCGGCTATGCCCCGCCCGAAGGCCAGAGCGAGGCTGACATGGCCCGCCATCACGCCGAAGTATTCCTCGAGGTGTTGCGCGGCGAAGGTTTTGCCAAGCCCAACCCGCGGCCGATGTTTCCGAATCCGCCAGGCCTCCTGCGCCTCGAGCCGCATTCGGAGGGGCTGCGCGAGCGGATCTGGTGGGGCGCAAGCTCCAACGCTACCGCCGTCTGGGCGGCCAAGCTCGGCATGAACCTGCAGAGCTCGACGCTGAAGGACGACGAGACGGGAGAGCCGTTCCACGTCCAGCAGGCCGACCAGATCCGCGCCTACCGCGAGGCCTGGAAGGCAGCCGGCCACACGCGCCAGCCGCGCGTCTCGGTCAGCCGCAGCATCTTCGCACTCGTCGACGACCGCGATCGCGCCTATTTCGGCTACGGCAATGACGAGGACGACAAGATCGGTTTCCTCGACGAGAAGACCCGGGCGATCTTCGGCCGAAGCTATGCCGCCGAACCCGATGCCCTGGTTAAGCAGCTCGCCGAGGATCAGGCGATCGCCGAGGCCGACACACTGCTGCTCACCGTCCCCAACCAGCTCGGCGTTGCCTACAACGCCCATGTCATCGAGGCGATCCTGACCCACGTCGCCCCGGCGCTTGGCTGGCGCTGACGCTCCGACCGATGCTGCCGGGCGCTCACACCCGCCTATATCTAGCGCGGAATTCGCGAGGACTGCAGCCCTCGCGCTCGTGGAAGACCCGTGAAAAATAAAATGGGTCGTCCAGGCCGACCATGGCGGCCACCGTTTCGATCTTTTGGTCGGTGGTTGCCAACAGCTGTTTGGCATGGTCCATGCGCACCCGAAGCTGGAATGCTTTGGGAGGCAGTCCGGTTTCAAGCGTGAACCGCCTGCGCAGCGTCGCCGGCGACATGCCGTGCTCGGCGGCGAAGGCAGCGAGATCGAGCGGTTGCATCGCCCGCTGCCGTAGCGTTTCGACGATGTCGGCCATATCAGGCCTTCCCTGGTGTCGATTGGCCCCTCCGCTCGCCTGTCTGGCGGCTGCGATGACGATGTGATGCAGCATCAATGCCGCCGACGCCTGCCCAAGGTTGGTATCGTCAAGCAGATCGGCATGAAGCTTGCCGAAGAGCCGCGTCAGCTCATCGAGATGATGCAAGGCGACGACGGGGTGCCGCTCGGCAATCATCCTCAGCCTGACGAAGTCTCGCGTGAAGGATCCCTCGAAAAGCGCCCAGCGCTCGTCCCAGCCGCCTTCGTCGGGAGCGTAAGAATGCGTGCGGTTGGGAAACAGCCAGAACAGAGCAGGCCCGGTCAGCCTCAGCCGGCCGCTGGCTGCGGTTTCCAGCCAGCCTGGCCCGCGCTCCACCAGCACGACGGCGAAACTCGGAAGTTTGCGGTCGCTCACCGCATGGCGGGCGTGCTGCCTGCCGCTTCCGATGACCGCCAGGCCGCCGGCCGCGCCGAGCGGCGTTCTATAGATGGCCTCGGCGTCTCTCATGATGAGCGAAAAGTCCAGCTGCCAATTTTCTCTATGTCGATTATCCCTGCAGATCAGCTAATTGGTGGCAAATCAACTTAAGCTGAGGAAGGCTGAAATGTCGATTGCCGCCAGAGCCGCGCAGACCCGAACGCCGGATTTTCCCCTTACCGCCCACGGCAAGACCTTGGCTGCGGAGCGGATGGGCTGGCTCACGCCGACCGATCCGGCCATCGGCGTCGACGCCATCCGCCGCCGCTACCAGGACGATGGCTATGTCTGGCTGAAAGGTCTTCTGCCACGGGCCGATATCATCGACTTCCGTGGCTGGGTCTTCGAACGCCTCGCTGCGACAGGACTGGTCGAGCCCGGCAGCGATTTTACGCTGGGGCTCGCATCGGCCACCGGCTGCGACTGGAGCCTGGCGGACCGGCGCCTGATGTCGCTCGTCCGCTCCGCCGCCTATGAAGGCTTCTGCACGCAACCGCCGCTCATCCGCTTCATGGATGATTTCCTGCAGGGCATTTCCTATCTGCACAGGCGCAAGATCATGCGTTTCACCCAGCCGGGATCGCCGACGGCCACACCCGCTCACTACGATCTCGTCTACCTCCGCGGCGGCACCCGCCGCCTGGTGACGGCCTGGATCCCGATCGGCGACATTCCCACCGAGATGGGCGGCCTGGTCTACCTCGAAGGCTCGCATGCGCTTGGCGTCAAGATGGAGGCCGAGTTCCAGGCCGCAAGCGACGATCTTTCTCCGCAAGAGCGGATCAGTGCCTATAACAGCCACATGACGGAAGGCGGCTGGGTGTCGAAGGATCTCCCTGATATGGCGGAGCGCTTCGACACCCGCTGGCTCGCTGCCGATTATGAGGCTGGTGACGTTGTGCTCCACTCGCCCCATATGATCCACGCCTCGACCACCAACCAGGACAGCAGCCGACGGCTGCGCCTCTCCACCGACATCAGATATCAAAATGTCGACGACGAGATCGACGCCCGATGGAACAACCATTGGAGTCTCGGCGATATGCTGTAGCCAGGCTTCCCGCGTCCCAATCGGCCGAACTCCGCCGCGGGCTTAGCACCAGCGTCAGCTCCATCTCGAAATATCAGACCGAACGCACTCCGACATAGAAGCGGAGCGTCGGGACCTTACAGCCGCGTTGGACGTTGATGGTCCGAGCCTTGAATCGGTCGCTGACTGACCGACTTATGGCTGTAGCGAACCGCTCGAGTTGCCTGATGCCGCGTACGAACCTGAACGATATCCTGATCTTCATGGCCGTCGTCGATGCCGGAAGCTTTATCGCCGGCGGCGAGGCCTTGGGCCTGTCCCGTTCGGCGGCGGGAAAGGCCGTCATCCGCCTGGAGGACCGGCTCGGCGCACGTCTGCTCAACCGCACGACGAGAACATTGAACCTGACCGACGAAGGGCGAGTGTTTTACGACCGTGGCTTGCAAATCCTCGCATCGGTAGACGAGGCAGAAGCGAGCGTGGCAGGCAAGAGCGGTACGCCGCGCGGCGTTCTCAGGCTCACCGTGCCTGATGCCTTCGGACGGCGCGTCGTGCTGCCCCTGTTGGAAGAATATCTTCGGGCCTGGCCCGACATCCAGGTGGAGATGAGCCAAACCGATCGTCTTGCCGACATCGTCGAGGAAGGCTTCGATCTGGCAATCCGGATCGGCGCGACGGCATCGGACTCCCGGCTGGTCTCGCGCGTGATCGCCACCTACAGGACGCGGCTCTGCGCCTCGTCGTCCTATCTTGCCGAACGCGGCGAGCCGCGCGATATCGACGATCTCGCAGCCCATGACTGCCTGATTTTCGCCAGCCGCAATCAAAGACAAGGCTGGCGTTTTCGCGGCAAAGGCGGCTCGTGGATCAAGGCGCGGGGGCGCAGCCGCCTGAGGCTCGACAGCGCAGAGGCGGTCCGCGACGCCGCCTTGGCGGGGCTGGGTATCGCTCTCCTGCCCGATTTCCTCGTCGCCGACGATCTCGCCGCTGGCCGTCTCCGGCACGTCCTCCCCGACCTCGAAACCGATGACGCCAAGATCGTCATGCTCTATCCCGACAAGCACCTGCTGGAACCGCGCATCCATCGTTTTGTCGATCTGATGGTCGAGGCGTTGGGGCACGAGAGACCGCGCTCATCGCCTTGATACGGAAGCACCGGCATCGGTAATAGCCTTGTCGAAGCCACGGAAACTTTTCAGCGCAAGGGGAAAGAGAGTTGCGGCGAGATAGGCAAGCCCGGTGAGCAATAGTGCCGCGGCAAGGCCGATCGTGCTGATCAGCGCGCCGCCGACGAGGCCGCCGAAGGGAATGAGCGCAAAACAGAGGGCGGCATTCATCGCGGTCACGCGGCCGATCAGCGGCTTGGGGATGCGCTCGAAAACCACCGCCGACAGGATCGGGTTGAGGAATCCCGAGGCAAATCCGGCGATTGCCAAGGTGACGAAGATGAGGAGGAGCGGCGCATCCAGCGCAAGGATGAAAAAGCGCGGAAATCCGGTCAAGAGGAACGCCACGGTATAGACCATCAGGCGCGGCATCCGTTCGCCGATCGCCGCCGCAATCGCCGCGCCGGCGATCGAAGCGCCGGTGAAGGCCGCAAACATCGCCCCCAGCAGTTCCGGACCATGGCCGGAATCGCGTGTCCAGACAGGCAGCAGCACCGCATGATAGGCTTGGTCCAGCAGATTGGTGATCGCCACCATGGCGACAATGCTGACGAGCACCGCATCGCCACGCAAAAAGCGCCAGCCTTCGCGGAGATCGTCGAGATAGGAAGCCCTTTCGGCCGGTCGGACGTCGGGTGCGCCGGATAGCTCGGGCGCGCGCCGCATCCCGGGGATGCCGACTGCGACGATCAGAGCGGCGGCGGCAAAGGTGGCGGCATTGACGAGGAGCGCCTGGCCCGGGCCGATCAGCCCGATCAACGCGCCCGCGCCGGCCGCCCCCGCCGTCGAGGCCAGCCGCTCGATCGCATTGGCGACGCCGGTCACCCGTTCGAGCGGCACATTCGCGAGCGCGGCGATGTCGGGAACCATTGCCTGCTTGGCGGCGTCGGAAGGCCCACGCAGCACGCCCATGGCAAAGACCACGGGCAGAAGCACCGGCATGCCGAGCAGGCCGAAAAAATCGAGCAGCGGCACCAGTCCCACCGCGGCCACCGAAGCGGTATCGCAGACGATGGCGATGCGCTTGGCGCCGACGCGGTCGATCAGCGGCCCGCCGAGCGCCTTGGCGACGACATAGGGCAGCATCTCCATCATCGCCGTCAGCCCGGTCAGGACAGGGCTACCCGTCGTGCTCAGCACCAGCCAGGGAATAGCAATGGTCGATAGCCGCGTGCCGGAAAGCGAAAGCGCCTCGGCTGCGGCAAGCGCTAGGAAAGGCCCGCCCCTTCTCACGGTTCGCCATCCTTTTCGCGATGCGGAAGCCGGCCCGGATAGGGAAAGGCATGCAGCATGATGGAGAAGGGAACCATATCCCCGGGTGCCGGCTCACCCAAGGGCGGAGCTACCCGCATCGCTTCGAGGATGATGTCGGTCAGCTGCTTGGTCAGCGCCTCGGCCTGTTTTGCCGTCATCGGGATGATCATGTCGTTGGCAGCACTCGCCTTGCGCCATTCCCCCGGCAGTTCGGCATATTCCTCCAGCGCCTGCTGCATCTGGCCGACCTGCAAGGAGAGGACCGCCTGGTTGAAGGCGTGATCGAGATCCAGCGCTTCACCCTCGGCCTCGCTTGCCGGCACCGAGGTGAGCTCGTGACTGGCCCGCCACCAGCGGTCGCGCCGTGAAACATGCGGCGCTTCCTCGATGAAGCCGTATTGGGCAAGCTGGCGCAGATGATAACTGGTCGCACCGCTGTTCAATCCCAGTTGCACCGCCAGCTGCGTCGCCGTGGCGGGTCCATCGACCCTGAGCATGCCGAGCATGCGCAACCGGACGGGATGCGCCAGCGCCTTCAACGCGACGGGATCAGGTACGACCCGGCTGACGGTGCGCGGCGGCTTTGAATGGGCGACGGTCTGGCGATGGGGATCCTTCATGCCAGAAGCTTACCATTGCAAAGATATCTTTGCAAAATTTTCTTTGCATAACTGCAAGCGCCCTGTCCGTGACTTAAGCTTCTGCCAGGGTGAAGACTGCGCAAGGGTCGGTAATGCCGCGCAAGCTATGCTCTCCGAGCGGCATCAAGGCCGTCGTCGTATTCGCCGCCACCGCTCCCGAAATCAGCACGTTTCTGCCGAGCGGCTTGCAGAGCCCTTCCAGGCGGCTGACCAGATTGACCGCGGGGCCGATGGCAGTAAAGTCCAGCCGGTCGGCCGCACCGATATTGCCCCATAGAATCTCGCCGAAATGCAGCGCCGCGCCGAACGGCAACGGCGCCAGCCCCTGGGCCTGGCGCACCTGGTCGAGATGGCTCATGCCGGCACGGCTGGCGGCGACCGCCCGCAGGGCGGCCTCGCAGGCCTCGCGATCCCCCCGGGCGATGTCTGCTTCGCCCGACGTCGCGGTGACCGGAAAGATCGCCAGCACGCCGTCGCCTATGAATTTCAGCACCTCGCCGCCGAAGGCGTGCACTGCGCCGGCGACGCGATCAAAATAAGCGTCGAGCGCGGCAATCATCGCCTGCGGCTCCGTCACTTCCGAAAGCGCGGTGAAATCACGCAGATCGGCACAGAGAAGGGCAGCGCGGATGGTCTCACCGGTGCCGCGGGCAAGCGCGCCGGCCTGCACCCGGGCAGCACTGCGCCGGCCGAGATAGGCTTCGAGCAGCGCGGCCCGCGCCTCCCGCGCCGCCAAAGCGGCGAGCGGCGCTGCGGCAAAACGCGCGACTTCGCGCAGCAGACTGGCCTCGGCCGCACCGAATGCGCCGCCCCCTGCCCCGTTGGCAACTCCCGCCCAGCCAAGCAGCGGCCCGTCCGATGCCTGATTATCCTGTGCAGGCCCGATCCGGCTCTCCCACACCGGCCCGAGCCCACCCAGCCAGTCGCGCCCGGCCTCACTCTGCGGAGCTGCAGCAAAGGCCAGCGCCTCAATGACGGCCCCGGTCTCGGCCCGCCACAGCCAGGTGCGCCGAGCGATGATTGGGTGCGGCACGGAAAGCGTCAGCGCGCCGCCCGAAAGCGGCAGGCCGTCAGCCAAAAGCCGGCGCCCGAGCTCGGCCAGAAACCGTTCGGGACCAGGCGAGGCACCGGCCTCATCAACCAACCAGGCAAGGGGAGATGGCAGATCCATGCTTCAACATGACATCGCCCCGGGACGTCCGCAAGGATGCCTTCTGAAGCCCCATCGACTCCTTCAGCCATTCCACGCAGACAATTCCTGTCGAGATTCTTCCATCACGGCGAAAAGCAAAAAATAACGCTTTAAACTTGCGCCGTTTTGCTTCCATTATGCGGCGGTTCGTCATCGTGTGATTGAGGGGTACGATGGGCACGATTTTCTGGCCGAAAGATCCGCTGGATGGGAATGACATGACGCTGCTGACGTCGATCCTTCGGCGGTGGTGCGACAGGCATCAGGTCGAGCTGACAGCACAGGAGAGCAGCCGCAAGGCGAAGGAACTTGTCGAATGGTATGAATTCGGCGTCAAGGATCCGATCGAACTCGAAGAACTGATCGAGGGCAAGTACTGGCTGGTCAGCAAAATCTGACCTGATCACAGTCGTAACATTCAAGAGAAAAGGCCGGGCGAAATATCGCACCGGCCTTCGTCAATTTGCCCCTGGGAAGGCTTCAGTCGTCATCCCGCCAACGGCGGTGGTGATCGCCGCGCCAATCATCGCGCCAGCGCGGACCATCCCAATCCCGGTGACGCCGCTCCCAGCCCCAGCGGGGCGGACCGCCGTAAAAGGCCACCGGCGGCGGGCGTCGCCAGTTTGGCCGGCATTCGCCCCAGCGGGTCAGATGCCAGCCGCGGCCGCACGCATAGTCGACCTTCGTGACATCGCTTGTGACATTGCTCTGGACATTGATTGTCGCCATCGGCATCGCCTCAGCTGTGCCGACCGAGAGGCTGCCAGCGAGCAAGGCAGCCGCGATAGAAAGTGCCTTCATCGAAAACTCCAATTCATCCAGCCGTTCCCACCCTAGGGCCGCCAAATTGAACTGGAGATGAACTTCACGTTCATGTTTGCGGGAGAAAAAGAAGCGATTTCGGACCGCTCATCGCAGCGCCGGCCAGCTGGTTTTCCCGCAAGGGCAGGCGCTTCAGGGCCATCCACCGGCCCGCAAAAACCGTTCATGTCCTGCCGTAAAATGCGTCGGGACCCGGGTCACGCCCGGCGGCGACCTCGGTCAGCCGCCCAAGGTAATGCGCCCAGCCTTCCGCATGCCCGGCGCATTGATCGGCGCTCGGTAGGCCGCTATGCGTCAGTCGCAGCAGTGTTCCGCCCCCCTGCTCGATCAGGTCGATCTCGACGAGGCTCGACCCCGGCGGCACCACCTCGCTGCCGTCCCAGCCGAAGCTGTAGGCAAGGCGATGAACCGGCACCACCTCGCGAAACGAGCCGCGCGCAAAGCGGGCACCGGTGACGTTGACAAGATAGAGCCCGCCCGGCTGCGGCTCGACCTCTGCCTCCGTCCCCATCCAGCGCAGGATCTTCTGCGGGTCGGTCATCAGCGCAAACACTGCGGCCGGCGGCGCCGCAATATGCGCCTCGCGGTGAACGACGAAAGATTCTGGCATCACGCTCTCCGATAGTTGTCATGGCCTGCCTCGCCGCGGGCGGGATCAGCGGGTCATGCTGTTTTGACGTGGGTGTCCTCGCGTGAGCATGTAGGCGGAAGTACCCGATCAGCAAGGGTGGTCGGGCCACGCCGCCCCCGTCGCCCGGCACCGGCGCGGCATCCTCCAACGTCCCTCATGCTGAGGCGCGTAGCCCGTGGGGCGGAGCCTCGAAGCACTCGCCGCAACGCTGCTCCCTGCCTTCATCTAGCATCCGCGCACCCGCCGCGTCCTTCGGGGCCTCTGCGGCGCACCTCAGGACAAGGCTCTCTGGGGGGTGCAGCCAGCTAGGTGGCGATCGCCTCACCCCATCCCCGCCTCCGCGATGCAAGCATTTCGCCCTATTGCCAGCCCTTCGTCTTCCCCCTATTGTCCCGGCCGTTCTCAGGGCGGGGTGAAAGTCCCTACCGGCGGTATGCAGTTTCGATTGCGAGCCCGCGAGCGCCTTCCTCGGAAGGGTCAGCAGATCAGGTGAGATGCCTGAGCCGACGGTCATAGTCCGGATGAAAGAGAACGCACGTTCCCAGCCCTTGCGGCTGTCGGGGACGTTCGTGATCGCCTTGGGTGATGTGTCTGTTCGCCAAAGGAGATTACCATGACACCCACCCGCTACGCCTTTATCAAAGCCAGCTGGCACGCCGACATCGTCGACCGCGCCCTTGACGGCTTCTATCAGCTCGTGCCGCCCGAACAGGTCGATGTGTTCGATGTTCCCGGCGCATTCGAGATGCCGCTGCTTTCCCGCGATCTGGCCGCAAGCGGACGTTATGGCGCCGTCATTGCCGCGGCTTTCGTCGTCGACGGCGGAATTTACCGCCACGAATTCGTCGCTCAGGCGGTGGTCGACGGGCTGATGCGCGCCGGCATGGATACCGGCGTGCCGGTGCTTTCGGTTTCGCTGACGCCGCATCAGTATCAGGAAACCGAGCACCATAAGCAGATCTACCGCGCGCATTTCGTCGAGAAAGGGCGGGAGGCCGCAAAGGCCGCGCTCACAATCGGGAAGACACGCGCCGCTCTTGCCGCGTAAGGCGGCTCCCCCCGAACCGGGGCGGCGGGACCGATCCCGCCGTCTTCATCAGGTCAATTCCGACAGAATAATTGATTCGACGCCCTCGCCGCGCTGTGATCCACTCACCCCCGACATGTATCGCCATTCTTAATGCGTCCCAAACCTTAAGGAGCTGAAGATGAGCAATGCAATGCGCAGTGAAACCCCTATCGAAAATTCGCGAACACGGCCCGTCGACACCAAGCTCGAGGTGGTCGTCATCCCCGTTTCCGACGTCGATCGCGCCAAACGTTTCTACGACAGCCTGGGCTGGCGGCTCGACGCCGACTTCGCCAATGATGCCGATTTCCGGGTGCTCCAGTTTACCCCGCCCGGCTCCGGCTGCGCGATCATCTTCGGCGAGAACGTCACCGCCGCGCCACCTGGCTCCGCCCAGGGGCTCTACCTTATCGTCTCCGACATCGAGGCCGCCCGCCGCGATCTTATCGCTCGCGGCGTCGAGGTCAGCGACGTGTTCCACGACGCTGCCGGCGTCTATGCCGGCAAGGACGAGCCCTATCTCTTCGGACGGCTGCGCATCGCCGGCCGAGATCCCGAAAACCGCAGCTATCGCTCCTTCGCCTCGTTCAAGGATCCCGATGGCAATGGCTGGCTATTCCAGGAGGTCACCACGCGATTGGCGGGACGCATCGACGCCGACGAGACAGCCTTTGCGACCTCGAGCGACCTTGCATCAGCGCTGCGCCGCGCGGCGACCGCCCACGGCGAACACGAAAAGCGAAACGGCGGCAAGCACGACGAGGGCTGGCCGGACTGGTACGCCGACTACATGGTCAGTGAACAGTCTGGCCGAGAGCTGCCGCTATAGGCAGCGGTCTTTTCCGGCGAACTCAAACAGCCCTTGTTGAGGCATGCCTTCCTCCTGCGCACCTCCCTGAGGTGCGCAGGAGGAAGGCCAGTAGCCTCGAAGGACACCTCCAACGCTGCTCCGTGCATTCATTCGGCGTCGGCGCACGCGCCCGCCGTCACCGCTCGAAAAAATCCCGCCACTGTTTCTCGCCAACCAGGCAGTCGACCCCGGTCTCGGCGCCGGTGATTCTCTGCACCGTTGCCGGCGGGGAAAACCCGCTGATCTCCAGCACCAGCTTGCGGCGCACGGCAACGGCGAAATCCTCGATGTTGCGGACCGGCAGCACGAAGGCGCCGGGGCCGCCGATCACGCAATCCGCATAATATGTGTCGAGCCCGTTCGGCGCATCGGAGGGCCGCAGCATAATGGCAAGGCCATTGATGATCATGCCTGCTTCCACCGCCTTGTCGCGGGCGGATATGACTGGATTTCCGGAATTGTTCGGGCCATCGCCCGACACATCGATCACCTGTCGTCTGGACGGAAACGGACTGGAAACGATCATGCTGGCGCCTTGGGCGATCGCGGTGGAGATCGATGTACGCCGCTGCGTGGCAATCGGCCGGGCTTCGAGCTTTTCGGCAAAAGCGATCGCGTCCGCTTCCGTCTCGATGACCTGCCAGTCGATCACCGAATCCTGGACGACATAGCCCGCCCATTCGAAATAGCTGATGGCGATGCGGCCGGTCAGACCGCCCTTCACCGCATCGATGAATTCCTTGTGCTTGAGCGCTTCGACATAACCCTCGCGCTGGATGCCGATCTCCTCGAAATCCATCGAGCGCGAGGTGTCGACGGCAAGGACCAGGGTCACGTCAACCTCGTTTCCCCCCGCCTGCGCTGCCGGGACGAGGCCGGAAAGACCCATAAGCACCGCAACTGTCGTCAGCATCGGCAGATCCCCGCGCCATCCAAGCGCGCAACCTTAGCACAGCTTGGCCGATGCAGGACGCCCGGCCACGCCGGTAGTTTCAATTTTCGGTGATGGCCGGCTCAATGCAGCGGCAGCCACAAAGGGCTTTTCCATGCTTTCAGCGCGTCGAGGAAGACCTGCAATCTGGCGGGCAAGAAGCGGCGGGTGGGATAGACGGCATGCACGAATATCTCCTCGGACGACCAGTCCGGCAGCAGGCGGATGAGCGCACCTCTCCTGATCTCATCGTCGCAATAGGTCGAAGGCAGAAGGCCGATGCCGTGGCCGCGATTGGTAAAGGCGCTCACCGCGTCGAAATCCCGGCTCGAGACCGGCCCCGACACCTGCTGGCGGACCGACTTGCCGCCGCTGACCAGATGCCACTCCGCTTCGCCGTTGCGGCCGTTCAGCAACACGCACTGATGCTCATTCAGGTCCTGGGGCTCTGAGGGAGGCGCCCTGCCCTTCAGATAGTCCGGCGCGGCGACCAGATAACGCACGCTCTTTCCGAGCCGCTGCGCGATGATTGAGGAATCCTTGAGTTCGCCGAAGCGGATGCCGAGATCGATATTCTCGGCGATCAGATCGAGGAACAGGTTGGTGACGAAGAGATCGACCTGGATATCGGGATAGGTCTTCAGGAAGGACGATACGAATTCGTAGAAGACCTCCTGCCCGAAAATGACGGGCACGGAGATCTTCAGCAGGCCTTCCGGCTTTTTCTGCGTTTCCGTGAGTGCCTGCTCGGCGTCGATAAGATGGGCGAGCGGCTCACTGCACTGATCGAAATAGGCCCGGCCCTGCGCCGTCAGGCTAAGCTTGCGGGTCGTGCGCTGCAGCAGCGTCACACCAAGCTGCTCCTCCAGCGACGTCACCTTCCGGCTGACGGTCGAGACCGGCATGCCGAGGGAATGGGCCGCGCGGCTGAAGCTGCCATACTGCGCCACCTTCACGAAAACCGCGATGTCGTTCAGGTCTGCCATGCCAGGATTTTTGCATGGATGCAAAAGAGAATCCAGATATTTCCATCTAATCGGGGAATGGAGTTTTCATCATATTCACCTTGCGAAAACGATCATAACCCGATGGAGGCGCATTCGCAGCAGCCCCGTCTCGAGCGACCCGCCTTCGTAAGGCCTGCGTTGCCCGACCAGACTATGGAGTTCAACATGACTACCGCAAAGACTGTCATCGTCACGGGCGCCTCCCAGGGTATCGGAGCCGGGCTCGTCAACGCCTTCATCGAGCGCGGCTATAATGTCGTCGCCACCTCACGTCAGGTCAGCGCCTCGGATGCCTTGCAGGCGTCGGACAGACTGGCGCTCGTCGACGGTGACATCGGCGATGCCGAAACCGCGGCGCGAGTGACAAGGACCGCGATCGACCGGTTCGGCTCGATCGACGCCCTCGTCAACAATGCCGGCATTTTCTTCAGCAAGCCCTTCGTCGATTACACCATGACCGACTTCCGGAAGCTGTCCTCGACCAATCTCGAAGGCTTCATCCACCTGACCCAGTTGGTTGTCCGGCAGATGCTGGCCCAGAAATCGGGCGGCAGCATCGTCAGCATCACCACACCGCTGATCGACCATCCGATCGCCGGCTTCTCGGCCTCGGTCGCCATGATGACCAAAGGCGGCATCGACGCGATCTCCAAGAACCTGGCGATGGAATATGCAAGCGAGGGAATCCGCGTCAACACCGTGGCTCCCGGGGTCGTCGACACGCCATTGCACAAGGACAATCCGAAGGACTTCCTGAGCACGCTGTCGCCGATGGCTGGCATTTCCAACGTCGCGGAAGTCGTCGATGCGGTTGTCTTCCTGACCGAAGCTCCGCGCGTGACCGGGGAGGTGCTGCACGTCGACGGCGGCGCACATCTGGGCAAATGGTAAACCACCCGCAAGCGCACGCAGCCGGCGCAGAACGCCGGCTGCAGGAACTCGGCATCACGCTTCCCTCGCCACCAACACCCCTGGGGGCCTATGTGGAGGCGGTCAGGAGCGGCAACCTGGTCTTCTTCAGCGGCATGCTGCCGGTTGTCAACCGCCAGCCGCGCTATATCGGCCGTGTCGGCGGCGCGCTGACATCAGAGGACGGCAGGAAGGCGGCCGAGACGGCGACACTGAGTGCGCTGGCGGCCGCCAAGGACTATCTCGGCTCGCTGGACAGGGTCGTCAGGATCGTCAAGCTCGGCGTCTATATCGCCACCGAAGGCGATTTCCGCGATCACCCCAAGGTCGCGGACGGAGCGTCGGAAATGCTGCTCCAGGTCTTCGGCGAGGAAAAACTCTCCGGGCGCGTCGTCCTCGGCGTCGCCAGCCTGCCGCTCGGCGTACCGATCGAGCTTGAGCTCGTTCTTGAGGTCGAGGATTGAAGAGGACGGGCGCGCTTCGGCGCGCCCGTCTCACCGCCCCTGCATTCTTGGCTTGGCGTGCGCTCAGCGCAAATGAGTTTTGTTAACAACCCCATCCTCACATCGCCACCAATAGCAGGACGTAAGCGATGACGCTCACCATCAAACCGCGAAACGCAAAAGTGACGCAGCGGTATTTGCTGCGAGCGATGGCGGAGAGGATGTTGGCGTTTTCGAGATATTGGTCGAACAGATAACGCTCGTCGCGCCGCAGTGCCGCGTCGAAGAACAGATCTCGATGGTTCTGCCAGGCGCCCCAGAACAGCGAGGTCGAGCTATCCAAACGGCGCGGCAGCACAACGAGGATCGCCGACAGGATGGAAAAGACCGAAGCTGCGGCAAGCAAGCCGGAAAACAGCATGCTCCCTGGTGTGCCGCTGATATAACGCCCCAGGCTGAAAACCGCCCTCACCTCGCTGGAGCTCACCAGGAAGGCCAGCATGAACGTAAAGATATAGGCAGCCTTTTGATCGGATATCTTGACCTGATCGTAAAATATATCATTGATTTTCTTGATATGGTCGAAATACTCCACGCCGATATCCGCGCTCGACGGCTGGCTTAGCATAACCTCAGTTGCAGTTTCGAATTCGCTCACGTGAATACTCCATCCCCAAGTGTTTCCCTGATATTACACTTGACGGCGAAAGCAAGAACACGTGTGCAACGCGCTTGACTTTTCCCCTCTACACGGACAAAGGGGAAGCGGGTATGGGGTCTGGGGTTATGCGGGGTTATTCCAAGAACATCTGTCGTGCGGGCATGGCGCTGGCGCTTGCTGGTCCCGGTCTCGCACCGCCGGCAATGGCCGATCCGGTCCAGCGTGCAACACCGGTCGCCGGTTCCGTCATCGCCCGCAAGACCGGCGAAGAGGTCCGTTTCATCGACGTATCGAATTGGCGTGTCGTCGATATCAATCAGGATCTCCTGACCGGCGACGTGCTGCGCACCAATGCCAACGGCCAGCTCGCCATCGTCTTTTCCGACCACACCCAGGTTCGCCTCGGCCGCAATTCATCGCTGCAGGTCAAGAAAATGGCCGCCAGCGGCGACACGACACTGGAGCTGCAATCGGGAACGATCTGGGCGCGCGCCGAGCGTGGCGGCCAAGGTCTGACGGTCGAGACACCAGCGGCCGCAGCCGCCATCCGCGGCACCGACTGGACGATGACCGTCGAGGGCAACAAGACCTCGATGATCGTGCTCGAAGGCCGTGTGGCGCTGAGCAACCCGCAGGGCAGCGTCGAGGTGAACGAAGGCGAAGGGGCGGTTGCCACGATCGGCCAGGCGCCGCGAAAGCTGGTGATCGTCACACCCGATGATCGCGAGCAGATGCTGTTCTACCTGAACCTGCGCGATGGCTTCGGCCTGATGCCGACCTCTCCGTTGCCGGCAGGCCGCATGGCCGATGAGCGCCGCCGGCTGCTGACTTTGTCGCCGGAACGTCGCACCACCGAGAACTGGCTGGAGCTTGCCGAAGTGCAGAGCGCCTTCGACGGCCGGCCGGTCGCCGCAAAGACGCTTCAGGAGGTTCGCCGGCGCAAGCTGACCACCCTCCAGAAGGCGCGCGTCGACCTGATCAATGCCACGATCGCCGGCTCCGAAAAACGCTATGACGAAGCCGCAAGGCTGTTTGCGGCGGCACTGCCGCATCTTGATCCGGCCCGCCGGAACATGGCGCAGTATGGCGGCTATTTTGCCCGTTCGCTTTCCGATCCAGCCCATGTCGAAAAGCCGCCGTCATCAGCGGTCGGCCCCTATGGCGCGATCATGCAGGCCTACACGGCAGGCTTCCTCAAAAATCCCCGCGCCTCCGTCGACCTGATCAAGGATGCGGAAAAGCGTTTTCCTGATGACCCAACCCTGCCTGCGATCCGCGCCCAGCTGGCGCAGCTGATCGACGACCGCGCCCAGATGCTGGAGGCGGTCAACCGCGCCCTCTCGCTCGATCCCAATCATCCGATCGCCCTTGCCGCACGCGCCGCCTACAAGGCGAGTTACGAAAGCGATATCGATGGCGCCCTGGCCGATCTGAACCGCGCCATCGAGCTTGCGCCGGGGGCCTCGGGATCGTTGAACTCGATGGGCCTGCTGCAAAGCGCCCGCAACGCCAATGACGAGGCCGAGGCTGCGTTCCTAAAGGCGATCGCCCTCGATCCGCAGGATCCGGTCCCGCACGGCAATCTTGCCATCCTCTATCTCGACCAATCCAGGATGAAGGATGCCAAGCGCGAAATCGATGCGGCGCTCGCCGCCGATCCCTCCTTCGACATCGCTCTCCTCGCCCGCGGCCGCTATTACCTGCAAACCGGCGAGCGCGACAAGGCGCTGGAGGACCTGCTGGCCGCCAGCACCGCCAATCCAGCCCATTCGCAATCGCAGCTGATGCTCGCCGCCGCCCATTACGAAAAGGGCGACCGCATCCCTTCCGAGCAGGCAGTCGACAATGCCGACAGGCTCGACAAGAACGATCCGGTCATCTCCTCCTTCCGCACCGCCATCGATATCGACGATTACGACGCCGACGGCGCGATCCGCAACGCGCAGGAATTTCTCCGCCGCTCGCGCGCCCGTGGCGGTGATTACAGCGCGCTCGGCGCCAATGAGGATGCCGGCTCGACGCTGAACAACGCTTTTCGCCTCCAGGGCCTGGATGCCTGGGGCCGCTATTACGGGGATGCGGTCTTCAGCCCCTTCGAAGGCAGCGGCTATATCGACCAGTCGATCAAGGGCAGCATCTTCCCTTACGTCAATGCAACGAGCTTCAGCGATGACAATGTCATCCAGAACCGTGGCAACGCGTCTAGCTATTCATCCTTTATCCAGGGCTTGCTGCTTGATCCGCACATGCTCTCCGGCCGCTCTCGTTCGGCAACGCTGCTGCGCACGCCTTTCATCGAAGGCTCGCTCGGCGGCGGCATCAATAGTGTCGACGGCCATACAAGGCGCATCGGCGAGGCCGAAATCCAGGGCTTCTCGAACGAGACGATCCCGCTCAGCTTCTTCGGCAACCTGACCTGGGAAGAACTGGTGCTGGACGGCGACTATCGCAACTTTGGCGGCTTCCAGACCAACAACAAGCTCGTCGGCGGCAATGGTTATCTGACGGCAACGGTGACGCCGGACGATCGTGTGGTGGCCTATGTCAACCATGCCAAGAACGATGGAACGCTGAACGCACTGACGGCAGGCTCGTCACTGACGGACTTCCTCAACCTCCTGGGCTTCGGGGTTCGCACCGAAGTCTCTTCGGAATACAATTATCGGCGCAATATCACCGAAACGACCAATGCCGGCCTCGGCTGGAGCCATACCTTCGGCTACGAAAACATATTGAACGGCGCCTTTCTCTATTCGGAAAGCAAATCGCAGACGTCCACCTCTCTTCAGGTAGACGATGCACCGGTTCTCGGTCTGCCTGACCCCGACATCATTCCATTCTTGGACGGGACGGAGGAGCTGTCCTCAAAAGCCTATGTCGCCGCGCTCAGCCATTCCATCGGCAGCGGACCGCTGACTTGGCGGTACGGCATCGAAGGCGGCTGGATCGATGCCAGCGCGACCACCTCCTCTCGCCTTCATGAACTCTTTCCGCTCTTCCCGATCATCCCCGGGACCACCGACGGCCCGGACACATTCAATAACCGCGTCAACATCGCCCGCGCCTACATCGACGTGCTGCACGAGATCACCCCCGAACTCAAAGGCGAGTATGCTCTCTTCGGCACGCAGATGAGCGGCGGCAGCGTCGATGTCAGCCGGCTGGAGCCACGCTTCGGCCTCGCCTGGGCACCGGCCGAGAACCATTGGCTGCGCGCTGCCTTCATGCGCCAGAGCCTCGACACCGGCGTTCCCACTCTTGCCCCGATCGGCATCCTCGGTTTGCAGGCCAACCAATATTCGATCGGCGTCGAGGGTTATACCGATACGGTGGCGCTGCAATGGGATGCCGAGTGGACCGACCGGCTCTTCACCTCGGTCGAATATCAGCACCAGGAATTGCATGATTTCTCGATCGACCTGCCGCTGATCGCGCTGCCTGCGGCAGACAGCCTGCCGCTGTCGCGCGGCAGCATCGACCGCGCCGCCGTCACGGCCAACGTCGCGCTCGGCGCCGGTTTCGGCCTCTCGGCCACCTATGCCTACATGGAATCGGAGAACAAGGACCCGCTGGAGCCGAACTACGGCGGCTCTCTGCCGTTTATCCCGAAGAATTCCGGCCAGATCGCGCTGACCTGGGTCAACGAGGCCAAGGTCAAGGCGACGGTGGCCGCCAATTATGTCGGCGAACGCGACGGCGATGATCTCGGCACCACGCTCGACGATTACTGGAGCCTCGACGCCCACCTGATCTGGGAACCGCTGGACAAGCGCATCGCACTCGAAGCTGCCGCTTATAACCTGCTCGACGAGGAGTTCGAGATCACGCCCGGCGTGCCCGGCTGGGGCCGCGCCTTCAAGGGCACCCTCAAAGTCCGCTTCTGATGCGGGAGCAGGATAAGCCTCGGCAGGCCAGGCCCACCGGCAGTCAGACCGGGAGCCGCCGTCTCAGGCTGCTGATACTGTCGCTGTCGGTGCTGATCGCCATCTCGCTGTTGTCACGCCTGCCCGCCTGGTCGCTGCTGGAGCTCAGAAGCTACGATTACCTCTCGACCGTCGACGATCCACGCCCGCCTCAAGGTGGACCTGTCATCGTTGCGATCGACGAACCGTCGCTTGCCGATATCAACGCCCAATGGCCTTGGCCGCGCAGCCTGCATGCCGAACTCGTGAGACAGCTGCGCGCCGCCGGCGCCCGTGTCATCGGCCTCGACATCATCATGGCCGAACCCTCGAACCCCGGCAATGACGCGGCAATCACCGAGGCCGTCGGTCCCGACACCGTGCTTGCCGGCGACGAAACGCTTATCGAGACGCCGCAGGCCTCGCAACTGATCCGCGCCACGCCGCTGCCGCAGCTGACGCAAGCGGGTGCTGTGACCGGCATCGCCTCGATCGATCTCAGCGGCGACGGCATCTTCCGCCGCATTCCGGGCTATGAGGACGGCTTTGCCGCCATGCTGGCGAAGACGTCGGGAACGCCGGCGGAGATTCTGTCGGCCGGCCGGCTCATCCAGTCCTTCGGCCCGGCCCGCAGCTATCCCACGGTCTCCTACTACCAGGCGCTCGACCCTGAGAATTTGCTGCCGCGGAATTATTTCAAGGGCCGAGTCGTTCTCGTCGGCCTCAGCCTGCAGAATGCGCCCGCGATCGACAAGGGCGGTGTCGATGCCTTTGCGACGCCCTATACGGTTCACACCGGCAAACTCGTCTCCGGTGTCGAGATTCAGGCGACCATCTACGACAATATCCGTGCTGGCCTGTCGATCGCCGAAGCCCGCCTGCCCGCGGTTGCCGCCTGCATCCTGATATCGGTGCTGCTTGCCGCCACGACCGTCTGGCGCTCGACGGGATGGCTGACGATCGTCACCAGTGCGGTGGGCCTCCTCGCCTTCGCCGCCGTAAGCTTTGCCGGCATCCGGCTTGCCCATGTCTTCGTCTCGCCGCTCGGCCCGACGGTCGCCTATATCTCGGTCGTCTTCGGCCAGGCCGCCTTCGATTATGCCGAGGAGCGCCGCAACAAGCGGCAGATCATCCGCGCCTTCGCCCAATACATCTCCCCCGATCTCGTCAAGCGCCTGTCGAACGATCCCTCGCAACTGAAGCTCGGCGGCGAGCGGCGCACGCTCTCGGTGCTGTTCTCGGATGTACGTGGCTTCACCACCATCGCCGAGACGCTGAAGGACGATCCGGAGCAGCTGACCGGTCTGATCAACCGGCTGTTGACGCCGCTCTCCGACGTGGTGATGGATCATGGCGGGACGATCGACAAATATATGGGCGATTGCATCATGGCCTTCTGGAACGCGCCGCTCGACGATCCCGACCATGCCCTCCATGCCGTGCGCGCCTCGCTTGCCATGCAGACAGCGATTTCGAGGCTGAACAACCAGCTGGAGCGGGAAGCGGCAGCGCATGGCGGTAAACCGCACGTCCTGAAGATGGGCGTCGGCATCAATACCGGCGAATGCATCGTCGGCAATATGGGCTCGACCCGCCGCTTCGACTATTCCTGCCTCGGCGACAGCGTCAACCTCGCCTCCCGCCTTGAAGGCGCCTCGAAGAATTATGGCGTAGCGCTGCTGCTCGGCGAGGATACCGCAAGACTGGTCGCCGACACCTACACCGTCGTCGAGCTCGACCGGATCATCGTCAAGGGCCGCACCGTGACGTCGCCGGTCTTCACCGTCCTGCACAAGGCCGATCCGCTGTCCCTCGCCGCCCATCGGGCGTTCATCGATGCAAAATATGCCGGCACGCTCGCGCCATCCGACCACGTCTTCGAGAGGCTGGCTGCTGACATGCCCGAGCTAGCCCCCTATTACGCGATCGTCCGGGATGCGCTGGTTGGCGACGGCGGTGAGTGATCATCCGGGGCAGCGCTAAAACCAGGTTCTGCGCATGGAACCCGTGAAATGAAGCGCGCCCTCAATAGCTTCGTAGCTCGCGCATGTGACGCTCCATTTGGCAGCCGATCACTTCCCGAAGGCGCGCTTGAGCGCATCCACGACCACACGCACGGAGGGGACGTCCTTGATCTCCGAATGCACGACCAACCACACGTCCCTTCCAAGAGCATGTTCCCCCGTGATGCGCTGGAGATCGCCGGATTCCGCGACGGCGAAATCCGGGAGCATGACGACACCGCCACCAAGCCTCGCCGCTGCGGCCTGAAATTCCAGTACCGATGACCTCACCGCTATCGGCCGGCCAGCGGCCAGCTCAATGAGACGAGCCTGCTGCGGCGAGGCGTTCATTGTTTCGTCATAGCCGATGAAGGTCCATTCGGATGGCGCAACGGTTTCGAGGTATGACTTTGAGCCGTAGAGGTCGAAGGTGATCTCGCCAAGCTTGATGATGGAATAGTCGCCATCTTCTGGCCGCGACAACCGCACAGCGATATCTGCCTCCCGTCGGTTCAACGAAGCGAGCCGTTTCTCTCCGACAAGCGTGATCTGGACGGCTGGATGGTCTCGCCGGATGGCCACGATTGGCTGCGCCAGAAGGACGCTCGAAAGCGCTGGAGGAGCGCTGATCCTTACGTGGCCACGCAGTTCAGTCGAGCTGCTGCGACCAAGCTGCTCGATTGCGGCAGTTTGCGTGGCGATAAGCATTGCATGCTTGGCAACCTGTTCCCCATCGGCGGTTAGAACGACGCGCCGTCCGCGACGGTCGATGAGCTTGCGTCCCAGTCTGGCTTCCAGCGATGCAACACGCCGGCTTATTGTCGCATGTTCAACGCCGAGCTGCTTCGCCGCGCCGAGAAACGTTCCGGACCGTGCGAGCGCCAAGAAATGCCGCAGGTCGTCCCAATCGATTTGTGTGAATTCTTTCCCAATCATTGGGAGACAATAGGGAATTTTAACGCATCTCGCCACCGGGTAGTTTGACTGCATCAAGGAGACAAACGATGACAGATCAGATTGTACTGCTGAACTCGCCGGGCGACGTCGCTCAGTTCCAGGTCCAGGATCAACGTGTCCATCCTCCCGGCAACCGCGAGATCCAAATCCGCCATCACGCTATCGGGACCAATTTTCTCGACGTCTATCACCGCAAGGGCATCTACTCGCTGCCCTCATATCCCGCAGTGATCGGCGCGGAGGCCGCAGGCGTCGTCGAAGCTGTCGGCCCCGGCGTCGAGAACTTCAAAGAGGGCGATCATATCGCATATGCGGGACCGCCGGTCGGAGCCTACTGCTCGACTAGGAACATCGCTGCCGACCGTGCGATTAAGCTTCCCAAGGCGATTTCGGCTAAAACGGCGGCAAGTTCGCTGCTCAAAGGCATGACCGCTTACATGCTGTTGACGAAGACCTACAATGTGCATGACGGGAGTTGTGTTCTCATTCATGCGGCCGCCGGTGGACTGGGCAGCATGCTTGTTCGTTGGGCAAAGTCGCTCAATGCCACGGTGATCGGCACGGTCAGTAGCGCTGAAAAGGCGGCGCTCGCCGAATCCTACGGAGCCGATCATCTCGTGGTCGGACGGGGAGCGGATATTGTCACAGAGGTCAAGGGGCTGACGGGCGGAAACGGTGTCGACGTCGCCTTTGACGGAATTGGCGGTGACATGCTTGTTAAAAGCATCCGCTCGGTCCGACCGTTCGGCATGGCTGTCAGCATCGGCCAGGCCGCCGGCCCGGTTCCACCCGTTCCCCTCGAGGAACTCCGGCCAGGCAAGGCGCTCTCTCACCCGAGCATCATGGCTTGGTGCACTGACATCGATAGATATCGTGAGGCCGCTCAAGCGGCGGTCCGGGCGATGGAAACAGGGATCGTCTCTCAGATCGGCGCCGAATACAGCTTGAGAAATGTTGCGACGGCTCATGAAGAAATGGAGTCGGGGCGCTCCGCCGGCAGTATCTTGCTGGTACCTTAGAGCGAGCAAAAATGCGCGACTGTTTTGGGCCTGCGCAAACCGGCCATCCCGAACCTCTACGGCGGCCTCAAGTCCGGAGTTCGCCGAGGGTGTACATGTTGGTCGGTGCGCCATGCAGCATCACTTCGCGGTCGAAATGGAAGCCGTATTTCTCGAGAATGCGCTTTGAAGCGACATTGATGGGGCGGACCAACCCGATCACCCGCTCCGCATGCAGATCGTCGAAGGTAAAGGTCAGTGTTTCCCGGACCAGCTCCGTGGCATATCCCTGCCCCCAGCTTTCGGGGTGCAGATGATACGAAAGATTGAGGCCGCCGAATTCCTTCGAAACGGTCACGCCGCCGAAACCGATCAGCGCGCCGTTCGCTTCGACCGCCCAACGCCCGAACCCATGATCTTTCCAATGCCCGATATCACGGGCAAGCCGCGCAGCACTTTCATCGGGCGAGTCGGGCCGCGGCACGGGTCGGTGTGCGACCAGCTCCGGTCGGGAGAAAAGCTCGGTCAGGAAAAGAATATCCGTTGATGCAGGAGCCCTGAGCCTCAATCGCGCTGTACGCCTCATTGCCGGCGACGCGGCGCCATTGAGTTCTTTATCGGACATTGTCTACCTCTTCATCGAGGACGGGATATCCTCGGCGCCCCTCATCTAGGCGCGGCATCCGCCAACGCCCCTCATCCTGAGGCGCGCAGGCCAAAGGCCGGAGCCTCGAAGGACACGCCGCAACGCCGCTCCTTGCACCCATCAACAGCCCGAACACATGCCGCTCGCCGTTCGAGTCCTTCGGAGCATGTCGGGACGAGGCTCTCTTGGGCGTTGCCATTCTCAGATGGCGAGATTTCTGGGAGACGATCAAGTTCTTTCGCGCTATGAAGAGCCATCATCGATCCCGCGCAGACCCCGAGGTCACTCTCATGGCTTTGAAAGTTCTTTTCATTGGCGGCACCGGCCAAATCTCCTATCCATGCGTTGAGCGGGCCGTTGCCCAAGGCCATCATGTCAGCGTCTTCAATCGTGGCTTGAGAAGCAACCCGTTGCCTGCGGGGGTGACCTCGATCGTCGGCGAACTGGGATCGCGCGACTATGCCGATCTCGCCAAGGCCAACTATGATGTCGTGTGCCAGTTCATCGCCTTCACGCCCGATCAGGTCGCGCGCGACATCGAACTGTTTGCGGACAATTGCGGTCAGTACATTTTCATCTCTTCGGCCTCGGTCTATGAAAAGCCGCCGCGTCACTATTTGATTACCGAGGAGACCCCGGCGATCAATCCTTACTGGCCCTACAGCCAGGCCAAGATTGCCGGCGAGGAGTTGCTCAAGAAGTCCATCAAACTCGCCTGGACGATCGTCCGTCCCAGCCACACCGTTCGCACCGGCCTGCCGATCATGATGGGCGACAGCGACGTCATGGCGAGACGCATGCTGGATGGCGGGCCCACCATCGTGGCGGGCGACGGCCACACGCCGTGGACACTGACCCGCGCGGTCGATTTCGCAATGCCTTTCGTCGGACTTTTCGCCAAGGAGGCAGCGCTAAATGAGATTTTCCATATCACCTCCGATCGCGCACATATCTGGGACGACATCCAAAAGACCATCGCAAGATTGCTGGGCGTCGAGGCGAAGATCGTCCACATTCCGACGGACACCCTGATCAAATACAATCCGGAGTGGGTAGGCCCACTGCTCGGCGACAAGGCCTGGACGGCAATCTTCGACAATTCGAAGGTCAAGCGCGTGGCCGGCGATTTCACCTGCGCCGAGAGCCTGGAAGAAATTCTGGCCGAGCCGATCATGTACCTCAAGCAGCGCCTGGCCAAAAGCCGTCCGCCAAGGGGTGAACTTGATGCTCTGATCGACAGGATCTGCGCTGCCCAAGGCGCTCTCGGCTAGGCATGTACTTCGGGTGTTCGCCAGCTCTGGCATGATGTTGAAAAGTGTGTGCGGTTTTCTCATGACATCATGCTCTAACTCTTAAGAACAGGATTCAGATTAGGCCGAGCGGGCCTAAAATCATCCTGTTCTAGGCCACGGCCACGATGACATGCGCCTGAATTTTGGCAGCAACCTCGCCGCCGCCATGCCTGTCTGCAATCGCGGATGCAGCGTAGTCGGTCGCAGCCTCCAGTTTTCCTGCCTCTCTGGCTTCGATCTCATTGCGAAGAAGCGTGCCCTGACAATAGGCAACGGCCGGAATGCGGGGCGAGGATGCGCGGCTTTGTTCGGCCCTCGTTTCGATCACCACATGGGAGA
The DNA here is from genome assembly GCF_019685125.1 of Rhizobium sp. NZLR10. Lineage (NCBI taxonomy): Bacteria > Pseudomonadati > Pseudomonadota > Alphaproteobacteria > Hyphomicrobiales > Rhizobiaceae > Rhizobium > Rhizobium sp. NZLR10. Next base: position 283,009 of record NZ_JABDWE010000003.1, on the reverse strand, counting down.
AACCTGCGCCCTCCAACTCCGACCGGATCAGGTCCTTGTCGTGGTAGCCATGCGGCGTGCGTGCCAGGAAGCGCGGCGGAGCGTTCGGAAAAATCCTGGCGAGAGCATTCGTCACATCATTCGCAAACACATTCTCTTCGATGCGATCCCATACGCTCAGCAAAAAACGTCCTCCTGATTTCAGGACCCGCCTTGCTTCGCGGTAGGCAGCCGGCCGGTCGGGAAAGAACATCGCCCCGAACTGACAACAGACGAGATCGAAGGCCGCATCCTCAAACGGTAGCGCCAGAGCATCCGCCTGGCGCCATTGGATGCGGCTGTCGGGCGTTTGCCGGGAAGCGGCATAGTCGAGCATCGGCTGGTTGAGGTCGCTGACAACATAGCTTGCGCCTGACGACAATCTTGGCGCCAATACGCGGGTAACGACCCCGGTGCCCGCGGCGGTTTCCAACACGGCGCTCGGCGAGAAGGATGCCGCCCGCCCCGCAAGATCCGCAGCGTAAGGTTCGAAAATCAACGGAACCATATAGCGGTCGTAGTTTTCCGGAACCGAGCCTGCGAACACCTTATCCGTTTCCAGCATTGCCATCACTATCCCTTCCGATGGCTCAAAGATTAGCATGGAATGACGTGTTGAGGGCCTGTTTTCGCCCGAGCGACGTTCAGCAGCGTCTGCGGCAATGTCGGTTGACCAACTCTCCGGTCGGAGATGACAACGCCGCGGATTCTTCAATTCGGTGCTGGAAACCCTGCAGCCTTATTATTCCAGGCGGCGCGCTTCCATCGGCGCGTCCTGCCTGAACCCCTCGAAATAGCGGCCGCCATGCAAGGCAAGCTCGCGGTCGGCCAAAGCCAGAAATCGCGTAGCGTCGCCCTCTGCCGCCAGCCTGAACGCCGCGTCGAATTCGATTGCCAATTGTGCATCGAGCGCTCTTATGAGACGCGGCGCCCACTTTCCGCGGCCGGCCCACGCGCCACGCCCGAGGAGGATGAGGTCGGCGAGTTTCTGATAGAGCTGCGCAGCGATGGCCGCGATCTCTTCGGGCGGGGGCGACCCGCGCAGATCGTCGGCAAGATCGGTGACGTGATAGCGCAGCATGTCGTAGCTTGCGCCGGCAAGAGGTTTTGGCCCTGCTGCGAGCATGCTTGCGGCCCTGGCCTGAACGATGCGTGCGCTGTCGAAATCCAGGCCCACGATGCTACCGGTCGCCACCATGGTGACCATGACGGGGCAGCCGCTCTCCGCATCGGCATGAAGATAATGCGCCAGCGTCTGTTCGTCGTGGACGAAGGCCTCGACCGGGAAACCGTCCTCAGTGAACGACTCCCGCGAGGCTCTTTCCAGCGATGGGAACACGACCACGAGATCAATATCCGAAAACGCAGTCCCATCGCCACGCATGAGCGAACCAGCCACGTAGGCGAAAGCCGCCCCGGCAAAGCGGCTGGTGACGCAACGACGGGCAACGGCCAGCGCCCGCTCCGCAAGAATATGCTTCTGGATATCGTCCATGATTTCATCCTCGAATGCGGGACACGGGCGGCAACAAAAAACCCGCTCGTCTCCGGCGGGTTGGTCTTAGCGGCAATGAACGGAATTCAGTTCACGCGTCTAACACCCACCGCGGCGCGATGGTCGTAGACTGTGTTGAAACTGCAAAAATCCTGCTCATGGCCAACGTTAACCTGCGACCTTGACAGCGTCAATGCACCGAAGCGGGACGCCCGGGACGCTTCCCCGGCGCGATGTTTTCCGTCTAAGATGCGGCAAGACTCGAAAACAGAAAGAGCCCGCTCATGTCCGATCCCGCAACCGTCATCCCGCTTCCGCAACCGGTTTTGCTGCCGGTCGAGGGCAGCGCCGAGCGTTTTCCGGTGCGCCGCGTCTATTGCGTCGGGCGCAACTATGCCGACCATGCGATCGAGATGGGTCATGATCCCACCCGCGAGCCGCCCTTCTTCTTCCAGAAAAATGCCGATAACCTGCTGCCGGCGGGCAATGCCTTCCCCTATCCGCCACTCTCGAAGGACGTGCATTACGAGGTCGAATGTGTGCTTGCGCTGAAATCCGGCGGCGCCAACATTAAGGCCGCAGACGCGCTCGACTGCATTTACGGCTATGCCGTCGGCGTCGATTTCACCCGCCGCGATCTGCAGGGCGAGGCCAAGAAGCTCGGCCGTCCCTGGGAGGTCGGAAAGGCCTTCGAACATTCCGCCCCCGTCTCGTCGATCGTTCCGGCAAGCCGCCTCGGCCACCCCTCGCAGGCAAATATCTGGCTGGAACAGAACGGCAAGCGTGTCCAGGACGGCGATCTCAACCAGATGATCTGGAAGGTGCCGGAGATCATCGCCGAACTGTCGAAGCTCTTCACGCTGGCGCCGGGCGATATCATCATGACCGGCACGCCTGCCGGCGTCGGTGCGGTCGCCAGGGGCGATCGCATCAGTTGCGGCATCGACGGCGTCGCCACCCTATCGGTCGAGATCGTCTGAGGAGCGAGCCATGCCCGTCTATGCGCTCGGCGGATCAACGCCGAAACTTGCCGCTGCCGGCCTCTATTGGATCGCACCGGATGCCAATATTATCGGCGAGATCGAGCTCGGCGAGAATGTCGGCGTCTGGTTCGGCGCCGTGCTGCGCGGCGACAACGAGAAGATCACCATCGGCGAAGGCACCAACATCCAGGAAGGTGTGATGGCCCATACCGACATGGGCTTCCCGATGACAACAGGCAAAGGCTGCACCATCGGCCACCACGCCATCCTCCACGGCTGCACGCTCGGAGACAACGTGCTGATCGGCATGGGCGCCACCATTCTGAATGGCGCGAAGATTGGCGACAACTGCCTTGTTGGCGCCAATGCGCTGGTGACCGAAGGCAAGCAATTCCCCGATAATTCCCTCATCGTCGGAGCACCCGCCCGCGTCGTGCGTGTGCTCGACGAGGCGGCAATCGAAGCCATCCGCCGCTCGGCGGAAAACTACATCGCCAACTGGCAACGCTTCGCCCGCGATCTCAAGCAGATCGGGTGATCGGGCCGGCAGAATCGGGGAACACGTGCTTGAGTTTCGGCGAAAGCGGCTGATTGCGCGACGCCTCTGCATCCCGCATTCTGGATGTCAGAGAAGTTCCGCCATTGCCGCAATGACGGCCCGAGGCTGATTTCGTTGAAAAACCGCCTTATTCGGCAGCTTCGAGAAACTGGCTGTTTCGTGAGGAAGAGGCAAGCGCCTGAACCCTGGCTTCCGCCTTGGCGATCAGCTGATAGAATTCGTCCTGCGCTTCGACATCCAGTTGAATGACGGCATTGACGTCATCGGGCGTATCGCAAACGCAGGCGATTGCCGAAATGGGACAGATGCCGCCTGGGTAACGCTTGCCGGTTCCGGTATAGGCGCGACGGCCCCAACGCTCGGAATAAACCGTCTCTTCTCGCTCGAGATGCAGGATTGTTCCCTTGCAGGCGGTCACAATGGCCGCCTTGCCGTAAGCGAACCAATGATAGTTCAGCTTCCGGAGAATATATTTGCCGGTGATATCCTCGCCAGCCAGTTCGGCAGGGTTTTCAATCATTCTGATCATGAAGGCTTCCCTCAACGTTTTCAGAATATCCTTCATCTCTGCTTACGCGACAAGTCAAAAAACGCTGCTTTTGGAGACACTTAGTCACAAAGTGTTTCCGATTCTTACATAAATCATTCGTTGGGCCGTGTGTCGGGTACACAATTCCTCGTCGAATTTGCCGTACCTGCACTCGATTTCGGCATTGTTCGAGGTGGCGGCGACGTCACTGTCCCCTTGTGTTTTTCTGCCTGGGCTCGATATGTCTCCCTGACTGGTCCGAAGACCGTTCCGTTTTTTCCTCCCAGAAAACGACCGCTGTTTCGCCAAATTGCCACCAGCAGGAGAATTTCATGGTCGACGCGATCAACCCCATCTCCGCCACCGCCCCGTCCGAACCCACTAAGGTCGGCACCAGCACATCGATCGGCTCCGAACCCGACAATGCCTGGGTCGCCGCCCGCCAGTCGCCGATCACCGCCGATCAGATGGCACTCAAGAAGGAAACCGAAAGCGATTTCATCCCGCACGCGAATCTGATCGTCCACGACGAGGAGAACTCACAGAAGCGGTTTGCGCACGCGGCATCGGAAGAAGGGGAAGAAGCTGGGCATCAAGCGGAGCAACCGGTCTTGTCAGGCGAGGCGAAAGCGAGCGGATCGGCACCCGCAATTTCGACGACGACACCCCGTTCGGAGAGCGCGTCGTCATCGTCTGATGTCCGCGCAATTACCGCTCGCCCTGAAGCTGAGCTTCGATGGCCACCTTGTCGACCACCGACCAGACCTCGACGATCTTTCCGTCGCGAAATTCGTAGATGACGTTCTCGGCGAAGGTCACTCGCCTGCCGTTCACATCGATGCCGAGGAATTCTCCCTTGGGCGTGCAGTCGAAGCTCAGCCGGCACGCTAGGTAAGGCGGGTCAACGACTAGCATTAGCACATTGAAACAAAGGTCCGGAATATCATCGAAATCGCGCTCCAGCATGGCGATGTAACCCGACAACCCGATCTGTCGCTCGTTGTGAATCGCGTCGCGGGCGACGAACTGCCCGAGGTTCGGCCAGTCCTGCCTGTTGAGGCAGGCGATGTAGTCGCGATAGAGATCCACAAGTTTGGTTTTCGTCATGGTTCGTTCCAGGCTTGGCAACAGCTCGGCGGTGAAGATAGTGCCGGAACCGGTGCTTGTCAGCGGCGAGCCCTTTCGAAGCGCGGCGCCCTCTGACGCCAGCGCTGAACGGCTCTCATCGAGTTACCTGAGCTCCCTTGTGTTTTGCCGCTTCGGCTCACTCACGAGTTTGAAGGAGCCAATATTGCCGCGCCCTCTTCGCCCGAGGAACGGCAGGCCTGGTCTCTTGCAGGAGACTTCCCAGTCTGCGAGACGGGACCATTCGCGGCCGAGCCGGGGCTGCCGGTGTCAGGCACCTTGGCGATGCGATTGAACGACGACGCGTCTGGTTCAGGAGAACTCACCGGCGCGAGGACCAGCAAGCGTCACGCGCCAGCCCGTTCGCGATTGGAAATCCTGCGTGGCCAGAAACGTATAGCCGGTTATGCGCCAGGGCTTCACGGCGCTGGTCAGATTATCCAGCACAAAATCGCCGCCGTCCGTCCGGGCAATGAGAACGACATGGTTTTGATCATGCGGTCCGATGACCACGGAAAGCGCCAACCGGTTCGAGGGAAACCCAGCCTCGATCAGGTCCTTCATCTTCTGGAGGGCGTAGTCCTCACAGTCGCCACGGCCGGCGACCGGTAGAGACCAAACATCCTTGGATCCGGATGAGGGGCGATCTTCTGCGGGAATGATGCGTCCATTTACAGCACGATTGACCTTTTGAAGAAGCGCCATGCCTGCCGCGTCGTTCAGCTGTTGCGCCGCCATCCTGCCGCACAGCCATTTGTACTTGGCGCAGGCTGCGCCGAATCCCACAGGTGCGCCGATGCTTCTCGTCACAGGTAGCGATGACCCGGCAACAGCCTGAAAAGCCAGGAGAATGAATGAGATAGCAGCAAGAGAAAAGAGACGCGCCATAGCGGATTCCCCTTATTTGTATCGTCACGATAACAGAGTCGGTATAAAAATTTATTAAAATTTTATACTTACGAATTTAACCTTATTATATAACTGACACAGATTAACTATTGTTTATTCTTCACGTTAGTTGATCGTTAGTATACGAACTCTCTCCATTAACATTCGGTTAACCTTGGGAGACGGTTGAAATGATCAGCAGAGCATCGAAATTGGGCATTGCCTTAGCTTCGCTTCTGGCAAGCAGCAGCTTGGCAACCGCAGCCCCGGCAGTGGTTAACTGCAACAGCGCAGTTCGCGGCACACTCGAATACAGGCTGTGCATGCCGACCAAATCAATTCCGGCCGGCAGCAAGTTCAGCCCGAGAGATAGCGACCCCAGCAGCCAGGGCACCGGCAGCGGCAAGAAAACATCGAGCACCGGGTCGACTGCCGAAAACAGCGGCAACCAGGTTGCTGACGGTGGCGGAAACGATACCGGCGGCGGAGATGACACCGGCGATGGCAAGGACCACGATCACCACGGCGGCAAAGACCACGATCATCACGGCGACAAGGACCGCGATCACCACGGCGACAAGGACCGCGATCATCACGACGGCGACAAGGGCAAGGATCAAGGTCACGGCAAGGGCGACAAAGACGGTTCGGGCAAGAGCGACAACGGCGGCTCCGGCAAGAGTGACAACGGCGGCTCCGGCAAGAGCGACGATGGCGGCTCCGGCAAGAGCGACAATGGCGGCGCCGGCAAGAGTGACAATGGCGGCTCCGGCAAGGGCGACAACGGCGGCTCCGGCAAGAGTGACAATGGCGGCTCCGGCAAGGGCGACAATGGCGGCTCCGGCAAGGGCGACAATGGCGGCTCCGGCAAGAGCGACGATGGCGGCTCCGGCAAGAGCGACAATGGCGGCTCCGGCAAGAGCGACAATGGCGGCTCCGGCAAGAGCGACAATGGCGGCTCCGGCAACGGCTCCGGCAAGGGCGACAATGGCGGCTCCGGCAAGGGCGACAACGGCGGCTCCGGCAAGGGCGGCTCTGAATCCAAGCCGGACTAAGCTTATCCGCGCAGAAACGAAAAAGGTGAGGCCGGTCTCCGGCCTCGCCTTTTTGAGTCATCGCTTTGTATATCGATCGGTAGCAAGTACCGTGAGGGAACCAACGCGCGGATCGTTACCGCCGCTCGGCGAGCGCGAGCCTGCAGCCTTGCATATATGGGGGCAAACCGCGAATGCACTCTGCACAAGCGAAGGGTAATGAAGGATGCGCCGTGTAGCCCCCTCACCTACGCTCAGCGCATTTGAGGCTTGCGGGCATCCCTCGCTTCACGCCGCGCAGGTCTCGCACAATCCGCGGATCTCGATCGTCGTCTTCTCCGGCTTGAACTTCTGCCCGCGCACCCAGCTCATCAGCCGGTGGTCGACCTCGTGGTCGTGGAATTCCGTCACCTGGCCGCAGCTTTCGCAGATGGCGAAGGCGACGATGCCGTGGCTGTGGCAGTCGTCGCCGGGATGGGCACAGGCGACGAAGGAATTGATGCTTTCGAGCCGGTGCACGACGCCGTATTCGAGCAGTTTTTCCAGCGCCCGGTAGACTTGCAGCGGCGCGCGAAAACCGTGGTCGCGTAGCTTGTCAAGGATGGTATAGGCGCTGAGCGGCCCTTCGGCCTTTTCGAGCACATCAAAGACCAGCGACTGGTTCTTGGTGAGTTGCGGTGTCGTCATGAGCCTTGTCCTTGCATGACCGCGCGGTGCCGCCTGACGGGAAGCAGGCTGAACATGAAGAGGATCAGCGCCGCGACCACGATCGAGGGGCCCGACGGCGTGTCGTAGGTGAGCGAGCCGAACAGCCCGCCGACAACGGCCACAGCTCCGATCAGCGAGGAGAGCACCGCCATGATCTCCGGCGTCGCCGAAAAGCGCCGAGCCGCAGCCGCCGGAATGATCAGCAGCGAGGTGATGAGCATGATGCCGACGATCTTCATGGCGATGGCAATGACGACGGCCATCAGCAGCATAAAGAACAGCCGCGCGCGCTCCGGCTTCAGCCCCTCGGCCTCGGCAAGCTCGGCATTGACGGTTGCCGCGAGCAGCGGCCGCCAGAGCCAGGCCATTGCCACGAGCACGAAGAGCCCGCCACCCCAGATCAGCGCGATGTCGGTCGGGGAAACGGCGAGAATATCACCGAACAGGAAGGCGATGAGATCGATCCGCACCCAGCTCATGAAGGCGACCATGACCAGGCCGATTGCCAGTGTGGCATGCGAGAGGATGCCGAGCAGCGCATCGGCCGACAGCGCCTGGCGCTTCTGCAGGAAGAGCAGCAGCACCGACACGAGCGCGGCGACGGCAAAGACCGCCAGCGTCAGATTGAGTTCGAAGAGCAGCGACAGCGCGACGCCGAGCAGCGCCGAATGAGCGATCGTATCACCGAAATAGGCCATGCGCCGCCAGATGATGAAGCAGCCGAGCGGCCCCGTCGTCAGCGCCAGGCCGACGCCGGCAAGGATGGCGCGCACGAAGAAATCGTCAAGCATGGCGGCCCTCCCCACTGTGAGAATGGGCATGCGAGTGCTCATGTCCATGGTGATCGTCATGATCATGAGCGTGGTCGTGCGCATGATCGTGGTCATGCGCGTGATGTCCGTCGTCGGGGTGGCAGTGATCGGTGACCGTGCCGTCGGCATGCTGCACGCGCCCATCCGGCAGGTGCGTATGGTCGTGGTGATGGCTGTAGACGGCAAGCGTCTGCGCCGCCCGGCTGCCGAACAGGCGCACATATTCCGGGCTGCGGCTGACAGCCTCCGGCGTGCCGCGGCAGCAGACATGGCCGTTGAGGCAGATGACCGTATCGGTCTCGGCCATGACGACGTGGAGATCGTGCGAGATCAGCAGGATGCCGCAGCCAGTCGCATTGCGGATCGACTTAATAAGGTCGTAGAGCGCGATCTCGCCTGAGAAATCAACCCCCTGCACCGGCTCGTCGAGCACCAGCAGATCGGGTTTGCGGGCAATCGCGCGGGCCATCAGCGCCCGCTGGAATTCGCCGCCGGAGAGATGCTGCACCTCGGCATCAAGCATATGAGCGACGCCGGCGGATTCGAGCGCCGAAAGCATGTCACGCTCCGGCAGCGGGCCGGTCAGCGTCATCAACCGGCGCACCGAAAGCGGCAGCGTCCAGTCGATTGAGAGCTTCTGCGGGACGTAGCCCACTTTGAGGCCGGCCTTGCGCTCCACCCTGCCCTCATTGGGCTTCAACACGCCGATCGCCGCCTTGGCGCTGGTCGACTTGCCGGAGCCGTTCGGCCCGATCAGCGTGACGATCTCGCCGCGCGACACGGAAAATTCGACGCCGCGCACCAGCCAGCGGCCATTGCGAAGGACGCCGACATTCTCAAGCGAAACCAGCGGTTCGGCCCTGATACCAGCGGGGGGCTTTGCGGGAGAGAGCATCAAATTTTCCGAAAGTGCTGTTGCGTCCTGCTATCGCACACGTTATAGCATAACGCAATTGATGTAATAACATAACAATTTGAATTCAAGCGGAGCATGCCAATGAAACGCGCCTTGGGGTCTGCCCTCAAAATGCTGGCCCTCAGAATGCCGGTTCTTGCAATCCCGGCTTTGGCAATCCCGGCTTTGGTAATCCCCGCTCTGTTCTTTGCCGGCACGATGCGTGCGGCGGATGCGCCTGTCGTCGTCACCTCGATCAAGCCGATCCATTCGCTGGTCTCGGCGATCATGCAAGGTGTGGGCGAGCCGGAACTGATCGTCGACGGCGCCGCCTCGCCGCACACCTACAATCTGAAGCCCTCGAACGCGCGGGCCTTGCAGGAAGCCAAGGTGATCTTCTGGGTTGGCCCCGGCCTCGAGGCCTTCCTCGAAAAACCGCTGCAGGCTTTGGGTTCGGATGCCAGCATCGCAGCACTCGACGACGCGCCCGGCCTCGTGAAGCTGCCGTTTCGCGAGGGCGGCGCATTCGAGCCGCATGACGACGGCGATGAACATAGCGAGGCCGAAGCCGCACATGGCGCCGAAGCCGACCATGATCACGACCACGGCGCCTTCGACACACATCTCTGGCTCGATCCGATGAACGCCAAGGCGATGGCCACCATGATCACCACGACGCTGGTCGCCGCCGATCCCGCCAATGCGCTGACCTATCAGGCCAATGCCAAGGCGCTGGACGACCGGCTGACGGCGCTGGACAAGGAGATCGCCGCCGCCGTCGCTCCCGTCAAGGACAAACCTTTCATCGTCTTCCACGACGCCTACCAATATTTCGAGCACCGCTACGGCATCCGCGTCGCCGGCTCGATCACCGTCAGCCCGGAAACCATCCCCGGCGCCGAGCGCGTCTCGGAAATCCACAGCAAGGTTGGCGAGCTTGGCGCAACTTGCGTCTTTGCCGAGCCGCAGTTCGAGCCGCGGCTCGTCGATGTCGTCATCGAGGGCACACGCGCCAAGTCAGCCGTGCTCGACCCCGAAGCCGCTACGCTGAAGGCCGGTCCTGATCTCTACTTCACCCTCATGCGCGGCATCGCCAACAGCATGAAGGACTGTCTCTCCAACGCATGACCACCATGCGGCGACGCGCGGAGAGAGCTGAGGCGGAAAGAGGCGGACAACCCCGTTCCGCTTTTTTTCGGCAATTCATAGGTAATGATATAACATTAATAATAATCTGATGAGGTCCCATGAACAACAGACTTCCCGTCACGGTGCTTTCAGGTTTTCTCGGCGCCGGCAAGACGACGCTACTCAACCATGTGCTCGCCAATCGCGAGGGTCTGCGCGTCGCCGTCATCGTCAACGACATGGGCGAAGTGAACATCGACGCTAGTCTGGTGCGCGATGGCGGCGCCAATCTCTCGCGCACGGAGGAGCAACTGGTCGAGATGACCAATGGCTGTATTTGCTGCACGCTGCGCGACGACCTGCTGAAGGAGGTACGCCAGCTCGCCGATCAGGGCCGCTTCGACTACCTGCTGATCGAATCCACGGGCGTCGCCGAGCCCCTGCCCGTCGCCACCACCTTCGAATTTCGCGACGAGAACGGCCAAAGCCTTTCGGACGTCGCAAGGCTCGATACGATGGCGACGGTCGTCGATGCCGCCAATCTGCTCGCCGACTACGCATCGGCCGATTTCCTCGCCGACCGCGGTGAAACGGCGGGCGACGGCGACGACAGGACCATCGTCGACCTGCTGGTCGAGCAGATCGAATTCGCCGATATCGTGGTGCTGAACAAGATCGGCACGGCAAGTGAGACGGAACGCGACGCCGCGCGGAAAATCATCATCGGCCTCAACCCCGATGTGAAGCTGATCGAGGCGGATTTCGGCAAGGTGGCGCTCAAGGAGGTGCTCGGCACCGGCCGCTTCGACATATCAAAGGCGGAGACCCATCCGCTCTGGTACAAGGAACTGCACGGTTTCCGCGACTATGTGCCGGAGACCGAAGAATACGGTATCCGCTCCTTCGTCTATCGCGAGAAGCGTCCCTTCCATCCGGCAAAATTGCAAGCCCTTCTCGACAGGACATGGCCGGGCGTGGTGCGCGCCAAAGGCTTCTTCTGGTTGGCGACGCGCCCGCATCACGTCGGCGAAATCAGCCAGGCGGGCGCGATCGTCCGCACCGGCAAGATGGGTCTGTGGTGGGCATCGGTGCCGCGCGAACAATGGCCGGACGAGCCGGGCTTCCTGCGCGCCATCAGCCCCTATCTCGACCCCGTCTGGGGCGACCGTCGCCAGGAGATCGTCTTCATCGGCGCCGACCCCATGGACGAGACCTGGATCAGAAGAGAGCTCGACGCCTGTCTCGTCGAAACCGAAGTCTTCGCGCCCGAGCGCTGGCGAAACCTGCCCGACCCTTTCGCCAGCTGGAACCGCCAGGCGGCATGAAGGCAACGGCAATCAAACCCTACCGCTGCGTCTGCACGGAGTGTGATCCGTTGCCACCGATCAAGGGGCTGCATCCGTCGGCGCATGATGAGGATGTAAAGGTCGATGCCGGAAGTCCGAAGGGGTTGCTTGGCATCATCGCCGCCGTGCGCCGGAAGAATTAGCGCAGGCGTCACCTCACCCCACCCTCATCCCTGTGCTCGTCACAGGGATCCAGCCCACCCTCATCGCTGTGCTCGCTACAGGGATCCAGAGCGCCCAAGTCCTTACCGCGCGGACGCGCGGTGGCTGGATTCCTGTGACAGGAACAGGAATGAGCAGTGGGGGAAGCGATGGCGCTCTATCGAGACAAAATACCCACTCCAGCCAGGATCTCCACCTTACTCCCAAAATCTGAAAGGGCGGCCGAAGCCGCCCTCCTCATATCCACCAATCAGCGACCAGCAATAATGCTGGAGATCACACCGCTGGTGACGCCGATCAGCAGGTAGTCGTTGTCGGCCCGGACCCAGCGATAGCCGCGCGGCGGCGCAGCCAGCCGGTAGCGGCGGTAGTCGTTGACGTCGTGAAACCGGCGGCGCTCGCTGGCGTTGACGCGGTACCCCTTCTTCCAGTGCGGCCGGACGACCGTTTTCTCGACGATCACCTTCTTCTGCACGACGACAGGCGGACGGCGATAATCATCGGCGCTGGCTTGGGAGACAACCATCGGGGAGAGAAGGAAGGAAGCGGAAAGGAGAGCTGCAAAAATCTTTTTCATGTGGGGTTCCTCGTGTTGGGCACGGGAGAGAACTAGGCCCGAAAAGATGAACCGAAACTGAAATTTAAATTAAACTTTCGTAACGGAATCTGTAGCCTGTAGCTCGGCGCTTATATTTTAGATTAGCCTTATACGCCATGCCGAGCAGCCGTTTTATTCGAGACGTCGTGATCGGCGGAGTCCGAAGATCGGATTCGATTTTCGGAAGGATTGGGCGCAGATTCAAAATCATGGAGCGTTTCTCCGCGGACCCGATCAGGAGCTTTGCGCCGCCGGACCGTCGTGCGGGATCGCTCGATAACAATGGAGGAAACCTATGCCCGGCATCAGCATGCGTTACATCGTCGACGACGTCGACGCCGCGTTGGAATTCTATACGAAACATCTTGGCTTCTCGATTGCGCTTCACCCCGCGCCCTCCTTCGCCATCCTGACCAAGGACGGGTTTCGTCTGCTCGTCAGCGGCACGACGGGACCGGGCGGAGCTTCCCAGCCAATGCCCGACGGGCGAAAACCTGAACCCGGCGGATGGAATCGCATCCAGATCGAGGTCGGCGACCTGGAGGCGGAGGTCGCGACGCTGCGCCAGGCGGGCGCGCGTTTTCGCAACGAGATCGTGCAAGGCATGGGTGGCAAGCAGATCGTGCTCGATGATCCGGCCGGAAACCCGATCGAACTCTTCGAGGCGCCGAAGAGATGAACGCCACGGCATCGATCATGCGGTCGGCTGCGCCCTCTTGTGCACCGCATCGGGCAACCGCGCACATCATCTGACGCGGTGGGCCGGCATCGGCATCATCACTGGAAGAACGGCGGCTGCGCCTTGCTACATGTGTGCGAGCGTGTAGTTTCGGGCTAGCATCATTTCAGAGGTAGGGAAAACATGTCCGAATCCGCGGGCGGGCTCTTCGACTATGTCGGGATACTAGCCGTGCTACTTCTCGTCGCAGCCAATGGCTTCTTCGTCGCCGCCGAATTCGCGCTGGTCTCGGTGAGGCGCAGTCGTGTCACCGAACTTGCCGCGGCCGGCCGCATGAATGCCTCAGCCCTTCAGCGCGCCGTCGACAATCTCGACGCCAACCTCGCAGCCACCCAGCTCGGCATCACCATCTCGTCGCTGGCGCTGGGCTGGGTCGGCGAACCGGCGCTTGCCCACCTGGTCGAACCTCTGCTGTCCTGGCTGCCCGGACAATGGGCGACCACAGGTGCACATACCGTCGCCATCGTCATTGCCTTCGTCATCATCACAGCACTTCACATCGTGCTCGGCGAGCTTGCACCGAAAAGCCTGGCGCTTCAGCGCAGCGAAGCCACTTCGCTTGCCGTGGTGCGTCCGCTCGGGCTTTTCCTGGTGCTGTTCAAGCCGGCGATCTTTGCTCTGAACGGCATGGGGAACCTGGTTTTGCGGGGTGTGGGTCTTCGTGCCGGAACCGGGGAATCGTCGTTCCATTCGCCGCAGGAGCTCAAGCTGCTGGTCGCCGAAAGCCAGGAGGCCGGCCTTCTCAACCAGGTGCAGCAGCAGCTTGTCGAGCGAGTCTTCAACATCGGCGACAGGCCGATCTCCGACATCATGACCCCGCGTCTCGATATCGAATGGTTCGACGCCGATGACAGCGAGGCGGAGATCCTGAAAACCATCCGCGAATGCAGCCACGAACAATTGCTGGTCGCCCGCGGCTCGATCGACGAACCGATCGGCATGGTGTTGAAGAAGGATCTTCTCGACCAGGTTCTCGACGGCGGCAAGGTCCGGCCGATGGCGGTGATCAAGCAACCGCTGGTGCTGCACGAGGGCACCTCGGTCGTGCGTGTGCTCGACAGTTTCAAGGCCTCACCTGTCCGGCTCGCCATCGTTATCGACGAATATGGCAGCCTCGAAGGCATCGTCACCCAGACAGATCTGCTCGAAGCCATCGCCGGCGATCTGCCGGGATCCAATGAGGAGCCCGACATCGTCGTGCGGGAAGACGGATCGCTGTTGATCGATGCAATGATGCCGGCCTTCGACGCCTTCGAACGGCTGGGCCTGCGCGATCGCCCGGATGCGGATTTCCATACGCTTGCGGGCTTCGCGCTGCACCAGCTCCAGCATATCCCCGAAGCCGGCGAAACCTTCGTGTTCGACAGCTGGCGTTTCGAAGTGCTCGACATGGACGGCATGCGCATCGACAAGATGCTGGCGACGCGCATCCCCGCAGACGGGGTGGGAGCCTAAAGAATTTCGGTTTTTCTCCCACTCAGAAATGCTTAGTTTACTGATTTTTGCGCTATTCTGGACGCTACCGCTGCGGACCTTTGAAAGCGCTCTAGCTTACCGCCAGCGTCCAAAGCATTCCCGATATCGCACAGGCAAGCAACGTCGTGATGACCGATGTCTTGAACCGGAAGATCGCGATGGCGGCGGCGGCCGACAGCGCCATTGCCGCCGGCACGGCCGATTGCAGCACGGGGATATCGAGCCGCAGGCCGCCAAGGCGGACGGTCGCGACCTCGGCAAACAGCGTGTGCAGGCCAAACCAGATGGCGAGGTTGAGAATGACCCCGACCACAGCCGCCGTGATCGCCGACATCGCGCCGGCGAGCGCCACATTGCCGCGCAGTTTTTCGATGAACGGCGCGCCGAGGAAAATCCACAGGAAACAGGGCACGAACGTGACCCAGGTCGTCAAGATTGCCGCAAGCGTGGCGGCGAACATCGGATCGAGCGATCCGGGATTGCGGTAGGCGCCCATGAAGCCAACGAACTGAAGCACCATGATCAGCGGCCCCGGCGTCGTCTCGGCCATCCCCAGGCCATCCAGCATCTCGCCGGGTTTCAGCCAGCCGAAACGCTGCACGGCTTCCTGCGCGACATAGGCGAGCGCGGCATAGGCGCCGCCGAAGGTGACGACCGCCATCTTGCTGAAGAACAGACCGATCTCGGTGAAGACGTCGTGTGCCCCGAACGCTGCATAGAGGGCGGCGATGGGTAAAAGCCAGAGAGCAAGCAGAGCTGCCGACATACGCAGCGACCAGGCGAGATTGGGACGCGCATGATCAGGTATGCCGTCCCCGAGCGCAGACTCGGCATCCGAAAGCATCGAACCGCTCCCAGCCTTGTGGCCGCCACCCGGCCTGAAGGCGGCAAGCCCGAACCTGCCGCCGATGAAGCCGCTCATACCGGCGGCAAGCACGATCAGCGGGAACGGCACGTGCAAGAAGAAGATAGCGACGAAGGCCACGGCCGCAATCAGGAGCATGACGTTGTTTCTGAGGGCGCGGCCGCCGATGCGGATGACGGCCTGCACGACGACGGCAAGCACCGCTGCCTTCAGCCCGAAAAACACACCGGCGACGATGCCGACGCTGCCATAAGCCGCGTAAATATAGCTGAGGCAGAGGATCGACAGGAATCCCGGCAGCACGAACAGCAGGCCGGCGACGAGACCGCCCAGCGTGCGGTGCATCAGCCAGCCGATATAGACGGCGAGTTGCTGCGCCTCGGGGCCGGGAAGCAGCATGCAATAATTCAGCGCATGCAGAAAACGATGCTCGCCGATCCATCGCTTCTCGTCGACAATGATCCGGTGCATGACGGCGATCTGGCCGGCCGGGCCACCGAAGCTCAAGGCGGCGACGCGCAGCCACACCTTGAAGGCTTCGCCGAACGAGACGCCGTGGTGATGCCCTTCTCCCGCATTTCTCTCCACCGTTTGGCCCGTAGGGCCATTGTCTGTCATCTCGGCCATCTCATGCCCTCTTCTTCGGCGCGGGCCAGTTGTGGGTTTCCTCGGTCGCGTCCCGGCACCAGCGGAAGAAGGCATCGTAGAGAAGCATTCCGGCCTCGAGCTGCTCCAGATCGTCGGAATACATCCTGGAGAGGCCGAGCGAAGCGGCAAGCAGGCCAGACGCCTCGGGCGCAAGATCGAACTTTGCGGTATCCGCCGCCCTGACGATCTGCGCCAGGCGCAGAAGCGGCTCGGACGCCAGGCCGAATTCCTCGACCATCACGTCGAAGGTGCAGAGCTCGCCGCGATGGCTCCAGAACACGCCTTCGATATCGAAGGGTACGGCGCCGAAGCGCTCGCCGACGGCACACACTTCGGGCGCCGGGACGAACAGGAAGACGGCGTCCGGATCAACGAAGCGCCGGATCAGCCAGGGACAGGCAATGCGGTCGATTTTCGGCCGCGCGCGCGTCACCCAGACGGTGCGTCCTTCAGCGTCGCGGGGCGGCAGCTTTTCATCAGGCACCGCCGCTCCGCCAGCGATCCAGGCTTCGAAGCCGCCTTCGAGGCTTTCGGCGTCGATCCCGCTATGGCGCAGATAGGCGGCCACACCATGGCTGAGCTTGCTGCCCTTTTGACAGACCACAACGACGGCATCGGCATCGATGCTGCCCGCCCAGGACGCGACCTCGGCATGGTCGCGCCGGATCGAGCCCGGAACCAGGCGCGGATCGAGTGCGAAGTCCGCCTCGGTGCGAACATCGATAATGCAAGGCGCCCCGGGGGTTCCGATGAGGCGGCTGAGTTTTTCGGCGGAAATTTCGAGAAATGACGGCATGACGCGTCCCTCCGTTGATCGGTACTATTGGACGCGATTCTTCAGCATGACGCCTCGTGGGGTGATCGCGACCCCATGGCAAAACCATGGGCAACAGACCCCGTCGTGTCAAGCGGACGCTTGCATAGAACAGAGACGCGCAACGTTCACGTCGGAGCGGCTGTGGGCAAGCAAGCCCACAAGCAGACGGCCCTGGCTGCCGATTCTGGCGGGCTGCGGCGCGGAAACCCCTGATAGCAACCGGTTCCCGGCACCTGCACGGAACAAAATGCCCACTTCGGCATTCTTCTTTCACCGAAAGAGGAGAAAGTACCATGACGTACGACCCCAATAATGCCAACGACCCGAACCGCCCGCTGAACCCAAATCTGGATCTGCGCACCACGCCTAGCCCGCGCACCAATAATACGTGGGTTGTCTGGGTCGCTGCATTGGCCGTTATCGCTGTCGCTGCATTCGCCTATTCGCAGTGGAGCACCCCCGGCACATCCCCTGATACAACAGCCTCCACGACGCAATCCGAGCCGGCGCCGGCCAAGCCGATCGCTCCGACTGACAACCCTGCAACGCCTGCACCGGCACCAGCACCGGCACCGGCCACGCCGGCGGCGCCTGCCCAGCAGTAACAGTTGCTCACTCGAAAGAAGTCGGCAAAGCGCCGGCTTCTTTCTGCCGTGGGCTCTTGAACATTGTGAAACAAACCCTATTTGAGGGATAATAAATTTGTCTCTGACGGCTGACCACGGATGTACTGGCAGCCGTTATCGAGACAGATCGAGGAAGGGTCGGTGCGAGTTTCGCCCGGCCTTTTTTCTTGAGCGGGTTACCGAAGAATGCATGCCGGTGATGACGCTGAAATCAGCGATTGAAATCGGAAATTATTTCGGGATTCTGTTATAGAAGGACTGGGGATCGTACACGCACTGGTAGTCGAGAAGGCAAATTTTGCCGTTGCCATCCCTTAACCTCGCCGTTTCGTACTTGTCGCCCAGATTGCACCTGGCCGGTGGATAACGAAAGCTGCGGCCACCCAAGCCCATGCGCACGAAAACGGCTTTGTCTTTGCGGATGATCTGGGAAAGCTCATCGCAACTATGATCCTTGGCATTGACTTCCACCGCCTCGACGGCGAGGGCTGCGGACGGAAACAACAGCGCAACGGCCAGCACAACGGTTTTCATGAAAACTCCTGAATATGCAGATATGAAGTTGAGGCATCGCACCGATTCATGCCTCAAAAGCTAAGGGAAGTTATAGGGCGACGCGGGATCGAAGACACAGACATAGTCGAGAATGCACTGCTTCCCACCCGCATCGCGAAAACTCGTCGTCGCGCGCTTGTCGCCCATGCTGCATTGCGCTGGCGGATAGCGGAAGCTGCGGCCACCGAAGCCGACGCGGACAAAGACCTTTTTATTCTGACGGATAATCTGCGCAAGCTCGCTGCAGCTATGCTCGCTTGCCTTGACCTCCTTCGCCCCAGCGGCAAAGGCCGGCAACGGCAGCAACAACGCAGTGGCTAGAATGACGCTTCTCATGAACCCCTCCCACTTATGAGAGAGCAAATAGGGCGCTGGGATCGACGCTGCCAGACCTGCGGACAGCCCGACCATGCCGCCCAGTCCGGAACAGTCTCCGGCAGGCCGGAAAACCCGGCCTGAATTCAAATAATTCAATATTATCAAGAGATTTTGGTGGGTGATGTAGGGCTCGAACCTACGACCCGCTGATTAAGAGTCAGCTGCTCTACCAACTGAGCTAATCACCCGTTCGCGCTTGGTTGCGCGGTGTGACGGGGCGTATAAACAGGATCGGCAGGCTTGTCCAGCACATCGGCGAATTTTCTTTGGTTAATCGCGAAGATTTTTCGGCATGGCTGCAATGCAGCGCGCAACCCCGACCATCGGAACCGATTTTCGGCAAGGATTATGCGCAGATTCAAAGCGATAAGGCGTTCTTAGCTATCGGACGCGCGGCGCTCTGGTGAAATCAAAGGTCGAGCGTGCCGCTGGCCAGTCGCACCGCCTGGCCGCCGATCCGCGCATTGGAAATCGCCCCGCCGTCGACATCGATATGCAGGTGGATGAAGGATGGCCGACCCATCTCGACGCCCTGCTCGATCATGATCGGGTGATGCCCGTCCGTCAGCCGGTCGAAATGGTGGATGGCACCGGAGAGTGCTGCCGCCGCCGAGCCGGTGGCCGGGTCTTCGACGATCCCCATGCCGCTTGCGAACATGCGCGCATGGAACTTCGCCACGTGGTTGACGCCGCCGCGGCAATACACATAGGCCGAGGCAAGCGCACCGTCGACGAAGGGCACGATCTTTTCCCAGAGCTGCGGATCGAATTCCACCCGCTGCGCGGCTCCGACATCGTGCACCGGGATGAGCAGGAAGGGAACGCCGGCGCTCCAGACCGAGGGCACGTGATTTTCGAAGCCGATCTCGGTCACCTTCAGCGACAGCGCATCGGCCATGCCGAGTTTGTCGAGCGGCATGATGGCCGGCTGCGATTTACGCGGCAGGTCGAATTCCGCAAAACTCGCCTCGCCCTCCCTAAGCCGCACGGCGCAGCGCACCGGCCCGACATTTTCCTCAAGCACCGTAACGAGATCGAGCGTCGCAGCGCCATGCGCCCGCTCGGCCAGCGCCACCGCCGTACCGACCGTCGGATGGCCCGCAAACGGCAGTTCGCGCCCGGGCGTGAATATCCTGAGCTTCGCCGCATAGGCGGGATTGCTCGAAGGCTGCACGAACACCGTTTCGGAGAGATTGATCTCCCGGGTGATCGCCTGCATCGCCTCGTCGCTGAGATCGTCGCCGTCGAAGATCACCGCCAGCGGGTTGCCCGCAAGCTTTCGATCGGTGAACACGTCATAGACGCTGTAGCTTCGCGCCACATCGGCCTCCTTGAATCGGTCATCGCGCCGCCAACCTGCCCGACCAAACGGCCGAGTGCAAGGCGCTAAGTCCGCATGGGTGCAAGGAGCAAAAGCTGCGGCCTGTCCTTCGAGGCTCCGGTCTTTGGCCTGGGTGCCTCAGGATGCGGGGCGTTGGAGGATGCCGCGACCTCTCTCCGACCTCATCTGAGGTGCCCCGCAGTGGCCTCGAAGGACGAGGTCGGCCTCCCGCCTCTTATGCGCCCGCCTTGCCGAAATACCAGCTAATCACCGGTAGCATCGAGATGTTATAAGGATGCGCCGAGGGGTCCGCCGAGCGGATGGCCACCGCACCGGCGATCTCCTTGTCCTCGGCGACCAGCATGTGGGCTTCGATCCGCTTCACCATCTCGTCCGCCGTCATGTCGAAGCGGAAGAGCCGCATGAGCGTTACCGTGCGTCTGGAATAGCTGGCGTAGAGCCCCGGCCCGGCCGCCGCGTCGGCGAGGTCCAGGCCTGTCTCTTCGTGGACTTCGCGGCGCATATTGGCCTCGATGTCGCAACGCCCGTCGACGATGTCCTCCTGTTCCAGCGAGCCGGCGGCGAAATAGACCTGGCCGGGATTGGCGGTGTGGGCGCCCATGCGGATCGCCACCAGCGCGCCGTCGGCGCTTTCGAGCACCGGATAGGCAAAGATATGCAGGCCGCCCTGACGCTGCGGCTGCCGGCGCCACCACATGAAAGCGGAAAAGGGAGTAACGTAGCCCTCGCCCGCAATCCCGTCTTCACTGAACGACAGCCGCTGCTGGAACACCAAGCGCCCATCGAACAGCGCCGGGTTGGCGGCCGTTTCCCTGGCCCAGTTTTCGCGGATCGCTGCCTCCTCGGCGAGGACGAAGGGATGGCTGCCGGGCAGGACGCGCAGATTAACGCCGGCGATCGGGAAAACCGTCGCCTCCGGCGGCCAGCCGGCGAAATCATCGGAAAGGTCGCTCGTCGGAAATTTCATGTTCAAATTCGTTTTCATGTTCGCTTTCAGGGGAGATCCAGTGTCATGACAACGGGGCAATGATCGGACGCTTTCGGCCTGTCCCAGCCGGTGCGCGGGTAACGTTCCACCTCCTGCCCCGGCGGGAAGATGGTGCGGTAGGGTTGGCCGCTGCGGACAATTTCCGGCAGGCGGCCGGCATTGTGGGCGGCGAGATCAGGTGAAAGCCAGAGATAATCGAGCTGGCAGAGCCACTGCTCCTGCGGCCCGCGCGCGTGATAGAGCGTCCAACGGTCGAGGGGCTCGCGGCGGCGCACGACGTTTTCGGCAAAGCCGTCATGGCTGAAAACGTCGAGTGCGCTCTCGGCCTCATCGTGGTGCTCGAAACGATAGCCGGCCCCGCGGCGGCCGATGACATCGACGCGCTCCTGATAATCGTTCATGTCGCCGCAGATGGCGAAGCTCCTCGCGCCGGCTTGATCCGCACCGAAGCGATCCTCGATGATGCGCCGCACAGCGCGCGCCTCGGCGCGGCGGATCGGCATCGTCGATTGCCGCCCGTCCAGCCCGTCGCGCGGATTGCCCATCGACTTGAAATGCACGACATAGAGCGAGAACGGCCGACCACCGATCAGAAGATCGAGTTCCAGGCAGTCGCGTTTGAAGATTTTGTCGTCGACGCGGTTGGTAAGCGCCAGCTCCTCGTCGAAGAGATCGAGATCGCGATAGGTCGTCATCGCATGGCTTCTTATACCCCTGAGCTCGATCTTCTGGCCGTCGCGCGTTTCCTCGCGCATCAGCACGGCGACATCGATGCCGCGGCTGTCATTACCCTCCACCAGATATTTCTGCCGGTAGCCGTTTCCGACCATGCGGAAGAGATAACCATATTCGAAGGCTTGAAGGGCGGCCATATTATCGATTTCCTGCAGGCAGAGGATATCGGCATCCGCATCGGCGATCGCCAACGCCGTCATCTGCCTGGTGTCGTCGGTGGCGGCGATCACCCGCGCCTGCTCAAGCTGCTGATAGACACCCTCGCTCGACACCTCGAAAAGCTTGATGACGCGGTCCTGGCGTAGCTGGTTGCGAAAGCCGGTGAAATCGAAACGGGTCAGGAGATTTTCGACATTGAAGGTGGCGAGGCGAAGCGACATGGCAGGAGTCCGGTTGCGAGCAGTACCTTAACCGGCAATCGCCGCAGGAAAAGGTGGCGCGGCCAAGAAAGTTGCGGACAAATGCCCTCTGCGCCTAGATATGGCTGGGCGGGCTTGAGGTGGCGGAGTCGTGAGGTTGGCTCGGCGCGCTATTGGAACTGCTCGATGAGCTCCCGTTGCTCGAACTGCCATGTAATTCACTTGGCTTAAACGTTCGGGTTTTCCATTCGCCATCCCGTTTCTGCGGCTGTAAAGATGGGCATCCCTGAAGCACGCTCGCGGCACTCAAAAGAACCGCCGAAAGCACGAAAACGGATCGAATACGCCTTACTTGAACTGGAATGCGAGTATGGTCCCTCAATAAACTGATTATCGCGGGGGTTTTGCTTAGTCCATTGCGTTCGTAATAACTTAGCCGTTTGCTTTACATCATGGATGGCTAGATCGAATTCGGAAGAGATATTCATTTTTTGGCGATTCGTAAGAAGATAACCGCGATTTTCAATCTTATATTGCCGATCTTCAACTGGCTCACCGTAAAAGTCGAGACTTCCTCCATCAAGCCGCCACCCGGCGCGGATGACGACGCGCACCGCTTCACCGGGCAAGACAGCCACGCGGCTGAAAGCGCGCAGCGTCTAGCCGTTGCCGAGCGTGAGTTTGACGGCATAGCGCTCGCCTTCGAACAGCACGGTTTCGACAACTGCCGGAGCCCCCTCGCCGCCGATGATCACATCCTCCGGCCGCACCAGGATATCGGCGCCATCGGTATTGGCCGCCTGCAGTGCATCCTGCAGCTCGTCCCACTCCAGATGGCGTTCGCTTCCCATGACCGGCAGCGTAAGGACGGCCCCTCGCCCGATCAGCCCTCCGACAACATGCCCCTCCGGCCGTGCGTAGATCTCGGCCGGCGGCGCCACCTGCAGCAGGCGGCCTTCGGACATCACGGCGACGTCGGTTGCCAGCGCCATCGCCTCGCTCTGGTCGTGGGTGACGTAGATCATTGTCGCGCCGGAGCGCTGGTGAAACTCGCGAAAAGTCTCCTCCATCTCCTGTTTCAGATGCTGGTCGAGATTGGCGAAGAGACCGTTTGATGATCCTCGCTTGGAATTAATTGAAAGCGTAAGCTAACGCGAGCGCTTCACGCAGGCGTGAACGCCCGGCCATTGCCATCGAGCCGCTTTGCGGTACGTCAATCATTTTTCGATGAAGGAGGAGTTTCAATGGAATATCGTTCGCTCGGCCGTTCCGGCCTGAAGATCTCCACATTGACCATGGGCACAATGACCTTCGGCGGCGTCGGATGGGCGAAGACCGTCGGTGACCTCGGCGTCTCGGAGGCGCGCAAGATGATCGATATGTGCATCGATGCCGGCATCAACCTGATCGACACCGCCAATGCTTATTCCAATGGTGAATGCGAAAACATCATCGGCGATGTGCTCTCCGGCAAACGGCCGCAAGGCGTGCTGCTGGCCACCAAGGCCCGTTTCGGCATGGGTGACGGCCCGAACGACCAGGGCCTGTCGCGCTACCACCTGATTCGGGAATGCGAAGCGAGCCTCAAACGCCTGAAGACCGATGTCATCGACCTCTACCAGGTGCATGAATGGGACGGCCAGACGCCGCTCGAAGAGACGATGGAAGCCCTCGACGCCCTGATCAAGCAGGGCAAGGTGCGTTACGTCGGCTGCTCGAACTATTCCGGCTGGCACATCATGAAGGCGCTTGGCATTGCCAACGAGCACCGCTACCAGCGCTTCATCAGCCAGCAGATCCATTATACGCTGGAAGCCCGCGACGCCGAATACGAGTTGCTGCCGATCGCAATCGACCAGGGCCTCGGCGTGCTGGTCTGGAGCCCGCTTGCCGGCGGCCTGCTTTCCGGCAAGCATCGCCGCAACCAGGCCGCTCCCGAAGGCACGCGCCAGTTCGCCGGCTGGACCGAACCGCCGATCCGCGACGAAAACCGCCTCTGGAATATCGTCGAGACGCTGGTCGCGATCGGCGAGGAACGTGGCGTCTCAGCCGCCCAGGTGGCGCTCGCATGGCTGATCGGCCGCAAGGCAGTGACCTCGGTCATCATCGGCGGCCGCACCGACGCCCAGTTCCGCGACAACATCGCCGCCGCCGAACTGACGCTCACGGGCGAGGAGCGCAAGCGCCTCGACGCCGTCAGCCTGCCGCCGGTGATCTATCCCTATTGGCATCAGCTGAACACGGTCAGCGACAGGCTCGGTGAAGCCGATCTCGAGCTTTTCGGCCCGCATCTTCAGCGATAGGCGATCATGACGGCGCCGTGGTCGACCGCGTCGGCTACGGCAAGAGCGAAACGGCGAACGAAGGCTGGACGACGATCTTCTGATTGGCGCTGGCTGGCTGCTCCCCCTTCTCCCCACCGGGGAGAAGGGGGCCCGAAGGGTCGGATGAGGGGGCCACACGGCGGGCCTTTGCTTGCCTTCGCTTGCGCTCGGCGCATTCGCGGCGTTCGCCGCTCACCCCCTCATCTGCCTGCCGGCATCTTCTCCCCAGCTCGCGCGCACGCCACGCCCACCCTCGCCGCAACCTGCAGCGATCAGCCGCCGATCTCGGCCGCAATCAGCGCGCCCAGGCGACCGATGCCGTCCTCGATCATCTGCTCGTTGGCGCACGAGAAGCTGACGCGGAAGGTGTTGGCGCCCGAACCATCGGCGAAGAAGGCCTTGCCGGGCACGAAGGCGACCTTGGCGGTTTCGAGCGATTTCGCCAACAGCTTGGCGCCGTCCATGCCTTCCTGCAGTGTGATCCAGATGAACATGCCGCCTTCCGGCTTCGTCCAGCTGGTGCCCTTGGGCATATATTTCTCGAGCGCCGCCAGCATGCAGTCGCGGCGACGGCTGTAGGTGGCCTTGATCTTGGCGACCTGGGCATCGAAGCCGCGCTCGGCGACATCGGCAATTGCCATCTGGTTGATCGTCGAAGAATGCAGGTCGGCCGCCTGTTTCATCAGCACCAGCTTGCGGATGACGGGGGCATTTGCGACGACGAAGCCGACGCGAAGGCCGGGCGCCAGCGTCTTCGAGAAGCTGCCGCAATAGATCGTGCGCGTATCGTTGATATGCCCCTTCTCGGCGATCTCCAGCGCCAGGATCGGCGGGATCGGGTCGCCGTCGTAACGCAACGACTGATAGGCGGCGTCTTCGATGACGGCGATCTCAAGTTCTTCGGCCAGCGCCAAAACCTTCCGGCGGCCATCGAGATCGACCGTTTCGCCGGTCGGGTTGGAGAAGTCGGCGGAGAGATAGGCGAACTTCACCTTGCCGCCGGCTGCCGCTGCGGCCGCGCGGTAGGAGTCCGGCGTTCGGTTGCCGTTCGGTGTCAACTGGTCGTAGGCCGGCTCATAGGCGTTGAAGGCCTGCAGCGCGCCAAGATAGGTCGGCCATGTCACCAGCGCGGTATCGTTCGGCGACAGGAACAACTTGCCGAGATAATCGAGGCCCTGCTGCGAGCCGGAGACGATGAAGACATTGTCGAGTTCGCAGGGAATGCCGAGATCGGCCATCTGCCGGACCAGCCATTCGCGCAGCGGCTTGTAGCCTTCGCTGACCGAATATTGCAGCGCCGAATTGACGGCAGCGCCAGCGAAAATATCGGCATAGGCCTGCTTGAACTCCTGATCGGGAAACAACGCCGGATCCGGAATGCCGCCAGCAAAGGAAATGATGTCAGGTCGGTCGAGAAGCTTCAAAAGCTCGCGGATCTCGGATGCGCGCATGCGCGACGAGCGCGACGCAAACATGGTGTCCCAGTTCAGCATGGGGTTTCCTCGTATTTTCTATTCCCTGCAGCAGACCATGCCGGGGAATTTATGTCAACAATGCTGACCTATTTTCTTGTCATGGTGACATGTTGGAATCTTATATTCAAAAGCCTTTGATGTTCGGGAGTTCACTTGATGTAGCCGCCATCCGATGTCGAAGGCATCGGTTGCGAATTTGCTGCTCGACGTCAGCCACATCAAACGGTTATTCCTCTGATCAAAGTCGAAACCGGCTGATTCAGACCCTTTCAAGACCTACTCGGCGGCGGTAGTGTCGCCACTATTCAATTTACTATCAAGGTGCCAGAAATGACCGTGACGTCAGCCTCCCCTGAAATCAAAATCGAACTCCACAAGTCTCCCGTCTCGGACGCCGATCGCATCCAGGCACTCGAGACTCCCGGTTTCGGCAAGCTCTTCACGGATCATATGGTCCTGGCACGATGGACTGCCGAAGATGGCTGGCACGATGCAAAGGTTACGCCGAGGCGGCCCCTGGAGCTCGATCCTGCGAGCGCCGTGCTGCACTATGCTCAGGAAATCTTCGAGGGCATGAAAGCCTACAAGGCGGATGATGGCCGGATTCTGCTCTTTCGGCCTGAAGAGAACGCACGCCGCTTCGCGCAGTCGGCGACCCGCATGGCGATGCCTCCTGTGCCCGAAGAACTCTTCCTGAAGGCGGTCGAAGAACTGGTCCGCGTTGACAAGGCCTGGATTCCGTCCGGCGACGCCAGCCTGTACCTTCGCCCCTTCATGTTCGCCAACGAGGCGTTTCTCGGCGTTCGTCCGGCTCAGGAATATGTCTTCTGCATCATCGCCTCTCCGGTCGGCGCCTACTTCAAGGGCGGCGCAAAGGCGGTTTCCCTATGGGTCGAGACCGAATACACACGTGCAGCCGCCGGCGGCACCGGCGCTGCAAAATGCGGCGGAAACTACGCAGCCAGCCTCGTGGCGCAAGCCGAGGCGACCAAAAAGGGTTGCGATCAGGTGGTCTTCCTGGACGCCGCAGAGCATCGCTGGGTCGAAGAACTCGGCGGCATGAACGTCTTCTTCGTGATGAACGATGGATCAGTGGTGACCCCGCCCCTTGGCGGCACGATCCTGCCGGGCATCACCCGGGCTTCCGTGATCGTGCTCGCCGAAGAAAAGGGCTTGCGCGTCGAGCAGCGCCCCTACTCGTTCGCGGAATGGCAAGACGACGCTGCCAGTGGCAGGCTCGTCGAAGCGTTCGCTTGCGGCACTGCCGCCGTCCTGGCGGGCATCGGCCTGGTTCGACATGCCGGCGGCGAGTTTCTGGTCGGAGACGGACAGACCGGCAAGTTGACCAGCGAACTGCGCCAACAACTCGTCAGTCTGCAAAAGGGCGTAACGAACGATGCGCACGGCTGGACGCGCTTGATCCCGACCTGAACTTCGGACGTTCCACGCGAACGGCGGCGTCAACACCGACAGGGTAGGCGCCGCTGTCCGTCGCCCGCCATCGACAGCTTCATCGCCTATACCGCGAGATGCATGGTGGTGCCCCTCGACACGACGCTTGCCCACCGTGCCGCGGAGATATCGGCAGCCCTCAAACTTGCCACCGCTGATGCGATCATTTACGCGACGGCCGAGCACCATGATGCAGATATTCTGACCTGCGACGTCCATTTCAAGGATTTCGAGCGGGTCGTCTCCATCGATAAAAAAGACTGACCTTGATGTGACCCAAGTGTTCGACGGCGGCGCTCAACGCTTCTATGATAAAGTGGGAAATGGTAATCTGGCATCGGGGACGCCGACACCGGCATGGACGGGCGGCACTGAATTCAATGGCGAAAATGACGATCTCCCTTCCGGATGATCTGGCCGAATACGTCGCACGCCGTGTTGCAAGCGGCAGATACAGCAGTGCCGGCGCATTTCTGGCGGAACTCGTCCTGAAGGATCAAAACCACCGCAAGCTCGATGACGAAGAACTGCGCGAGATTCTGAGGCTGGCTGAGGAAAGCGGCATCAGCGACCGGCGCATTGCCGATATTCTGCTGGAAACGAAGGCGAAGCTGCGTGACCACCTATAGGCTGACCCGAACCGCAGACGCCGTGTTGTCGGGCATCGACGAATATGCCAGCCTGCATTTCGGCGAGGCGCAGGCGGATGCCTATCTTCTCGATTGGGACAGAATTTTCGTGCTTCTTTCGCGCGTGCCCTCCATGGGAGACGAGTGCGACGAACTCGGCGCCGGCCTTCGGCGCCTCCTCCACATGCGCCATGTCGCCTTCTACCGCGAGATACCGGAAGGCATCCTGGTCATCGACATTATCGGCGCCGACCGGCTTCCCGAGAGACACCTTCAATCCAACCGACGCCCCCGAACGGCCGACCCGCATGCCTCGTGACACGACCTCCGCCTTTTACGAGAAAAACGCCGAGACATACGCCGACCGGGCACGCAGCCTGCCGAGGCAGCAGCTCGATGCCTTCCTCGCCGGTATTGCACCGGGTGGCGCAATCCTCGAACTCGGCTGCGGCGGCGGGCAGGACAGCGCCTACATGCTGTCGCAGGGTTTCGAGGTGACACCGACGGATGGCTCCGCCGAGCTTGCCAGACAGGCGGAAGTGCGGATCGGCAGGCCGGTCAAGGTCATGCTGTTCCAGGAGCTCGACGCCGACAGCGCCTTCGACGGCGTCTGGGCACATGCGAGCCTTCTCCACGTCCCGAGGGCTGAACTGCCCGATGTCTTCGCCCGCATCCGCCGCGCCCTGAAAATCGGCGGCTTCCTCCACGCAAGCTTCAAGGCGGGAGAAGCGGAAGGCCTTGACGGCCTCGGGCGTTATTACAACTATCCGTCCGCCGAATGGCTGTCGGAATTGCTGAAAAAAGACGGCTGGTACAACATCGCCATCGAGGAAAGCGACGGCGGCGGCTATGATGGCAAGCCGACCCGCTGGCTGACGGTGAGCGCGGAACGATAAAGGCCGAAGCTTTCGCCCCGGCCTTAAACTGCAGCAGCTTGATGCATATCGCCCAAAGCGCGGAATTACCTCTCGAAAGCATGTCACCCCGTCCTGGCCGGTCAGTTGGCAACAGGATCGCCGCGAAGGGTTTGAGCGGTAATGGACTGCCGGCGCACAAGCAAATAGAGCGCAACCATATGGGTGATCATCAGCAGCGGTACATAGACGATCACGACCACATAGGCTGCGCCTAGCTGCCCCGCCAAGACAGGCAGACCGGACTGGGCGCCGCGGTAATAGTCGATGACGAGATCACCGGCGCCCACGAGATTGAAGGCAATGACGAGCAGCCAGAACAGTGGCCGGATGCGGAACGAGATCAGCGCCAGCATGGCCAGTAGCCCGGCAGCAAGGTCGCCATAGGCGGCCGTGACGGCAAAGCCGGCCGGCAGATCGGGACCGACGACGCCGGGAAGGATGAAGACGAGGCCGAAGAAGCGGAAGCTATGGAGCGTTGCGACCGCCCGTTGCGCCCCGGCGCGGTCCATCGACTTGAGCCGGGGCAGGACATAGACGCCGATGCAAAGCAGCCAGGCGACGTAGCCGAGCAGCAGGTGAAGCTGGAAGATGGCGGCCGGGGACATTTTGCCTCCTGTCTGGCTGCTGGTTCCAGCGCAATATACGGCCGCTTACACCGGCGACTATTCGGGATAATATGGACGGGGCATGAAGCAGAACTTCACAGTAGGCAGGGCGCGCTCGACGGGGTGGAGGCGTTCCTCAGCGTTGCCCAGCACCGCAGCTTTCGCCGGGCGGCGGCGGAACTTGGCGTCACTCCCTCGGCGATCAGCCAGGCCGTGCGCACGCTGGAGGCGCGGATCGGCGCAGCCCTGTTCATCCGAACGACGCGCAGCGTCGGGCTGACGGAAGCTGGCGAGCGTTTCCTTTCGCGTGCAAAACCGGCCTTCGAAGAACTCATCGCCGCAAGCGCCGTCGCGCATGAGCTTGGACGAGGACCGACCGGACGGCTGCGCCTCTCGGTGCCGCGTGCCGTTGTCCCGGTCCTGCTCGAGCCGCTGATTGCGTCCTTTTCCCAAGCCTATCCCGAAATTGAAGTGGAGATCGCCGCCAGCGAGAAACTGGTCGATCTCGCCGTCGAAGGCTTTGATGCAGGGATAAGAATGGGCCAGTTCATCGATGCCGACATGATCGCGGTTCGGTTGACGCCGCCGTTTCGGTTCATCGGGAGCCCGATCTATTTCTCCAACCGGGATCTTCCAGCGTCCCTGGACGACCTGCGTCACCATGCATGCCTCAGAATACGCCGCTCCAATGGCGCGCTCGCGCCGTGGTCGCTCGACGACAAGGGCCGCGCCATCGAGATCGCCGTCGCGGGGCCGCTTATCACCCACGACTTCCCGACCATGCTCGGCGCAGCCATCGAGGGGATGGGCGTAGCCCAGGTGCCGGAGCCGATCGCCGTCGAACAGATCAGGGCGGGAAAGCTCATCGAGGTGCTGGCATCATTCGCGCCGACGGCGCCGGGCGTATTTCTCTATTATCCCAGCCATCGGCAAATGACACCGAAACTGCGCGCCTTCATCGATCACATGAAGAACCGTCCGGATGCGGCCGGCAAGACTCCCATTCGGGGCAACGGTGACAAGCCAGTAAAATGATTCCCGGTCGGCTTGAAATCATCGAGCACGAGCATCGCAAGTCCCACGATCTCAGGTGGCGAGCCGCCTTTGCCCTCGATGTCGACAATCCAATATCGTTGCCCGGTTATTGTGATATCAGCCCGCTCTCCCACGGCGATGCGGCCGCGGCTGGCGCCACCGACGTCGATGCATCGATCGAAAATCAACGAGCCGTCGATCGATAGGCCGAGGGCCTTGCCAACATGTGAACGGCCATCAGGTCGTGAACGCCGACCGCTACTGCGCACAATGTAGCGGTTTTTGGGAGACGACATGCCCAAAACAAAAAAACAAGCGCGCCGCACGAACCAAGGCCCGTGCGACGCACCCTTGAAACCGCTTAGTTGACCGACTTATCGACCAGCTTGTTCTTGCCGATCCAGGGCATCATGCCGCGCAGCTTGGCGCCGACTTCCTCGATCTGGTGGCTGTCGTTCAGGCGGCGGATGCCCTTGAAGCGCGAGCCGCCGGCGCGGTATTCCTGCATCCAATCGGAAGTGAACTTGCCGGTCTGGATGTCGTTGAGGACGCGCTTCATCTCGGCCTTGGTCTCGGCGGTGATGATACGCGGACCGGAGACGTATTCGCCCCACTCGGCCGTGTTCGAGATCGAGTAGTTCATGTTGGCGATGCCACCTTCATAGATCAGGTCGACGATCAGCTTCACTTCGTGCAGGCACTCGAAGTAGGCCATCTCAGGCGCGTAACCGGCTTCGGTGAGCGTTTCGAAACCAGCGCGGATGAGCTCGACGAGACCGCCGCACAGAACGACCTGCTCGCCGAAGAGGTCGGTTTCACACTCTTCGCGGAAGTTGGTTTCGATGATGCCCGAACGGCCGCCGCCAACGCCGCAGGCGTAGGAGAGCGCCAGTTCAAGCGCATTGCCGGAAGCATTCTGATGAACGGCAACGAGGCAGGGAACGCCGCCGCCCTTCTGGTATTCACCGCGAACCGTATGGCCCGGGCCCTTCGGCGCGATCATGACGACGTCGACCGAAGCCTTCGGCTCGATCAGGCCGAAATGCACGTTGAGGCCGTGAGCAAAGGCGATCGCAGCGCCGTCGCGGATATTCGGCGCGATCTCCGCCTTGTAGATGTCGGCCTGCAGCTCGTCGGGGGTTGCCATCATCATCAGATCGGCCCAGCCGGCGGCTTCGGAAACCGTCATGACCTTGAAGCCGTCGGCTTCGGCCTTCTTGATGGTCGGCGAGCCGGCCTTGAGCGCGATGACGAGGTTCTGGGCGCCGCTGTCCTTGAGGTTCAGCGCATGGGCACGGCCCTGCGAACCGTATCCGATAACGGCGACCTTCTTGGCCTTGATGAGGTTGAGATCGGCATCACGATCGTAATAGACGCGCATTTGAATTTCCTTCCCTTTGCTTGTCTTGTTGACTGTCATTAAAGCGAAATCAGCCGAGAACCGGCATCTCCGCCAGAACCTTGTCCGTGCCATGGAGCCTGAGGAAGGCGGTGACCGCCCTCTCCGCCTGGCGTGCGGTATCCTTGAGGCCCGGTTCACCGAGCAGCATGCGCACATGCAAGTCGGAAACGACAAGGCCGTAAAGCGTGTGATAGGCCTCATCGGCATCGGAAAACCGCAGGAGCCCTGCCCTCTTTCCGGCATCGATCAGCGCCATGGCTCGGCGGTCGATCTGGCGGCGGCCGCGCTCGAGCAGCAGCCTGCCGAGCTTCGAGCCGTCGCGGTTCGACTGGCCGATCGCCAGCCGGTTCAGCGCCAGCGAGACGTCGCCCGCAAGCACCTCCAGCAGATCGCGCGCGAAAATCACCACATGATCGTGCAGGCTCGCCGCCGTTAGCCGCTCACCATTGCGCTCGAAGGTGCGCACCTTGCTCGCCTGATAGGCAATCATCGCCGACAGCAGCCCATCGCGATCGCCGAACCACTTGTAGAGGCTTTCCTTCGAGCAATTGGCAGCACGTGCGACACCAGACGTCGTCAGCGCCTTCTCGCCGCCATCGACGAGCAACCGCAGCGCCTGCTCCAGAACGGCGTTCTGGCGCGGCGAAAATTCGCTCGGCTCTGCGGTATCGACTGACACGGTCATGGCTCCCATATACGTACCGTACGGTACGGTTCTTGAGGTTTATGCGACAAACCGATCAGGCCGTCAAGAAGCCCGGATAGATTTTTTTAGTACGGGAAACCGCGCTGAAACACCAGAATTGGATAGGCACCGCCGCTCAGCGATCGCATAATGCCGCGCTACGCGATTTTCCCGGAGGCTTCGATGTCACGTCTGTCTGCAGCTGTTTTCCTGCTCGTAGGAATTTTCCTTGGCGGCTCAGACACTCTCGCCCAGTCCGACAGCGACGTCTATAACCGCATCGAGGCACTGCACGGCGATGCCGCAGGATTTGACCGGCCGCTGCGCCAACTCGTTCAGGCCATGCGCTCGGGCGACGCCGAAACCATCGCCGGCCTTGCCGAATACCCTTTGACGGTCAAGGCCGATGGCGAGAGCTATGACGTTGAGAGCGCTGAGGATTTCATCGACAATTTCGGTGATCTGGTGACACCGGAAACGCGCAGCGCCGTCGGGCGCCAGCAATATCAGGATCTCTTCGTCAACAGCGACGGCGTCATGCTCGCAAACGGCGCAGTCTGGATGGGCGCCGTCTGCGAAGACAGCGCCTGCGAGGCGAGCCATTGGGCGATCATCGCGATCAACAACTGAAATCAGGCAACAAGGAAAGCCATGAAATACCGGATAGCCGCCGCGGTCATAACCGTAGCTCTTGTGGTCGCAACCAATACGCGGG
The DNA here is from genome assembly GCF_019685125.1 of Rhizobium sp. NZLR10. Lineage (NCBI taxonomy): Bacteria > Pseudomonadati > Pseudomonadota > Alphaproteobacteria > Hyphomicrobiales > Rhizobiaceae > Rhizobium > Rhizobium sp. NZLR10. The sequence continues at coordinate 249,962 of NZ_JABDWE010000003.1, read as the reverse complement.
CCGCCGAGACCCATTGCGGCTGGATCGAGAACCCGACCCCCGCCAACTGGTGGCTCGAGGATGCCGAGAACACCTGGACGATCATGACCAGGGTGACGAGAACGGCGAACCCGAAGGCATGGAGCTGATCCCCGATATCTCCGAGAATGATTATGTCAGGAGCAACGGCAATTACGGCTATGCCTGCGCCTGCATGAACGTCGAGACGGATGGCAAGGAACGCATCACGAAAATCCTTTCCTTCCGCCAGCTTGCGCTCGCCAAATGCCGTGCCGACAAGGCGCTGAAATTTCCTGGCTGATCCGCGAAGAGGCGCAGCCTATGACGTCGTAGCGCAGCCAGCCGGGATCGACAGAGGCTCTGCCGTCATCGTCTTATCGATCGCGTAAAGCTTTGCGAAACCGGCATCCTCGATCAACGTCAGGCCCGCCGGCATGAAGGTGCCGACATAGCGGTCGGAAACATCGCCATTAGCGACAAGAATAAAATCGAAACGTCTGCGCCAGTCCGAAAGATAGGGCGTAAAGTCTCCATACTCCCGCATCATTGCGGGACATGAAAGCACGCCGATCGACAGCAGATTGCCTTCAGGGACCGCGATCTCAGACCACGGCGGCAGAACGGATAACGGCTGCTTGCCTTTTGCCGTGAAGACCGTCGGCACGAAAGCATGGGAGAAGGGAACGGCGAGCGTCGGCAGGTGCCGGAAAGTATCCAGCCCCCAGGCAAAATACCGATTGGAGTGGGCAAGACCGACCACTGTCGTGGGTTCATGCCCCAGAGGCAGCACAGCCGCACCGGCCGGCACATTTTTCAGCACACGCTCGACAGCACCGACATCCTTCTGTGCCAACCACCAGTTCCACCCGACCCAGGCTGTACGGCCGAAGACCGCAAGATTGACCACGAGCGCCAGCAACAGGGACTGCCGGCGCGTGAGATTGGCAAAGGGGCACACCATCGCCATGGCGACGAGCGCCGTCATGATCGGAAAGCGCCAGCTGATCCATCCGGTGCCGAGCATGTGCCGTGGCGAAACACAGGAGAAAAGCAGTAGGCCGAAGGCGGCGACGGCAAGACCTGCATGCACGCGGATGTCGCCCGCCCGTGCGGCACGCGTGCAAACGAGGATCAGCGGCAAAATCAGCACGACATCCACCAGCGGGACGTAGGTGACGATGGCTGACAGCAGATTGATGGCGATAAGGGCGACGCCGTCGTTCCAGACAATACCAAGTCCATCACCACCGGCATTGGGCAAAGCTGCCGTATGGAGATAGAGCGCGAGCGGCGGCAGGATGCAGGTCCCGAGCGCCAGCGCCAACCGGCCGGCAAGCCTGACGACGCCCGCCTTCAATCGCAGTATGTCGAAGCGCCAGGAAAATTCGAGGCCGCAGACGATCGCCATGTAGAAGCCGAGCGAGAAGATATGCATTGACGTCAGCAGCAATGCCGCGGCAAGCCGCCAGGCAAACAGCAGGCCGGGATTTCGGCCCTGCAGCCGTAAATCGACGCAGGCGAAGAACAAGGCCATACCAAGGCCGATCTGGAAATTGATGAAGCCGCCGATCATCGTCGAGCACCAGCCAAGCGACGTTATTGCGATCTGCCAATAGTGCCGGCCGCCGAAAAGGGCGCGATGCAAGGCGATCGCGCCAAGCGGCGGCAGCACGATCGCCAGGAAAAGCAAGGCCCGCGCCAGCCTGTCGGCGCCAACAACCGGCCCCAGCCAGGTGGCAAGAAGATCGATGCCGACATTGGTAAAGGTGCGGTTCCAATCGACCGCGTAGATTTCAGGAAACGGCTGCTCGCTGATCCCGCCGGAAAGAAGCCAGATGCGGGCGTAGTGATTGGCGTAGTCGAGCACTGGCGGAAAGGGAAAAAGCACGACCAGGATCGCGGCAAGTGTGACGAAAGCGACGATCGCAATAGTCGAATCCTGCGGGGCGGTGCATTCCCCAGGCTCGGCTGCCGCCATGGGAGACCTCGCAATCCGGTCCATCAACCGATCCGACTGTTCTTCTGCGACCGCAGCTCACCGGATGCGAGGGCTGCATCCAGCGCGGCGCGCTTGTCGCCGGCGTTCATCTCCGAAAAAGTGGTGGGCAGTTCGGCCGGTTCGCCGCCGCGCAGGATTGTTTCGATCATGAACATCGGCCGCTTCTTGCTCTCCTGTACGAGACGCCCGAGATACTCGCCGATGATGCCGATACAGATCAGCTGGATGGCGCTGAAGGCGCTGACCGCAGCCATGATCGACGACCAGCCAGTGACCGTCTCGCCCTGCAACCAGCGAACGAAGGTGAAGACGAGCAGCGCCATCGCGACGCCGGCGCTGATCATGCCGAGCCATGTGGCTATACGCAGCGGCGTCGTTGAAAAGCTGGTGATCGCATCGAGTGCAAAATTGATCATCTTGCGCAGCGGATATTTCGTCGTGCCGGCAAAACGGGCGTCGCGCTCATAGGGAAGCGCCACCTGCCTGCCGCCGATCCAGCTGACCATGCCACGAATGAAACGATCGCGCTCCGGCATCGCCAGCAAAATATCGACGACGCGTCGGCGCATCAGCCGGAAATCGCCGGTATCGCGCGGGATGGTCACGGAAGCGAGCTTGGAAAGCGCGCGATAGAAAAGCGAAGCGGACGCGAGTTTGAACCAACTTTCGCCTTCGCGGCGCGTGCGCTGGCCGTAAACGACATCGGCGCCGCGCTCCACGATTGGCATCATCATCAAAAGCAGCTCGGGCGGGTCCTGCAGATCGGCGTCGATCAAAAGAACGCGCTCGCCCCGCGACGCCGAAAGCCCCGCCGTCGCCGCCAGCTGATGGCCGTGATTGCGCAGCAGACGAACGCCGAGCACCTGCGGCACATCAGCCGCCAGATGTGAAATAATCTTCCAGGTGTCGTCGGACGAGCCGTCATCGACGAGAATCAGTTCGAAGGCATCGCCGGCGACGCTCTGGGCAGCAGCGGCGGCGCGGCGGCAGAACTCGCGCAGTCCCTCTTCCTCGTTATGACAAGGCGCGACGATGGAAAGGAGTGGTGCTTGCGTCATGCGGACAGCGGTGCCTGCTCGATGTTCGGCGCCAGACTAGCCACGAAACGTCAAACATCCTTTAATGCCGCGCCGTGCCTTGGCGCGTCGCGCGCGCCGGCGCGCTATTCCGCCGCCATGATCTCGCGCCCGCCGTCGACATCGCGGGCGGGCGAGGCGCCGTAGAGGCGGCTGTATTCGCGGCTGAACTGCGACGGGCTCTGATAGCCGACGCGGTGGCCGGCCGTGCCCGCATCGAGGCGCTCGACGAACATCAGCCGGCGCGCCTCATGCAGGCGAAGCTGCTTCTGATACTGCACCGGCGTCATCGCCGTGACCGATTTGAAGTGGTGATGGAAGGACGAGACGCTCATGCTGACGCGGTCGGCAAGATCCTCGATGCGCAGCGGCCGTGCAAAATTCTCCTTCAGCCAGGCGACGGCGCGCGAGATCCTGTTGCTGTGGCTGTCAGCCGTGGCGATGTTGATCAGCCGCGCGCCATCCGGCCCGGTCAGCACCCGGTAGAGAATTTCCTGCTCGATCAGCGGCGCCATGGCAGGAATGTCGCCCGGACGATCGAGCAAGCGCAGCAGGCGGACGGCAGCATCCAAAAGCTCCGGCGGCGCGACGTTCACCACCATGCCGCGCTGCCCATCGGTATGGGCGGCAGGGCGGGGAATATCGATGCGGCTGAGCAACTCCAGCAGCTTTTCGGAATCGATTGCCAGCGCCAGGCAGAGATGCGGAACCTCAAGGCTCGCCTCCGTGACACGCCAGGCGACCGGCAGGTCGAGCGAGGTCAGCAGATAGTCCCCAGTCCCGTAGCTGATCAGTTCCGTGCCGAGGCGCAGCCTCTTGGCCCCCTGCAGGACAAAGCCAAAACAGGGCCCGTAGCTGCTGTGCAGCGGATCGCTGGGCTTGGAGCAACGGCTGAGGTGAAGATTGCCGATATCAGTCGAGAATGCGCCGTCACCCGGCGTGAAGCGCAGCGCGATGTCGACGATTTCCTGATAGGGGCTGAAAGGCAATGTCATGCGGCAACTCTTTCTGTCTGACGCCAATTGGGCAGCTTTTATGTAAGTAGCTCCGGCACTTCCCAAATAGGCCGCTCCCGGCATTTTTGCAGGATCGTGCAAAAAGCTGAGAGGATCACTCTACCTCCGTCGCGCAGTTCCGGGCAATAGTCCGCCATCCCGATCAACCCCTACCTCCAAAATCGAAAAGGAAGGTTCCCATGCCTATTGCAAAAGGCTACGCCGCGACCGACGCCTCCAAGCCGCTAACCCCCTTCACCTTCGAGCGCCGTGAGCCGAACGATGACGACGTCGTCATCTCGGTGCAATATTGCGGCGTCTGCCATTCCGACATTCATCAGGCCCGCAACGAATGGGGCAACTCCAGATACCCGATGGTGCCCGGCCACGAGGTTGCCGGCGTCGTTTCCGCCGTCGGCTCCAAGGTCACCCAGTTCAAGGTCGGCGACCGCGTCGGTGTGGGCTGCTTCGTCAATTCCTGCGTCGGCTGCGCCACGCGCGACCTGGATTACGAGCACTTCATGCCGGGTCTGGTCCAGACCTATAACGACGTCGAAGCCGACGGCGCGACCCCGACCTTTGGCGGTTATTCCGATTCTATCGTCGTCAAGGAAGGCTATGTGCTGCGCTTTCCCGACAATATCCCGCTCGATGCAGGCGCTCCCCTGCTTTGCGCCGGCATCACGCTCTACTCACCGCTCGCCCACTGGAAGGCCGGCCCCGGCATGAAGGTCGCGATCGTCGGCATGGGCGGCCTTGGCCATATGGGCGTGAAGATCGGCGCGGCCATGGGCGCCGACATCACCGTACTCTCGCAGTCGCTGTCGAAAAAGGAAGACGGCCTGAAGCTCGGCGCCAAGGACTATTACGCAACGAGCGATGCAGAAACCTTCACCAAGCTGGCCGGCACCTTCGACCTGATCATCAACACGGTCGGCACGGTGATCGACTGGAACGCCTATCTCAGCCTCCTGAAGCCCGATGGCACGATGGTACTGGTCGGCGTTCCCGAGCATCCGGTTCCGGTCCATGCCTTCTCGGTCATCGGCGGGCGCAAGAGCCTCGCCGGTTCCATGATCGGCTCGATCAAGGAAACCCAGGAAATGCTCGACTTCTGCGGCAAGCACAACATCGTCTCGGAGATCGAGAAGATCAACATAGAGCAGGTCAACGAAGCCTATGAACGCGTCCTGAAGAGCGACGTCCGCTACCGCTTCGTCATCGACATCGCCTCGCTGGCGGCTTGAGGAAACGAGAGGCGGCTCCTTTGGGAGCCGCCTCGTCGATAGCGAGCGGCATCCTCAGCCGCCCTCATGCCGAGGTGCGATCCGCAGGATCCCCTCGAAGCACCCCCGCAAACGCCGCTCCGTGGCTCGCCAGAGCGCCCGCCCCGTGCTTCGAGGCTCCGGCCTTCGGCCTGCGCACCTCAGCATGAGGCTCTCTTGGACTTTTGGGCTCTCAGGCAAGCTCAACCGTCTCGCGACACGCTCTCGGCACGGCCCAGCAAACGCAGCAGATATTCGACGGGGTTGAATGGATCAGGCCCCGAGCGCCGGCGCAGGCGTGGCGGCCCGGCCATAGGGTTATAGTGTTCGAAAGCCGTTTCCATCGTCCCTGCCCCGCTCGTCAGGCCCGGCAATTGCTGCTGGACGCTTTGAACCATCTGAGACGCCAGAGTGCCTTCGAGCCGCGCCACGCCATCGGCGATCACCGAATCCGACGTCGCCGCAGCGGATTTCGCCAGCAAAGTGAGCACGCTGCTCAGGCTCTCGACAGGCGCTTCCAAGTGAAAGCGGTTGAAAGGCTCGCAGACGACCGTTTGCGCAGCCGAGAGCGCCGTTGCCAGCACCCAGGGCGTCAATTGCCGGAAATCGGCGGCGGTGCTTGCGGGCGAACTGTGCCGCGCCGCCGTCATCGCCACATGACAATCGATGACCTGCCAGCCGAAAATGCCCTGTTTCAGCGTCTCGAACACGGTTTCCTCGACCGCCCGGTAAAAGGCAACGGGCATCTGCCCGACCTCCACCTCCAGCGCGAAGCTGTTGCCTGCGCCGGCAGGACGCGGCTCGACGCGCAGGCCGATGGTGGCGAGAAACGGATTCGGCTCCTTGAAGAGGATCTGCAGGCCGGCCCCGGTGCCGGCGGGTCTCTCGACCAAGATGGGCGTACTTTCCTCGAAACCCGCATCGAGGCCGAAATCCGTCAGCAGCGTCGATTGGATAACCTCCTTCTGCACCTCGCCATAGAGCGACACGAAGACTTCATTCGTCTCCTCGGTCCTGCGCAGATTGATCAGCGGATCCTGCTCGGCCATCTGGTTCAGTGCCAGCCAAAGTGCCGCGCTGTCCGAGGGCCGCCGGGCAAGCACGCGAGTTTCGAGCGTCGGCGGAGCGAAGTACGCCCGCCCGCCCGAGGCCGGATCGCTGCCCACCGCATCGCCGATCCGGGCGCCGGCAAGGCCGCCGACGCGGTCGATCTGGCCGGCGCAGAAGCGCGCGGCGCCATGGCTGCGGCCGGCCTCGAACACATGGATTGCGGTCACCCGATCCTCGCCCCTGGGCAGATCCAGATATTGCCGCAGCCGCACGGTGCCCGAAGTCAGGTAGAGATAGGCGAGCTTTTCGCCGCCCCAGCCGCGCTCGATCTTGAAGATCTTGCCGGCGACCGGCCCGTCCGGATCAAGCCGCCGCCCGGGCAACAGCGTCGCGATGGCCGAGCTTAGCGCCGGCAGGCCGGCGCCGGTCATGGCCGCTCCTGCGAAGACGGGATTCACCAGGCCCCTTGCCACCTGATCGGCCAGGCTGCGCCTGAGCCTTTCCGTGGTCAGTCGTTCGGGGGCGAGCACATAGTCATCGAGCAGCGCCTGGTCGTTCTCGCCGAGCGCCTCGCAGAGCGCCGAAAAAAGCGGCTCGTCTCCCGGCGCCCGAGCCTCCACCCGGGCAAGCTTGCTGCCGGCGTCGATGACGGAAGACATGGCGATGGGACGCACCGCCAGTTGCGCGGCAAGCGCTTCCATCACGTCCGGATACCGCGCGCCGAGGCGATCGACCTTGTTGATGAAGAAGACGAAGGGCACGCCAAGTCGCCGCAGCGCCCGCACCAGCACACGCGTCTGCGCCTGCACGCCCTCGACCGCCGAAACGACGACGACCGCGGCATCCAGTAACCCAAGCACCCGCTCGACCTCGGCGATGAAATCGGGGTGGCCGGGTGTGTCGATCAGATTGACGGTCCTGTCGCCGATCGTAAACGACACAACCGCGGCCCTGATCGTAATGCCGCGTTGCCGTTCGAGTTCGAGCGTGTCCGTCTGTGTATTGCCTGTATCGACGCTGCCGAGCTTGTCGATGACCCCGGCGTCAAAAAGCAGTCTTTCGGTAAGACTAGTCTTGCCCGCATCCACATGGGCGAGGATGCCCAGATTCAAAGTGCGCATGAACCACCAACTTCTCAGAATTTCGGATGTGATTTTCGTGAGAAGTGAGTCGGCGCATTGGAACCTCTATTCGCTGATCGCGACGGCTGGATGCGGAGCGCCCGGTGGTTGGGCGACGCGGGTGGAATGCTAAGGGCGCGTGGGCAGATGTGTCAAGCCTGGGTGTATCCCTGCGCGTGGCGCGGCGCCAAGCACACCGATCAGCCCTCATGGTGAGGGGGCCCAGAGGGCCGTCTCGAACCACGAGGGCGGGTGACTATGCGGGAGCGTGCTGCGGGCCGAATCGCTGGTGACGCGCCGGTGGCCGGCCCCGTCCTTCGAGGCCCCTCCGGGGCACCTCAGATGAGGCCGGAGAGAGGGCGCATTCCGAGATGCACTTTAGGCAATCCGCAGGATCGCCATACACACCGCCGAGTCCTACCCCTCCTCCCGCATCGTCTCCCGCTGCGTAATCAGCCGGGCGCTGTGCTGGCCGCTGAGATAGATCCATAGCCAGCTCCAGGCGACGGAGAAGCGCGAGCGGGTGCCGATCAGGAAGTAGATGTGGGCAAGGCCCCAGATCCACCAGGCGATCCAGCCCTTCAGCTTGATGCGGCCGAAATCGATAATCGCCGCACTCTGGCCGATCGTCGCCAGGCTGCCCTGATGCCGGTAGCGGAAGGATGCGGGCGCCGGCTTGCCGGACAGGCGGGCGCGGATGACCTTGGCGACGTAGCCGCCCTGCTGCTTGGCCGCCGGTGCGATGCCCGGCACCGGCTTGCCATCCTCGCGCATGACCGATGCCGTGTCGCCGATGACGAAGACATCGGACAGACCCGGTGCGCTCAAGTCCTTTTCGACGACGACGCGCCCTGCCCGGTCGGCGGCAACGCCGAGCCAGCGTGCCGCCGGCGAGGCGGTGACGCCGGCTGCCCAGACGATCGTCCGGCTGGCGACGAAGGTATCGCCGATCTTCACGCCGTCGGCGCTGCACTCGGTCACCGGCCTGCCGAGATGGATCTCGACGCCGAGTTTCTCCAGCACCGTCTGGGCATAGGCCGAAAGCTCCTCGGCGAAGCTCGACAGCACCCGCGGGCCGGCCTCGACCAGCACGACGCGGGTCTTGCGCGTATCGATGTTGCGGAATTCCTTCGGCAGCGTGAAATGCGCAAGCTCGGCGATGATGCCGGCAAGCTCGACGCCAGTCGGCCCGGCACCGACGATGGTGAAGGTCAGAAGCGCGTCGCGCACGGCAGGATCGCTCTCCATCTCAGCCTTCTCGAAGGCGAGCAGCATGCGCCGGCGGATCGTCGTCGCATCCTCGAGCGTCTTCAGGCCCGGCGCCACTGGCTCCCATTCGTCACGGCCGAAATAGGCATGCGTCGCCCCGGTCGCCAGCACCAGCGTATCGTAACCCAGAGTCATGCCGTTGCGGAGGGACACCGTCCTGGCGCCGCTATCGACACCGGTGACCTCGCCGAGCAACACCTTCACATCGGGCCGGTCGGCATAGAGGCGGCGGATCGGCCAGGCGATCTCCGAGGTGGAGAGAATGGTCGTCGCCACCTGGTAGAGCAGCGGTTGGAAGAGATGGTGATTTCGCCGGTCGACGAGCGTGATCCTGACGCCGGCACCTTTCAACCCGTTGACGAGCTGCAGCCCGCCGAAACCGCCGCCGACAACGACGACATGATGGTCGCTCATGACATACCCCTTTGCGCCATTTTGCACAAAGCCAATGTGGCCCTCGGCGCAATGGTTGCAACCGCCGTTTCGGCATGTCTCCCCTGCGCCGATCGCAGTCGATGGCGCTGAGATTATCGGCTACTCCTGCAATGATCCCGGCGAAGTTCCGGCGCGGAAAGCCAGTCGGGTTTTAGTTGCCCGGAGCGAGCTTCGGCTGGGTGCAAGGCAGACATGCCGTGCGAACGGGTCGCAGGACGGTCGTCGGGCCTGCAACCAGTTCACAAGCGGCATATGCGTCGTACCAATCAATAGGCACCGACGCACTGGCGACGGGGTCCGTGATAGGGCTGGAAGGTATTGTCGAACGCCCTGTACGAACGATAGCGCGCATAACACCAACTCTCGTGGCTGCTTCCCCCTCCATAATAGGCTGATGATGCATAGTTCTGATATGGCCGGCCGTAATAGCCGTAGTAGGGCCGGCGGTAGCCGTATGGCGAGCCGTAATAGCCGTAGGGCGACCCGTAGTACGAGCCGTAATAGGGCTGTGACAAGGCGCCGCCAATGATGGTGCCGACAGCGAGACCACCCAAGGCCCAGCCCCAGCCCGCTCCACTATGGTGGTGCCCCCCGTAATACCCGCCTCCGTAATGGCCGCCACCCCCGTAATGGCCGCCACCCCCGTGGCCGCCATGGCCACGCCATTGCACCTGCTCTATCTGCTGCTGTGCTTCGATCCTGGGTGGGTTGATAGCCGGAAACGCCTGAGCCGGCGTGATGCCCGGCACACCTATGATCAAGCATAACGCGGCGACGCTTAGCTTTCTCATGACTGTTCTCCTCTGCTCCTCCAAGTGGAGGATACATCTTCCCCTCCTCCTGAACCAAAGGTGAACGCAATATGTCGAAAAATGTTCCGTCTGGAGACAAATTAATCGCTATCGCTGGTGCTGAGAATTATCGGCTCCTCGTGCAATCCGCACCTTGCCTTTTCCAGAAGGCTGTAAACGTGTCGCGCATCGTCGATCCCCAGAATCTGTGGTTCGTTGGCGAGACTACCGGGCGTAGCCCACGGGTATCGCCATTCCATGTTTCAATTCTTCCATCGAGATCGACGCCGAAACATCGAAGAGTTCGAGCTTGCGAACGATCTGCTTGTAGATCACGTCGTAATGCTCGACGCGCGGCAGCACGATTTTCAGGATGTAATCGTGATTGCCGGTCAGCCGGTGCGCCTCGACGATCTCGGGAATGTCGGCGATGATCCGGCGGAAGGTCTCTGTCCACTCGTCGGAATGATGCGCCGTCTTGACCAGCGCAAAGACCGTCGTCGGCACGCCCATCTTTTCCCGGTCGAGCACGATGATGCGCCGGGCGATATGGCCGCTCTCTTCCAGCCGCTGGATCCGCCGCGAGCAGGCCGACACCGAAAGCGCCACGCGCTCGGCCAGATCGGTCACGGATATGCCTGCATCCTTCTGCAGCATGTCGAGAATGCGCCTGTCGCGATCGTCCAACATGTGTAAGAAATAACCCTTCCGCCCTGATTTTGCATGATCTCTCCAAATCGCGCAAAATAATAGCATGTATTGGACGTAAGGGACAAATAATGCAAACACGCCGCGCCAGAACTGCGGCATTATTTTCGAAACTCGAAGCATGAGGAGCATGAAGAGATGGAAACGATCGGCCTGATCGGCGGCATGAGTTTCGAAAGTTCGGCGGTCTATTACCGCTTCGTCAACGAGATGGTGCGCGCCCGCAGGGGCGGCCTCGCCTCGGCCGAGCTCATCCTGCATTCGGTCAATTTCGAGGAGATCGTCGCTCTTCAGAAGGCCGGCGACTGGGCTGGAGCGGCCCGCCGCCTCGGCGCAGTTGCGGAACGGCTGCAGGCTTCAGGCGCCGGCTGTATCCTCATCTGCACCAACACCATGCACCTGATCGCCGATGAAATCGCGGCAAAGGTGTCCGTGCCGCTAATCCATATCATCGACGAGACGGCGAAATCGCTGCATGCGGCCGGCCGCAAGCGTCCGCTGCTGCTTGCCACGCGCTACACGATGGAGCACGGCTTCTACGCCGACCGGATGAAGAGCCTCGGCCTAGACATCATGGTGCCCGACGCCGCCGACCGCACCATCGTGCACGACATCATCTTCAACGAACTCTGCGCCGGCAGGGTGCTCGACAGCTCGCGCGAAAAGCTGATCGATATCATCGACCGCGCCATGGATAACGGCGCCGACAGCATCATCCTCGGCTGCACCGAGATCTGCCTGATCCTCGATCCCAACCGCCTGCCACTGCCGGGCTTTGACACTACCGCGATCCATGCCCGCGCGGCGGTGGATTTCGCTCTCGGCGACGAGGAGGCGGAGACAGAAGAGGCGGAGACAGAAGAGGCGGCTTGACCGCGCCACAATTTAGTTGACTCAGTCAACTAAATGCATGAAAAATGTCTTCGTTCGGAGATCTTTTTTCAGTTTGTTGGCACAGTCGGCCACCCCTCCTTCGTCATGCTCGGGCTTGTCCCGAGCATCTGCCTCCGGTTGACAGGCAGCAAATCCTCGGCACAAGGCCGAGGATGACGCCGAGTGAAGAGCGTGCTTTGCCCCGCAGTCTGGCGAGATCTCCATCTGGAGATCTCCGTGTCTCCCTTGGAGATCACGCCCATGTCCGATTCCGCCCTCATCGAAACCGCCCGCGATTTCAACCGCTTCTACACGAACTTCCTCGGCCTGCTGAACAAGGCCTATCTTGACTCGCCCTTCACCCTGACGGATGCCCGCATTCTCTTCGAGATCGGCTCGCATGACGGCGTCAGCGCCGCAGCCCTTGTCCGCGACCTGCATCTCGACCCGGCCTATCTGAGCCGCATCCTCAAGCGTTTCCGCACCGAGGGGCTGATCGAGACCAGCCCGGATCCGGCCGACCTGCGCAGCCAGATCATCAATGTCACCGACCGGGGACTCGCGCAGTTCGAGGAACTCGGCCGGCGCGCCAATGCCCAGATCGCCGCCCGTTTTGACGATCTGGCGATCGGCGAACCGCAAGCCGTCGTCTCGGCCATGCATACCATCCGCGCCCTGCTCGACCCGGCGGCCAAGCCCGCACCCGCCATCATCCGCGCCCACCGCGCCGGCGATATCGGCTGGATCGTTCAGAGCCAGGGCCGCTTCTACGCCGAGGAATATGGCTGGGACCTGCGCTTCGAGGCGCTGGTCGCCGAGGTCGCCGGCAAATTTCTCGCCAACTTCGATCTCGCCAAGGAATATTGCTGGATCGCCGAACGTGGCGGCGTCAATGTCGGCTCGGTCCTCGTCACCAATGGCGGCGACGGCATCGCCAAGCTGCGGCTGCTCTATGTCGACAAATCGGCCCGCGGCCTCGGGCTCGGCAAGCTGCTGGTCGACGAATGCATCCGCTTTTGCAGGCAGAAGGGCTACCGCGAGCTTTCGCTCTGGACCAATGACATGCTGGAGACGGCCCGCGTCATCTATATCAAGGCCGGCTTTCGGCTTGTCTCCGAGGAGAGACATCGAATGTTCGGCACCGAAGCGAATGGCCAGACCTGGGTCCTCACCCTCTGACTTGCTTCGTCGCAAAATTTCGCTTGATTTGGAAACGATCATTTCCTAATTAGGCGAACATGAACGCAACGACCCTCGACCATCAAGAGAAGACCCGGAGCCGCGGTCGTCCGCGGGAATTCGATGCGGAGGCGGCACTCGACGCAGCCCTGCGCGTCTTTTCCGAGCGCGGCTATCATGCCGCCTCGATCAGCGAACTCACCGAGGCCATGGGGCTGGCCGCCGGAAGCGTCTACAAGGCCTTCGGCGACAAGCGCGGCATCTTCCTCGCCGCCTTCGACCGCTACCGCGCCGTGCGTCGCGGCCTGCTCGATGCCAGGCTGGCAAGTGCCGAGACCGGCCGCGACAAGCTCCATGCGCTCATCACCTTCTTTGCCGGCTCTTCGCACGGTGAAATCGGCAGGCAGGGTTGCCTCGTCGTCGGCAGCGCCAGCGATCTCGCCCTCTTCGACGAAGAGGCGGCCGAACGTGTCGCCACCGCCTTCATGACCGACGAGACGCTTCTCGCCGACCTCATCCGCCTCGGCCAGTCCGACGGCTCGATTTCGGCGCATATCGATATATCGGCGGTCGCACTTGCGCTTCTCTGCCTCACCAAGGGCATGCGCGTTATCGGCAAGACGGAACGCAGCGGCGAAGAAATGGCTGCCGCTGCCGAAGCCGCGATGAAGCTGGTGACCTGACATTTCCCCCAGGGGAATGCCAGCATTCCCCTGCGCGGCCGGAAACGGGTGGCTGCCGGCAGACCGATTTGCGATTAATCCTTTCAACCATACCGGAGTTTCTGATGAGCATTTCAGCCACCGCGCCGGATAAGGCCATTCCACGGGCGCTATCCCCCTGGCTCACCTTTCTTTTTGCCGCCGCCTGCGGGCTGGTGGCCGCCAATCTCTATTACGGCCAGCCGCTTGCCGGCTTAATCAGCGCCGAGCTCGGCTTCACGCCTGCCGCAACCGGCCTGATCGTCACGCTGACGCAGATCGGCTACGGCCTCGGCCTGCTGCTGATCGTGCCGCTCGGTGACCTCACGGAGAACCGCCGGCTTGTGCTGCTGCTGGTTGCCGTCTCCGCTGTTGCGCTGATCGGCGCGGCGCTGGCTTCAACACCCACGGCCTTCCTCGTCGCCTCACTCTGCATCGGCCTTTCATCGGTCGCCGTTCAGGTCCTGGTTCCCTTTGCCGCCAACATGGCCCCCGATGCGACACGGGGACAGGTCGTCGGCAATGTCATGAGCGGCCTGCTCTGCGGCATTATGCTGGCCCGCCCCTTCGCAAGCTTCGTCGCCGAGGCCTCGTCCTGGCATGTGGTCTATTACGTCACCGCAGCGTTGATGATCGTGCTCGCCGTCATCCTGCGCGCCAACCTGCCGGTCCGCGTGCCGAAGACGAAGCTACGCTACAGCGAGCTGCTGGCTTCCATGGGCCACTTGGCGCTGACCTCGCGCGTGCTGCAGCGCCGGGCGCTTTATCAGGCCGGTATGTTCGGCGCCTTCAGCCTGTTCTGGACGACGACGCCGCTGCTGCTCGCAAGCCCGGCCTTCGGCCTGACGCAGAACGGCATCGCCCTCTTCGCGCTCGCCGGTGCTGCCGGTGCCATCGCCTCGCCGATCGCCGGCCGGCTTGCCGATCGCGGCATGACGAAAATTGCCTCGACGCTTGCCATGCTGCTCGGAATGGCTTCCTTCCTGATCAGCCATTTCGCCGCGGACGGCTCGCTGACCGCCCTGATCCTTCTGACGGTGGCGGCGATCATGCTTGATTTCGGGGTGACGACCAATCTCGTCTGCGGCCAGCGCGCCATCTATGGCTTGAACCCGGAACATCGCAGCCGGCTAAACGGCCTCTTCATGGCCACCTTCTTTGCCGGCGGCGCGCTCGGCTCGGCGCTCGGCGGCTGGGCCTACGCGACCGGCGGTTGGACGATGACCGCCTGGATCGGCTTCGCCTTCCCGGCGCTCGCCTTCCTGTTGTTTCTGACGGAACACCGCGGCAAGCAGGAAAGCAAAATCTGAGACCGGATATCTAAAACCTTGACAGTGCCGGCTTATAAATGCGGACATCCCGGCAGCAGCCTACGCATCCGCTCACTGCTGCCGAATTTTCGTTTCTGCATGGGATGTTCCAGCATGGACATAGACGAAGACAAGATCGATGACGCTGTTCTGGCATTGCTATGACTGACGCTGCATGACGAGGACAGAGCTTGGAAAGGCTTCGACTGGGACGCAATGGACCGTCTGTATCGGAAGGGCCTGATCGCAAATCCCGCAGGCAAAGCCAAATCCGTCGTCCTGAGCGACGAAGGTTTGCGACGATCTGAGGAATTGTTCCGCGCTCTTTTTACTCGACCGCCGGAATGATCACCGTTGCCGGTTTCTAGAAACGTGACCTACCTTACTAACTATCGGCTGAATCAAAACGCGAACGGGCGGCGCGAACGGCGTCGTGGTTCGCTTCCGCCCAGTTCAACAGTTGCGACAGTGGCCGGTAGAGCGAACGGCCGAGATCCGTCATAGAATATTCGACGCTCGGCGGCTTGGTCGGGAAGACTTCGCGAGCGACATAACCGTCCCTTTGCAGATCACGCAGCGTCTGCGTCAGCATGCGCTGCGATATATCGGGAAGCATGCGCCGCAGCTCGCCGAAGCGGCGGGGCTCGGCCGCCAGCACTTCGAGCAGCAGCGTCGACCATTTGCCGCCGATCTGCTGCATCATGTCCCTGACGGGACAATTGGAAAAATCGAGGCCAGCCAGATCGATCTCGCGCCGCGCCCCCGGCATTCTGTTCTTCAGACTGACGACCGCACCGCTCATCTGCTGGTTCCCTTTTGGTAACGTAGAGCCGAAAAACTGCCTCCTTTACATCGCCGAGTCAATTCCTATTCTAGTGTTACTCTCTTTTCGAGACTACCCCCAGAACACAGAAGGAAACGACGTATGAACGAAACCATCCTTGTCACCGGCGCCGCCGGGCAGCTCGGCCAGCGTGTCATCCATCATCTCATCGAGACCTATAAGGTCGCTCCCGGCAGCATCGTGGCGGCTACGCGCAGCCCGGAAAAGCTCGCCGAACTCGAAAACAAGGGCGTCGTCACCCGCAAGGCCGATTTTGATGACGCGGCAGGCCTGGAGAAGGCTTTCGCCGGCATCGACCGGCTGCTAATCATCAGCACCGATGCGCTGGATACCCCCGGCAAGCGCCTCACCCAGCACAAGGCAGCCGTTGCCGCTGCCGCTAAGGCAGGCGTCAAGCACATCGCCTATACCTCGATGCCGGCGCCGGACGATTCGCTCGTCACCTTCGCGCCGGATCATCTCGGCAGCGAAAACGCCATCAAGGCAAGCGGCATCGCCTATACGATCATCCGCGACGCCTGGTATCACGACAATTACCTGCACGGCATGCCGCACAACCTGCAGGGCGGCAAATGGTACAGCGCCACGGGCGACGGCAAGGTCTCGACCATTTCGCGTGACGACTGCGCCCTGGCAATCGCCGCCGCCCTTGCCTCCGGCACCTCCGAGAGCGCCACCTATACGCTGACCGGCGCGCAATTGCTCACCAACCGGCAGATCGCCGCCATCGTCTCCGATGTCGCCGGCAAGCCGCTCGAGGTGGTCGACGTCAACGACGAGCAGCTCGGCCAGGGCATCCGCGGCGCCGGCCTTCCCGGTTTCGTCGCCGACATGCTGGTTTCGGCCGACGCCAACATCCGCGCCGGCAAATTCGACATCGTCACCGGAGACTTCACCAAGCTGACCGGCAAACAGCCGCAGCCGCTGAAGGATTTCTTCGTGGCGCACAAGGCTGCGTTGACGGCTTCAGGCAATGCCGGAGGCCATTGAGCTTTCCGCTCATCCCTGCGCTCGCGGCAGGGATGAGCGGACTCCGATTCTGGACACTGGATCCCTGATCACATCAGATGTGTCGCTCACCGCACCGACGCGCAGGGTCGCCCCTCAGAATTGCGAAACGAAGCCAGGCGGTTTTTCCCTGAGGTCAAGTCCGTATTCAAGCTCGGCCCGCATCCAGAGCACGCCGCTTTCATAGGGATCGTCGGACATTGTCTCAGTTCGCGCGTCGGCGACATTGCTGTCAGCCCAGTTCTTGACACACGCGACGCTCTCGCGTTTCCGCTCATTCCGATCGATTGCACACCATTCTCGTCCTTCGTCGAGCGGAACCCATGCGAGACCATCCCGGAAACAGGTGATGGCCCGATATTTCGGCTCGACGACAGTGTTCCCGGCGGCATCCTCAATGCCCCAAAGCAAGGTTCCGTTCGAATTCCTCGAGACGCGCTGTCCGCCGTCGGGTCCGCAACGCAACTTTGATCGCCGGTCTTCCAGGCGGCGCGGCTCGGAGACTTCACGTCCTGATGCGTCGATCCAAAACTTCCGCCCATCCTTCGATACCGCATAGGCACCGGAATCGGGCTGCAACTCATCGAACTGCGGAGCGAGGGCTAACACACCGTTGGCGTCCAGTATTCCCCATTTGCCCTGAACATCGACGCCGGCATAGCCACCGCTGAAACCAGATTGGCTCTGAAATGATGGTGGATCGACAAGCAGTTTACCGTCCTGCTTGAGAAACCCCCATTTTCCATTGTACCGAACCGATACGGGGAATTCGCAGGTCATGTACGTGTTGTCAAAAAGATACGAAACGGTCGGCTTTCCATCCGCTCCGACGACCTGAATAAGGTTACCGCGGTGGATGAATTTGAGACCCGAAGGACATGCCGCCCACGCCTTCCCGTCCTCCGGGTCGGGCACCAGATCCCCGGCCCGGTTGAGCCCGATCCACTGGCCGTCCACCGATACCCTGGCCACCTCACCGGAATAATCCGGCAGTCTCGCATCGTCAAACAGACGACCGCCAAGCAACCGTCCCGCCTCGTCAAGGACGCCCAATTTCTGGTCTTTGGCCACACGGTAAAACCCGTTTCGATGATCCTGGATCCTAAATTGCTGTGGGGCGAGAATAGTTTGGCCGTCCCGGCCGATCACGCCGCATTGGGTGGCGTCGGCCCGGTCACGTTGGCTGGACTGTCCTTTGTGTCCGGCCGAACCGCCATAACAGACAATTGCTCTTCCTCCACCGAGTTTGCTGGCTGTTTCGAAGCGAGGCTCGACCTTCCAGGTTCCGTCGGGAGCAAGCAATCCGTATCGTTTATCTCCCGGCTGAGCTGCCCAAACGAAAGTGCCGAATTCGAATTCTTTAATGGCCAGCTCGTCCTTCAGTATCTTTCCTGAAGGCAGATCGACGAGCAGATAGGGTCGATCGCTCCTCTCAAAAAACAGTTCCCCGAACATAAAACGCAGGAAGCCGAAAGAATCCGACGCGACCGCTTTGCCGGGACGAACGAGCGCCGCCCCGGCTCCGAATGGAATGGCACGCGCATAGTACGGCAACAGCAGAAACTTGCCCGTTCTGTCGATAATTCCTGCCTTGTCAGCGACCACCACTTCGGCGTGGCCTTTGCGAAATCCGCGGGCAAGGTCGAACGCAGGCGCGATCACCATCTCGCCACTCGAATTGATATAGCCGAATTTCCCCTCGGAGCGCACGGCGGCCAGCCCCTCCGAGAAAGGAAGCGCAACTTCGAACTTGCGATCAATCCGCGGTTCTAACGTCGCTCTGTCGATATAGCCGCAAAGAGCGTAGACGCCGCCGCACCTTTCCACCCATCTTTCCGGCCGGGGATCGGCGACGCCGGTTCCAACGGAGCAGAGCAAACTCGCCCATGCCGCCGCGACAAACATAAATTGACGTGTAGCAACGCTCACCCTAACGCCCCCCGGTTGAAAGAACTAGGAGATGCTCGTGTGTTGGAAATATGGCCAATCCGCAGGTCGGAGGTCATGAGTACAGGAATCCAGCGCCTTCACCCCATGAGCACGGGAAACCTTTGCAGCGTATCAAATTAGTTGCCGCCAATACGCAAGAAGGAAACAGCCCTTCCTTAAACCGCCTGCCCGCACGCCCGGCAGAACCGCCGCACCGTCTCGGCCATGCCGTATTCCAGCGCGTCGGCGGTCAGGCCGTGGCCGATCGAAACCTCGGCAAGCTGGGGAATGCGCTTCACCAGCGCCGGCAGGTTTTCGACGGTCAGATCGTGGCCGGCATTGACGGCAAGGCCGATCGCCAGCGCCGCATCCGCCGTCCGTCCGAGCGCGTCGAGGATCGGGGCCGCCCGTTCCGGCGCGTCGTAGCAGCCGCCATAGGGACCGGTATAAAGTTCGATCCGGTCGGCGCCGACCGCCTTGGCGATATCAATGGCTTCAGCATCGCCATCGCCGTCCGCAAACAGCGACACGCGGCATCCCATCGCCTTCAGCCGCGCGACGGCATCGGTCAGAAATGCCCGGTGCTTGCGGAAATCCCAGCCGTGATCCGAGGTCGCCTGGGCGGGATCGTCGGGCACCAGCGTCACCTGCTCCGGTGCCGCCCCGGCGCAGAGTTCGAAGAACTCCTGCGTGGGATAGCCCTCGATATTAAACTCGGCCTCGGGGAATTCGTCGTCGATCAGGTTGCGAATGACCGGCAGGTCGGAAAAGCGAATGTGGCGCTGGTCGGGACGCGGATGCACCGTTAACCCGCTCGCGCCGGCTGCAAGGGCGATTCGCCCAAGCGCTTCGACGCTCGGCCAGGGCAAGTCGCGCCGGTTGCGCAGCATGGCGATGGCGTTGAGGTTCACGGAAAGCTTGGCGGGCATGGCTGATATCCATCGGTACGGGAAACGGAGGCCCTGCTTTTAAGCCAAGGGCCGCGCGATGGCCAACGAGATTCGCAGATGAATGCCATGCCGATCGCTAATAGCATCGCCGTTGGCTGGGCATTCCAGCGCCCTTGCGTACCGCAAACAGTAATTCCCGTCGCCTGTGAAGACGACCGGCCGATGCCGCAATGCAGCACATGTTTTGCTGCAGCACACCCAGAAACCCGGGCAAATCACGTCGTCGCGTTGCTATCCCATTTAAAAGAGATTACTTTTAGCACTTATAAAAAAGTTCGTTCACGCATAACGTGGACATTGTATAGCGTAAACGTAGGCCGCGTACTGCTTCTTTCCCAATGACAAGAACGCCAGAGGAAAACCCCACTCGCCGCGCCTGGGAAGCAACTGGCAAATCCGCATGAGGTGCAACACTATGCCCTAGGAGGGTTCATGCCAGACGGTTCCAAACGCCTGTTTGCTGCCGCCGGTAACGCTTCGGAGGCCCGGTCAAAATACCGGTTCCTGCCTTCGGCCGCGCTGCCGCCGGATCTACCGGATGGTCCGGTGCCCATTGCCGATATGGCCAACGCATTCGGCGTTACGCACAGGACGCTGCATTTCTACGAAGAGAAGGGGTTGGTTTCGGCCAATCGCATCGGCCTGATGCGGGTCTACGGACAAGACGATGTGATGCGTATGGCGGTCATCACCGTCTGCCGTGAGACCGGAATGCCGATCGCCGTCATCCAGGAATTGATGGACGAGCTTCGCAAGGCCGAGTCGCAGGAAAGAGCCGAGGCGATGTTCCGCGAAGCGCTGCAGGTGCGCAAACGCGAGCTGACGGCCGAGATGTCGACCCTGCACCGCCAGCTCCAGCAGGTCGGCGACCTCCTGGACTATGACGCCAGTGTCGAAGAGCCGCCGTTGAACGACAACCAGGACAGCGCAAGCCTGACCCCGCAGGAGCTGCAGTGCCTGGAGCTGATGGCGGAAGGTTATTCCACCCAGCGAATCGCCCGAGCGCTCGACCTGAAACACGACGAAACCAGGGATCTCGAAGCCGGAATCATCCTGAAATTCCGCGCCAACAACCGCTTCCAGGCGATCGCCAAGGCTGTTCTGCTCGGCATCGTCCAGGCATAACCACGTGCAAGCCTGACGCACGTCGCGTGCAAGCCTAACGCACGCCGCATGCAAACTTGCACGCATCATTCTCGACGGCCGCCACCGTCGACTTCCCGCCCAAGATCGCCAGGCGCGATCGAGGTCAGCGCACGATCGTCAGCGTCTCCGCCGCGCGCGTGATCGCGGTATAAAGCCAGCGTTCGCGCGTATCGCGAAAGGCCCAGCTCTCGTCGAACAGCACGACGTCGTTCCATTGCGAGCCCTGCGCCTTGTGAACGGTAAGCGCATAGCCGTAGTCGAACTCGTCGTAGCGTTTGCGGGTGTTCCAGGGGATCTCGCCTTCGACATCCTCGAAGGCCTGTTTCAGGAGCTTGATCTTGGCAGCTCCCCGGTCCATGTCGTCGTCCTCGGGCCGAACGAGGAGATTGATGCCGGGCTTCGTCGTTTCCTTGGACGAGGTCATCACCTGCCAGAGCGAGCCGTTCAGCAGGCCCTTGGCGGGATCGTTCCGGAGACAGACGAGCTTGTCGCCGGTCTGCGGGTAATCGGCATTGAAGCCTTTCAGCTCGCGCAGGCGCTGATTGTAGCGCCGCCGGGTCCTGTTGGTGCCGACGAGCACTTGGTCGGCATCGAGTACCAGCTGCTGCGTCACCTCGTTCTTCGAGATCACCTTGGCCGTGCCGTAATCGCCGTACATCACCTCATTGCCCTCGCGCACCTGCATGGCGAGCTTGATGATCGGATTATCGCGCGCCTGGCGATGGATATCGGTCAGCAGGTAATCGGGATCCTGATTGGTGAAGTAACCGCCGCCGGTGACCGGCGGCAGCTGGCCGGGATCGCCGAGCACCAGGATCGGCGTGCCGAAGCTCATTAGATCCTTGCCGAGCGCCTCGTCCACCATCGAGCATTCGTCGACGATAATCAGCGCCGCCTTGGCGACCGGGCTCTGCCGGTTGATCGAAAACATCGGTGCGATCGAAGTCTTGCCGGTCTCTTCGTCCTCCACCGCTTCCTCGCCGCGCGGGCGGTAGATCAGCGAATGGATCGTCCGGGCGTTGGAGGCGCCGCGCGAGCGCAACACTTGTGCGGCCTTGCCGGTAAAGGCCGCAAACAGCACATCACCGTCGACATTCTCGGCGAAATGCTTGGCAAGCGTCGTCTTGCCCGTTCCGGCATAGCCGAATAGGCGAAAGAGCGGCGAACGCCCTTCATTCAGCCATTTCGAAACAGCCTTGAGGGCTTCGTCTTGTTGCGGCGCAAATTGCATGATCGGACGACTTGGCAGGATTCGCGGGCGTTAGGCAAGGCGGAAAACGGCAAATCGCGCGGCGGGACGATCATCCGTTCTACTGCCAGCCCATGCCGCTCGCGCACATCGACGGGTCCCGCCCGATCGCATCGGTCAGAAAATCCAGAACCGTTTTGACGCGGAGCGGCATGTTGCGCCTCGAGGGATAGACGACCGTGGTCGGCAGGCGGCTTGGTTGAAAATCCTCCATCAAGGGGATCAGCCGGCCAGCGGCGATATCCGGGACGGCGATGATATGGGAGAGGACCGCCAGGCCCGCGCCGGCAAGGGCTGCCCTGTGAATGGCGACGGCGCTGCAGGCGGTCAGGCGCGGCGAAATCCGAACCGAAATGTCTTCCGAGCCATTCGAGAACGACCAGGTGGAAGCTCCGCCGGCCCTGTTGTAGCACAGACATTCGTGCTCCCTGATGTCTTTCGGCGCCCGCGGCGCTTCCTTGCGCGCGAGATAGGTGGGTGATGCCACAAGGAAGGCCGTCGTCCAACCTATCCGCCGGCAAACGAGGCTGCTGTCAGCGACCGAGCCCAGCCGCACTTCGAGGTCGAGGCGCTCCTCGATCATATCGGAGCTTTGCTCCCTGAGGAGCAGTTCGACCGAAAGCTTCGGATGGACGGCAAGAAGATCGCCCAACCGTTCGCTGAGATAGAGGCCGAGCGGCGCGGGGACGCTGAGTCTGACCCTCCCCGAAGCCATGGCCCCATCCGATCCGGCCGCATCGCCGAGTTCCTCCACCGCTTCAAGAATCCTCAGCGCCATCGGCAGCATCCGTTCCCCCTCCGCCGTCAGCGACAGGCCGCTCGTCGTGCGATGTAGGGGGCGCGTGTTGAAATGGCCTTCAAGGCTGCGACCTGCCGTGAAACCGCCGGCTGTGTCACGTCGAGATCATGCGCCGCCGCTGAAAACGAGCCCGTCTCCACGACGCGTTGGAAGGCTCGCAATGCCGAAACGATATCCATCCCTGCCCCCTCATACTTTTGCGCATAGGCCTTATGCAGCCAAACTAAGCGAGAATGGCTTTACAGTCCAGCAATTAAGGATATCTTATATCCATAAGGATACTAAATATCCTTAATTAGAGGAGAGATGACATGAGCCAGCGATTGAACTACGCCCAGCAGTCCCCCGAGCTTTTCAAGAAATTCATGGAATTCAGCATGGCGCTGAAGAGCAGCGTGATCGACGAGAAGCTTCAGGCCCTCATCGAGATCCGCGCTTCACAGATCAATGGATGCGGCTTTTGCCTTGACATGCATGTGAAGCAGGCAAAGATCCATGGTGAGACCGAGCTCAGGCTCCATCACGTCGCCATCTGGCGGGAATCCAACCTGTTCGTTCCCCGCGAGCGCGCAGCCCTTGCCTGGACCGAAGCGCTGACGAAGCTTCCCGAGGGCGGCATTCCCGACGAGATTTACGAACGGGTTCGCGGCCAGCTTTCCGAAAAGGAAATCTCCGATCTGACCTTTGTCGTCATGGCCATCAATGCCTGGAACCGCGTTAATGTCGGCTTCAGGACGGTCCCCGGCTGGGCCGACAAGGCCTATGGCCTCGACAAATCAGGCTTGAACTAAACCCCACAATTCATTGAGAAGATTCACCTTTGACGCTGTCGCACCCCGGCAGCGAACGGAGATCTGTTATGAAAATCGTTGTCATCGGCGGAACCGGCCTCATCGGTTCAAAGACTGTCGAACGCTTGCACAAGCGCGGGCATGACGTGATTGCCGCCTCGCCAAACTCAGGCGTCAATACGATCACGGGAGAAGGACTGGCGAACGCGTTCTCCGGCGCCGAAGTGGTGCTAGACCTTGCCAATTCGCCATCCTTCGAAGACAAGGCCGTGCTCGAATTCTTCGAGGCCTCGGGCCGCAATCTTCTCGCCGCCGAGAAGGTTGCCGGGGTAAAACACCATGTCGCTCTCTCCGTCGTCGGTACCGAGCGACTGCAGGAAAGCGGCTATTTCCGCGGCAAGCTCGCTCAGGAAAGACTGATCAAGGCGTCCGGCATTCCCTACACCATCGTGCATTCGACGCAATTCATGGAATTCCTCGGCGGAATCGCCCAATCGGCAACGGTCGGCCAGACAGTTCGCCTGTCGCCGGCCTATGTCCAGCCGATCGCCTCCGACGACGTCGCCGACGTCATGGCGGATGTGGCGCTCTCCGCGCCCGCCAACGCCACAATCGAGATATCAGGTCCGGAACGGGCGCGCCTGAGCGAACTCGTCGCCCGATATCTGAAGGCGATGAAAGACCCGCGTACCGTGGAAGCCGATCCGGAAGCGAAATATTTCGGCGTCCGGCTCAACGACCAGTCGCTCGTTTCCGACGACAGCCGCAGCCTCGGCTCGATCACCTTCGAACAATGGTTCGCAAAATCCGCCCAGCCGAAGTGATTTGCGCCAGGACGCGGCCGCTCGGGCGCGTCCTGCTCATCCAAGCAATATGGAGATTCCAATGATCAAAACCTCAGTCCTCGCCGCCGTCGCCCTCGCCTTTCTGACTGCCACCGGCGCCAGCGCCCACGACAACAGCAAGTCTGCGAAGGTCACCCTCGTCTATGAGCACGAGCTTCCGAACGTGCCGGGCAAGAGTATCAAGGGCGTGCTGGTCGAATATGGGCCGGGCGGCTTCTCCGAAGGCCACACCCATCCGGACACGGCCTTCATCTACGCCACCGTGCTCGAAGGAGCGATCCGCAGCCAGGTCAATGACGGCCCCGTCAAGGTCTATCATGCCGGCGAGAGTTTCTCCGAAATGCCGGGCGACCGGCACGGCGTCAGCGCCAACGGCAGCGAAACCAAGCCCGCCCGCCTGCTCGCCGTCTTCGTGGTCGACATCAACCAGAAAGAGCTGACCTATCCCCTCAAGAAGTAGGGGGCCGCCAAGCCGTCCGCGCGGGCCGATGCTTGCGCTGGCGGCCGACATGCTGAATCATACGCCGCCCGCCCCTCCCGGAGACAAAGACAGATGATCTACGACGCGCTCTTCGGCAAGCCTCTGATATCGCTCATAACAGTCGGCTTCGCCGGGATCGTCGTCTGGCACCTGCTTTCCCGCCAACGGCCCACGACGCGGCTGGTGGTGCAGATATTCTTCTTCGCCGCGATGACTTTGATCCTCGTCGGCAGCGGCATCGAACCCCACCGGTTTCAAGGATATGAGTCCGAGGATCCGCAGGCCCTGCTCGTCATCGTCGCGAAAACGCTCTGGTGGATTCATTTGGCATGGGCCGTCATCGGTTTCATCAGGCTGTATCTGGTGCTGGAAGGCAGTCCACGAGAGGCTCGCCTGCTCCAGGATCTCGTCATTGGCGTCGTCTATATCGGCATGGCCCTGTCCGTTCTGGCCTTCGTCTTCGGCGTGCCGATCGGCACCCTCGTTGCGACCTCGGGCGTCGTCGCCATCATTCTCGGCCTTGCGCTGCAGAGCACGCTCGCAGACGTCTTCTCCGGCATCGCGCTGACCCTCGGCCGGCCATACATCATCGGTGACTGGATTCTTTTGAGCGACGGCACAGAGGGACGCGTCGTCGAAAGCAATTGGCGCGCGACGCACATCCTGACCAGCGCAAACAATCTCGTCGTTCTGCCGAACAGTTTTCTGGCCAAGCTCGCCGTGACGAATGTAAGCCGGCCGGACGAAAGCCATCTGCTGATCCTCACCATCCGCATCGCCCCGACACGGATGCCGGCATCGGTCCGCCAAGTGATGTTGTCGGCGCTCGCGAGCTGCAATTCCATCGTGCGCGAGCCGCCGCCGGTCGTGGCGCTGAGGGGGCTGGACGCCACGGCACTGGAGGTCGAGCTACAGTTCCGGGTGACGAGCCCCAGCCAGCACGCGACGGCGCGAAACGAGGTGCTCGATCTCGTCTACCGTCATTGCAAGTCGGCCGGCCTGCTTCTGGCCATTCCGGCGGCCGCCTCGGTCCTGACGGGCGATCTGCCGACCGAAGAGAGCGCACGGGCGCCCCGCGTAACGCCGCTCGAACTGATCGAGGCCATACCGATCTTTGCGGCGCTGACGACCGATGAAAAGCAGAAACTCGCCGAGACAACCGCCGTGCGTGAGTTCCGCAAGGGCGACGTGATCGTGCGGGAGGGCGAAATGCTGCCGTCCCTGATGATGGTGCGGGCCGGCATTATCGCGGCGCGGCACGGAGATGGGGAACGCGGGCGGCTCGCGCCGGGTGATTTTTTCGGAGAAACCGGACTGCTCTCCGCCATGCAGGAAGTCTGTACCCTGGAGGCTCTTACCGCCGTGACGGTCTATGAAATCGATCAGCAGGCCTTCGCGCCGCTGCTGAGTGAGCGTCCGGCGCTGGCGGAAGAAATCGCCGAAGACCTCGCCCTCCGCGCGGAGCGATTCCGCGACGATGCCGCCCTGCCCGCCGAACCCGCCCACAGCGCGCGCGCTATCCTGAAAACCATCAGGACAATCTTCAGGGCCTAGCGCATCGTGCTTTCCGAAAATCGAAATCGATTTTCGGAAAGCACGATGCGTAGATTCAAAGTGTTACAGCGTCCTTTGCGCGTCTAATACGACCCGCGGCGCTGTAATCAGCCGGCGCGCTTGAGCACCCATTCGAACGTGCTCCGCCAGAGCTCGGGGGGCACTTCCTCGGACAAGGTGCCGACCAGATCGGAAAGCCGGACGCGTCTCAGCGTATCCCGCCAGGCCTCGTCCGCCGCCCACATAACGCGCGCGACCGCGCAGGGCTTGCTGTCGCAATATCCTTCGGCCCGGCAAGGATTGTTCGCCCGGATGTTCGTGCAGGTGAAGCTCAGCGTTTTGCCCTCGACCGCCTCGACGATGTCGAGGAAATTGATCTCCGAAGGAGGGCTCGCAAGCCTGTAGCCGCCAGTCGGGCCAAGCGTGGTCTCGACCAGCGATGCCTGCGAAAGGCTCTGCAGCGCCTTGGAGAGATATTCCTTCGGCAGACCATGAAGCTCTGCGAGCGCCTTGGTGGAAAGGTACCTGCCCTCGGGCAGGCCTGCGAGAATGGCGCAGCAGTGGAGCGCCCACTCGACCTGGCTTTTCAGGATCATTCAGCAACTCGCGTGATGGCTGTTTCAGGATGCGAATTAAGGATATACGCTATCCGAAAATCGGCATAATGTAAATGACCGCGCAAACCGGCCTTCGCCCCTGCCCGCGGAATATCGGCACGGGCTCGCGCGCCTCCTGCCATAAAACTTTCCATGCGTTGGGAACAAAACCGCCTCGTCTCGTGTCTCATCTCAGGCATCGCAAAATTGCATGCCCAATCTCAAGGAGAGACATCATGAAATCCGTGAAATTCCTGTTCGCCGTGGCGGCTGCCGCCCTTGCCGCCACCGCTGCTTTCGCAGCCACTCCAGTCAAGGAAGTCGAATCCGCCAAGGGTAAAGTTCTTGCCGGCAAAGACGGCATGACCCTCTACACCTTCAAAAAGGACGCCAAGGGGGTTTCCAACTGCAACGACGATTGCGCCAAGAACTGGCCGCCGCTGATGGCCGCTGGCGGTGCCAAGGCTGATGGTGCATATTCTATCATCGACCGTAAGGACGGCACGAAGCAATGGGCCAAGGACGGCATGCCGCTTTATTACTGGGTCAAGGACAAGAAGATGGGCGACATCACCGGCGATGGCGTCGGCGGCAACTGGAGCCTTGCCAAACCTTGATTGTAGAGGCCTTGATCGAAGGGGCGGTCATTACAAGAGAGCGGTCGGCGTGAAAACACCCGCACCGGAAAGTTTCGAGGGCCAGATCCTGGCCCTCCTCCCCTCGCTCCGGCGCTATTCGCGCAGCCTGACGCGCTCGGATGCCGATGGCGAGGATCTGCTCCAAGACTGTGTCGAGAAGGTGCTGGCGCGCCGTGGCCAATGGCGCGGCCTCAATCTGCGCGGCTGGGTCTTGACCATTATGACCAATCTCTACCGCAACGGCCGGCGCGGCAAGGCGCGCGACGCTATCGTCGAACTCGACGCCGCAGGGGACATCGCCGCACCCGAAACGCTGGCCGATCCGCTGGAGCGCGCCCGGCTCGACAACGCGCTGAACAGCCTTTCGGAGGAGCGCCGCGCCGTGCTGATGCTCGTGGTCATCGAGGGATACACGTATAGCGAGGTTGCCGCAGCCCTCGACATCCCCATTGGCACCGTCATGTCCCGGCTGTCGCGCGCCCGCCAGCGCGTCGCCGAGCGGCTGAAAGCCGATAACATCATTACGCTTCGGAGGCCGAAATGAACGAAGCCAACCCGATCGTCACCGAAGCCGATCTCCACGCCTATGCCGACGGCCAGTTGCCGCAAGCGGCGCGCGCCCGGATCGAGGCTTACCTCGCCGACAATCACGACGAGGCAGCAATCGTCGCCGAATGGCAGGCGCAGAATAGCAGCATCCGGTCGCTGTTTTCAGGATATGAGAAAGCGAAGGGCACGGACACCCTGCTCGTCTCGCCCCTGCGCAGCGTCTCATCGGGGCGGAAACGCCTGGCGATCGCCGCCGCCGCCCTTGTCGTCTTTGCGCTCGGCACCGTCAGCGGCCACTACGGCCCGGCTCTTCTGGAAAGGCCGGAGCTGCAGCTTGCTGGCTCCGAAACCCTGCCGAAGCAGGCGGAGACCGCGTTCATGGTCTACGCCGCCGAGGTTCGCCACCCGGTCGAGGTCTTCGCCGACGAGGAGGTCCATCTCGCCACCTGGCTCGGCAAGCGCCTGGCCATCCAGAATCTGAAGATCCCCGATCTGCAGCCACTCGGCTTCAAACTGGTCGGCGGCCGCCTGCTGCCCGTCGATGGCCGACCGGGCGCCATGTTCATGTACGAGAACCAGGCAGGCGAACGCCTGACCGTCATTGTCGGCCGCAACACCGAAAACCGCACCGCCAGCTTCCGCTTCGCCTCATCGGGCAATCTCGAGACCTTCTACTGGATCGACGGCGAACTCGGTTATGCCGTCACCGGCGAAATCTCCAGGCAGACGCTGCGTGATGTTGCCGAGGAATGCTACCGGCAGTTTCCGTCCTAGAGCATGTCTCGCAAAAGTATGCCGCGGTTTTGCGATAAAGACATGCATAAAAACAAAGACCTAAAGCGTGACAACCGATTGTGAAAGATCGCGACACGCTTTAGAGCAACTCCAGGAAAAGTGCGAAGCGGTTTTCCGTCCGGAATTGCGTAAAAACAATAGACTAGAGCGGTTCTGCGCTTCCGTTGAACCGCTCTACAGATCAGCGCAGCGGATCGTTGGTAAGTTCGATCGGCTGCCCGTGCGGCGTGGCTTCGGCGGCCCGCTGCCAGCTCTGCTGCAGGTCGAGGATGACGGATGCATCCGCTATACCGCGACTAACGAGCAGTTCGGAAAGGGCCGCCACCCAGCAGTCGAAATAATCGCTGCCATCTTCGGCACGGCCGGGCGTATGCAACTCCTTAGACAGGACCTCAGCCCATTCGCCCCAGGCGAATAGCCCCTTCTCATGCAGATGCACGGTCATAGCGAAAGCTTCCGCCGCCCAAGGCTCGGGAAAAATCGGATCACCCTCCGACGACCTCGGCAAGCCTGGCGATTGCGCCAGCTGAGACGGCGTCTCACAAACGCTCAAGATAGCTCTCCCACGCATCGATGGAGACCCTCAGTGATGGATCCGCCCCCTCGCCCCAGATCTCGCCGCCGTCGAAGACGACTGTGTAGAGCCATTGCGGATTTTCGCCGCGGCCATGCGCGTTATCGTCGGGGAAGACGAAAGCCCCTTGCACCGCCTCGACGACACCCGTCTTGGCGCGCGCATAACGTGGCAGGCGCGTGTGCGTGGCCGGATTGAAATTCTTTGTCTTCACCACCTCACCCACTGCGAAGAGCGGCGTGGTCCCGATCGGACGATCGCAAGGTCCGCCTTTGGCCAGAGCAGCAGGCACCATCTCCGCCTTCAGCACCCGCTTCGGCACCGCGCCGCCCTGCTGCGCATGGCCGGACTGCAATTCCGCGCGCGTCGCAAAGCCGTGCCGTTCGAGCAGCGTCTCGACGCCGCGGATCCAGATCTCGTAATAGCTGGCGGCGAGGTAGTCGGCCGGCGGAATATTCTCGCGCGCATGCCGGCTTTCATCGATCGTCCATGCGCCGAAAGCGCCGCAGGAAAGCGTGACGCCGAGCGCCCGCTTTTCCCATTCGGCGTGGAAACAGGGTTCGTCCTTTTCCGGCGCGACAGGACCAAAACCCATCTGACCACCGAGATCGTGCGGTCCGTTCATGCAAGAGCCTCCGGGCTTCGGGCGACGGCCGTGCCGATCATTGCATCGCGGCTGACGAGATCAGCGAGAGCTGCCTCGTCTATTCCGTCCGTGCCGTCCGGCCGTTCGGGAATGACGAGATAACGCAGCTCCGCCGTCGAATCCCAGACGCGGATCTTCTTCTCCTTCGGCAGCGTCAGCCCGAATTCGGCAAGCACGCCGCGCGGATCGATCACCGCGCGCGAGCGATAGGCCGGCGCCTTGTACCAGACCGGCGGCAGGCCGAGCACCGACCAGGGATAACAGGAGCAGAGCGTGCAGACGATGAGATTATGGGTCTCGGCCGTATTGAAGACGGCGCGCATATGCTCGCCCTGCCGGCCGGTATAGCCGAGGCTGGCAATCGCCGCCGTCGCATCGCGCTTCAGCCACTCGGCGAAATCGGCATCGCTCCAGGCCTTGGCAACGACATGCGCACCGTTCCTCGGCCCCACCTTCGTCTCATAGGTCTCGACAATCGCATCGATCGCCGTCGGGTCGATCAGACCCTTCGCCGTCAGCAGCGTTTCCAGCGCTTTGACGCGGGCTTGCATGTCGGAATAGTGGTTGTCGTGGTCATGGTCGTCGTGGTCATGACCTGCATGATCGTCGCTGTGCCGCATAACGCTCTCCCGAATAGGCGGCTGGATCTTAGGCGCTGGTCGGATGGCCGCCAAGTGCGTTTCTCGTAAAGATGCCGCCAGGCGAATAGGGATTGGTTAAGCAAACCATCCTTCACCCCGCCGATATAACCAAACATTAATGGCTTCATCTTCAGATTGCACCGCATGAAAACTCCGACATTCGGCCGAAGAACCAATCCGCCCGCCTCTTCCTCCTCCTCTCAGGCAGAGGAAATAAAGATCCGTGCGCAAAGCGCTGTGCAGGACGATCCGCGCCCGAACGAGGCCGGCAATCCTTTGCAAGGCCCGAGGCTCGTGGCCCGCGCCCTCCTCGACCGGATCCGTCAGGAAATCGCCGAAGACGGCCGTTTTCGGATGATCGATCTATTGGCGGCGCTCGGATCAATCGGCGGATTCTCTTGTGTTCTTGCCGCACTCAATGTGGCTGAAGCAGGGCAATGTCGCGACGGCGCCGATCTAGTCACCATGGAAACAAGGGATGGATCTCGCTACTACGCTGGCAATCTGCCGAATGCTTTCCTGCTGGAAAGCCATGATTCTCTGCTGGCGCTGACCTATGGCGCCGCCGGAAACCAGGGCGCGGTTCTGTCGCAAGAGACGGTCCTCGATACGTTTCGCCATGTCGCGGCCACCATCGGCGATCCGCAGTTCGGCAGGCCACGGTTGGCGGAAGATGATCAGCCCGGCGCCCTGCCCATCAGCTATGTCAGGCGCCTCTGGCCGATTGCCCGGCAGGTTCTGGATATGAACCATGTCCCGGTCCGGCGGCGGCCGCTGGCGATCGGCATGGCAATCGAGCTTGCTTTCGCGATCGACGAGCAGCCGATAGACCCGCTACTGGCAGCACAAATCGTGACCGAATGCGCCGTTCCCATGGCAAAAATCGATCCGCGTAAAATTGCTTGAGGTATCGGTAACCTCCTCCTTATGAATATTCTCATTCTCGGTGCTACAGGCTTTATCGGTTCGGCGGTCGCGGCAAGATTGCTAGAGGATGGCCATGTCATCACCGGGCTTGGCCGGAATCCCGGCCGGGCGCGCCTCCGCCAGCCCAGCATCCGTTGGATCAGCGCAAATCTGGCTAGGATGACCGACGCGGCCGACTGGGCGACGGTACTTGAAGGCCAGCAGATTGTCGTCAACGGCGCTGGCGCTTTGCAGGACGGCCTGTCTGACGACCTTGCCGCCACACAGGAACGGGCGATGATCGCGCTGCAGGGAGCAGCACGCACGGCCGGCGTGAAGTTGATCGTCCAGATATCGGCGCGCACTGACGGCGCCGGTCGTGATCGGCCCTTTCTAGCGACCAAGCGTGCCGCCGACCTGGCGCTTGCGGCAAGCGGCATTCCCTACGTGATCCTGCGCCCAGCGCTAGTGCTCGGCCGAAACGCCCACGGTGGCACAGCGCTGCTGCGTTCCCTCGCTACCATCCCCCTCGTCCTGCCGCTCATCCACGCCGACAGCCCGGTCGAAACCGTCGCCGTCGAAGATGTCGCCGCCGCAGTCTCAGCCGCAATCTGCGGTGCGCTCCCCTCCGGCAGCGATATCGAACTGGCGGCCGAAGAACGGCAAACGCTCGCAAGCCTCGTCAAACTCCACCGCGCCTGGCTCGGCCTGCCGCATGCACCCGTCATTTCCATTCCGCCCATTCTTGCAAGGCCGGTCACATGGCTTGCGGATATGGCCGGTCATCTCGGCTGGCGCTCGCCGCTGCGCTCTACCGCCATGACCGTCATGTCCGAAGGTATCAGCATGGATCGCGCGCCACCGTCAGGCCTGGCGACTCTCTCGGCGGCCGCAACCCTTTCGGGCAATCCCTCCGGCGTGCAGGATCTCTGGTTTGCCCGGCTCTAT
This sequence comes from Rhizobium sp. NZLR10, assembly GCF_019685125.1. Taxonomy (NCBI): domain Bacteria; kingdom Pseudomonadati; phylum Pseudomonadota; class Alphaproteobacteria; order Hyphomicrobiales; family Rhizobiaceae; genus Rhizobium; species Rhizobium sp. NZLR10. The sequence continues at coordinate 217,301 of NZ_JABDWE010000003.1, read as the reverse complement.
CTCCTGAAGCCGCTTGTCATCTCGGGCCTCTCCGCCTTCTGGCTGCTCTCCGGCCTGATCCCGTTGCTTGCGATCGAGAAAACATCCACCCATTTCCTGCCGTTTATGCCGGAGGCAGCCGCAACGATGCTGACACTGGCCACCTGCCTGATCGACATCGCGCTCGGCGCCGCCGTCCTTTTCCGTCCGCTGGCCAAACGCGCTCTTCTCGGCATGCTGGCCGTGTCGCTCGCCTATCTCATTGGCGCAAGCCTCATAGAACCGGCACTCTGGCTCGATCCGCTCGGCCCGCTCGTCAAGGTGCTGCCGTCGATCCTGCTGACGCTGACAGCCCTCGCCACCCTGGATGAACGCTGATGCTTGAGCAATGGTTGCTCTTTGCCCATGTCATCGGCGCGACCGTGCTCTTCGGCACCGGCGCCGGCATCGCCTTCTTCATGATGATGGCGCACCGGACACGTGATCCCCGGCTGATTGCCCATGTCGCCGCCACCGTCGTCGTCGCAGACACCGTCTTTACCGCCACCGCAGCCATTCTCCAGCCGGCCACCGGCGCTCTGCTGGCCCGATCGATCGGCTGGGAGCTGTCGGAGGGATGGATCACGCTTTCGCTGCTGCTTTACGTCGTCACCGGCCTGTTCTGGCTGCCGGTTGTCCGGATCCAGATCCGGCTGCGCGATCTCGCCCGCATGGCCGCGGCGTCTGGAAGCGCCTTGCCGCCGGCTTATTTTCGCCTCTACCGCATCTGGTTCGCCTGCGGTTTTCCGGCCTTCTCAGCCGTCGTCGGCATTCTCTGGCTGATGCTGATGAAGCCGGCAATCGCTCTATTTTAGCATCGGCCAGAGGCTCGCCACCAATAGCACCGCCATGCTGATATTGAACCATCTCAGCCGCACCGGATCGGAAAGCCATTCCCGCAACGCCGAACCAAAGCCCGCCCATGTCGATACGCTTGGCACGTTGACGGCTGCGAAAGCCAGGCCGACGAGAAGCACGCTGCCCAAGTAAAGCTCCGGATTGGTATAGGTCGCCATCGCGGTGACCGCCATTACCCAGGCTTTCGGATTGACCCACTGGAAGGCGGCAGCCGAAAAGAATGACATCGGCTCGACGCCGCTCCTGCCTTCGGCGAGCGACCGCGAAGAGGCGATCTTCCAGGCGATCCAGACGAGATAGGCACCGCCGGCAAATTTCAGCGCCATATAGACGACCGGCACCGTATGCAGAACCGCACCGAGCCCGAGGCCGACGCCGATGAGCAGCGAGAAGAAGCCGACACCGATGCCGAACATATGCGGGATCGTCCTGCGGAAGCCGAAATTCACGCCCGATGCAAAAAGCATCATATTGTTCGGCCCCGGCGTGATCGACGTCGTAAAGGCGAAGAGAATGAGGGCGAGAAATGTATCCAGCGGCATGCGACCTCCCGAACCGACCTTCTCGGCCGAGTTCATTTTAGGTCAGCATAACTGTCCTAAACAGCTGACACCATTCCATCATTGTCATGGTGACAGGATTGCTTGAAAGATGGCGATACGGCCCAATCTCTTCGCGAACGGAAGAAAACCCATGCAGGACGACCCGATCCCATCCATTACATTCCCGAACGGCGCGCAAGTGCCGGCACTCGGCCAGGGAAGCTGGGCCATGGGCGAGGATGCCGGCCACGCTAGGGCGGAGATCGAAAGTCTCAAGGTCGGCATCGATCTCGGCATGACGCTGATCGACACCGCCGAAATGTACGGCGACGGCGGTGCCGAAGAGATCGTCGGCCAAGCGATCAGCGGACGGCGCGACGAGGTCTTCATCGTCAGCAAGGTCTATCCCTGGAACGCCAGCCTGAAGGGCACGGTCGAGGCCTGCGAGCGCAGTCTCGAACGGCTTCGCACCGACAGCATCGATCTCTATCTCCTGCACTGGCGCGGCAGCCATCCGCTGGCCGAGACCGTCGCGGCCTTCGAAATGCTGAAGGCATCCGGCAAGATCGGCGCCTGGGGCGTCTCCAACTTCGACACCGGCGACATGGAGGAACTTCTCGGAGTGCCCGACGGCGCCAATGTCGCCGCCAACCAGGTGCTCTACAATCTCTCCCGCCGCGGCATCGAATTCGACCTCTTGCCCTGGTGCCAGAGCCGTAAGATTCCCGTCATGGCCTATTCGCCGATCGAGCAGGGACATATCCTGCATCATCCCGAGCTGATCCGCATCGCCAAGGCCTATCAGGCAACGCCCGCCCAGCTGGCGCTGGCCTTCCTGCTCGAACGCGACGGCGTCATCGTCATCCCGAAGACATCGAATGCTGAACGCGCGGCGGAAAACCGCGACTGCGTCTCGCTCGATATCACTGCCGAGGACTGGCAGGCGCTCGACGCCGTCTTCCCGCCGCCCACCAAGAAAAAACCGCTGGAGATGCTCTGATCTTCAGCGGCTTCCAATTATTACAGCAGCGAGCTTACATGCCCTGCGCGCCGCGATTCATTGCGGCGATGCCGGTGCGGCAGACCTCGATGAGGCCGAGCGGCTTCATGATCGCCACGAACTGATCGATCTTCGATGACTTGCCGGTTATCTCAAGAATAAAGTGACCGACCGTCGCATCCACCACCTTGGCATGGAAGGCATCGGCCAGGCGCAGCGTCTCGGCGCGCATGTCGCCCTCGCCGATCACCTTGACCAGCGCCACTTCGCGCTCGATCGGCCGGTCCTGGCCGAGTTCGCGGGCACGCACCGTCAGGTCGACGACGCGGTGTACCGGTACGATGCGCTCGAGCTGCGCCTTGATCTGCTCCAGCACATGCGGTGTGCCGCGTGTGACGATGGTGATCCGGGAAAGATGCGCCTGATGTTCGGTCTCGGAGACCGTCAGGCTTTCGATATTGTAGCCCCGGCCGGAAAACAGGCCGATGACCCGGGCAAGAACGCCCGGCTCATTGTCGACGAGAATGGAAAGCGTGTGGCTTTCGATCGCCGCCGTTTCCGGCGAAATGAAATAGGCGGAGCCCGTGGGCTGAAGGTGTGCGTTCATGGTCTTGAGTTTCCTCTTCCCTGCCGCATAACCCCGAAAATCGGAAACGATTTTCGGAAAGGATTATGCGCAAATTAAAAATGTCAGACGAGCGCGCGGCCCTTGGCATCGATTGCATTGGCGACCGCTTCGTCCGTGGCCTCATCCGGCAGCAGCATTTCGTTGTGGGCCTTGCCCGAGGGGATCATCGGGAAACAATTGGCGAGATTGGCAACGCGGCAATCGAAAATGACCGGCTTTCTGACCTCGATCATCTCCAGAATGGTGTCGTCGAGATGCTCCGGCTTTTCGCAACGCAGACCGACAGCACCATAGGCTTCCGCCAGCTTGACGAAATCAGGCATCGCCTCGGTATAGGAGTTCGACAGCCGGTTGCCGTGCAGCAGCTGCTGCCACTGGCGCACCATGCCCATATACTGGTTGTTCATGATAAAGATCTTGATCGGCGCATCGTGCTGGATCGCAGCCGACATTTCCTGGATGCACATCTGGATCGAGGCATCGCCGGCAATGTCGATGACGAGGCTGTCGGGATGGGCGATCTGTACGCCGAGCGCTGCCGGCAGGCCATATCCCATCGTGCCGAGGCCGCCGGAGGTCATCCAGCGGTTCGGCTGCTCGAAGCCGAAGAACTGCGCCGCCCACATCTGGTGCTGGCCAACCTCGGTCGTGATGTAGGTGTCGCGGTCCTTGGTATGCGCGTAGAGCCGCTCCAGCGCATATTGCGGCATGATGACATCGCTGCTCCTTGTATAGGCAAAGGAGTTGCGCGCCCGCCAGCGAGCGATATCGGTCCACCAGTCCTCAAGGCGGCCCTTTTCCGGCTTCTTCGGCAGCGCCCTCCACAGGCGGACCATGTCTTCGAGGATATGGCCGACATCGCCGCGGATGCCGATATCGACACGGACGTTCTTGTTGATCGAAGATGGATCGATATCGATATGGATCTTCTTCGAATTCGGCGAAAAGGCATTGAGACGGCCGGTGATACGGTCGTCGAAACGGGCGCCGATGCAGACCATGACATCGCAGTCGTGCATCGCCATGTTGGCCTCATAGGAGCCATGCATGCCGAGCATCTTCAACCAGTTCTTGCCCGAAGCGGGATAGGCGCCGAGGCCCATCAGCGTCGAGGTGATCGGGAAATCGGTGAGTTCGACCAGCTCGCGCAGCAGCTTGGAAGCCTCAGGCCCGGAATTGACGACGCCACCGCCGGAATAGATGACCGGACGGCGCGCATTCGCCATCAGCTCGATCGCCGCATGGATCTGGTTGAGGTCGCCCTGGATCTTCGGCTGGTAGCTCTTCTGGATCGCGTAATCGGCGGGCGGCGTGTAGGTGCCGGTCGCAAACTGCACGTCTTTCGGAATATCGACGACGACAGGACCCGGACGACCGGACTGGGCGATGCGGAAGGCTTCGTGGATGACTGCGGCGAGCTGGTTGACGTCCTTGACCAGCCAATTGTGCTTGGTGCAGGGCCGGGTGATGCCGACCGTATCGCATTCCTGGAAGGCGTCGGAGCCGATCAGCGGCGTCGGGACCTGACCGGTCAGGCAGACGAGCGGGATCGAATCCATCAGCGCGTCCTGCAGCGGCGTGACCGCATTGGTAGCGCCCGGGCCCGAGGTCACCAGCATGACGCCGACCTTGCCGGTGGAGCGCGCGTACCCTTCGGCCGCATGACCTGCCCCCTGCTCATGGCGGACGAGGATGTGCTTGACGTCTTCCTGCTGGAAGATCTCGTCGTAGATCGGCAGGACCGCGCCGCCCGGATAGCCGAAGATATGTTCGACGCCGTTGTCCTTCAGCGCCTTGAGAACGATCTCCGCTCCCGTCATCCGATTGCCTGCCGCCTGATTGTCCGTGCTCATCTGTCTGTTCCGTTTGATGCTGGGATTGCGTTTGTGGCCGGAAGCCCGAATTTCGGGCATAAAAAAAGGCCCCGGAGGAGCCTGTCATCTAGCGCATGGGTGGCTACCGCCGGATGGTTACACCATCCTGCCCATGCGCTTTCCCACCACGATAAGAGCCGTTGCGATTTTCATGGTCGGAAGTGATAGACAGAAAATTTCGCAGCGTCAACGCATGCCGCAATAAAAATCCATCCGCGCTCCTTTACCCTCTAAAAACCATGGTTTGAAGGATTTGTTAAAGGATGGACTTTATTCTTATGTCCCATTGCAGGGAGTAGCCCTTTGCTCAACAACGACTTGCGCGTGTCTGGCAAGGCAGGCGAGCACGATCGCCGCGATGGCCATGCACCGGGAAATCGCTTTCTTGGCCGCGTCGTTGCGTGCAGCGGCTCGCGGGCGACCATTGCTGCCGTCGCCGAAGAAGGCGGCACCGATCTGACCGAACTCTGGTCCGTCGGTCGGCTGATTTCGATCAGTGTCGGCCGCAACCGCGTCGTCGCCCTCGTCTACCAGATGAACACCGGCAGCCATGCCTGGGGCGAAGGCGAGGACAATAATTTCAAAATCGAGACCGAGCTGCTCGGCGAAGTCCGTGTTGATGAGGACGGGCGCGAAGAATTCTCGACCGGCATCTCGTGTTATCCCTATCTCGGCGCCATCGCCCATCGCATCCGCGCTGCCGACCTGATACGCATCTATGATGCGGGAGAGGGCACGACCGCCGTCATCGGCAAGCTGACTCAGGACGAAAGTATCGACGCGGCGATCCACATCCCCTCAATGCTCTCCAAGCATTTCGCCGTCGTCGGCTCCACCGGCGTCGGCAAGTCGACGGCCGTGTCGCTGCTCTTGCACAAAGCGATCGCGGCGGATCCGAAACTGCGTGTGCTGATCCTCGATCCGCATAACGAATTCGCCGCTGCCTTTCCCAACCACGCCGTCACCATCGATACCGATACGCTCGACCTGCCCTTCTGGCTGATGCGATTGGAGGAGTTTGCCGAAGTCGTCTTTCGCGGCCGCCCGCCGGTGCCCGAAGAGCTCGACATGCTGCGCGATATCCTGCCGGAAGCCAAACGCGCCTTCCGCGGCAGTGACAATTCGCTGGTGCGCCGCACGACGGAAAAGAGTTCCATCACCGCCGACACGCCGGTGCCCTACCGCATGGCCGATCTGCTGGCGCTGATCGACGAGCGCATCGGTCGCCTCGAAGGCCGTACCGAAAAGCCCTTCCTCCGGTCGCTGAAAATGCGCCTGATCGCCGCGATCAACGATCCGCGCTACCACTTCATGTTCTCCAACAACACGATCAGCGACACGATCACCGAGACCATCGCGCAGATCTTCCGCGTTCCGGGCGAGAACCGGCCGATCTGCGCCTTCCAGCTCGCCGGCATTCCCTCCGAAGTCGTCAATTCGGTCGCCTCCGTGCTCTGCCGCATGGCCTTCGAGGTGGCGCTGTGGAGCGAAGGCGCCATCCACATGCTGGTCGTTTGCGAAGAAGCCCACCGCTACATCCCCTCCGATCCGAGCCTCGGCTTCGTGCCGACGCGCCAGGCGATCGCCCGCATCGCCAAGGAGGGACGCAAATACGGCGTCTCGCTCGGCATCATCACCCAACGGCCGGGTGAGCTCGACCAGACGATCCTGTCGCAGTGCTCGACACTCTTTGCCATGCGCCTTGCCAACGACCGAGACCAGGAAATCATCCGCTCGGCCATCCCGAACTCGTCGATCTCGACGACGAGTTTCATCTCCTCGATCGGCAACGGTGAGGCGATTGCTTTCGGCGAGGCGATCAGCGTACCGATGCGCATGCGCTTTTCCCGCGTCGACGAGAGCCTGCTGCCGAAGGCGAGCAGCGCCAACAGCAAACACAGTGAGGAAGATCCGGATACGGTCGACCTGCGCAAGATCGTCACCCGCATGCGGGCGGTCACTGTCGGACCCGACATCTCGAATTTCCAGGTGAGCTATGCTGCGTCCGCCGCAGGCCCCGACGAGGCCGATGCAGCCGACGAGGATATCGACGCAATACCCTACGCGCCGCCTGCGCCGTCGTCCGCTCCGCTCGAATCCTACCGGCGCGAACTGCTGCCGCAGACACCGCGACTGGACCCGGTCGCACCGCCAGCGATCGACCCCCGGCTGGACGCGCTCCGCCGCGAGATGCGCCGCGAGGAGCCGGTCTTCCCCCGGCCGGCATCACCGACGGACCAGCCCGCGATCACCCGCCGGGAACCCGGCACGTCGCTGCGCGAAAGCATCCTGAAAAAACCGCTGAGCAGCCTCTACAACAAGGATTGACGCTGGCGCTCGATCTCCAAAGTACGACCCGAAAAGCGTAGCGGTTTTCGGACGACATCATGCCCTACCGTTCCAAGGCGATCAGGGGCTCGACAGCGTCGAGCACACGCTGCCGATCCATCGGCCCAAGCGGCAAGAGTGGCCGCGGCAGCTGTACCTGGGCGAGAGAAAGAACGTCGACCAGCGTATAGACCACACGGATGCTTCCGAAATCCTTGAACGTTTTCCAGAGCGGCTGCAGGAGGCCATCGAGCCGGAGCGTCTCGGCGCGGTCTCCGGCAATCGCGGCTGTGGTTAGCGCAAGAGCAACGCGCGGAAACAAGCCGCCGACGACGCTGTACCAGGCGTCGGCGCCTGAGAGGAGCGCCTCGGCAGCGCCCCAGTCGCCGCTGTAGCCGATCTCAAGGTTCGTCGTCTGACGCAATGCCGCCAGTTCGCCTCTGAAATCGCTGTCAACGGGCAGAGGCATCTTCACCGCCCTGATTGTCTCGATCTCGGAGAGCCGCTGCAAAAGGTCCCGGCTGAAGGTAAAGTGGGTCGTGCCGGGATTGTTGTAGATGCAAAGCGGCAGCTTCGCCGCCTTCGTGACCGCGAGGAAGTGCTGGTAGGCTTCTTCCTGGGTGAGCGGCGTATATGAGACGGGCGCCAGCAGAAGAGCGTCTGCACCAGCGGCCTCGGCATCCCTGGCGAGATCGACGGCATGGTCCGTCCGCAGGGCACCGGCGCCGACGACGAGGGGAACGCGACCTGCGACGCACTCGACCGCAGCTTGAACGGCCCGCAGCCGCTCCTCACGCGTGAGAAAGGCGTAGATCCCGGTGCTGCCGAGAAGGCCGATGGAAGCGACGCCTGCGTCACACAGACGATCCAGCAGGCGGCAGAGGGATTCGGTGTCCACGCGGCCATCTATATCGGCGGGGGTCGGCGGAAAGGCCGAAAGGCTATGAAACGGTGAAGCGACAGACATGATGCGATCCTAAAAGACGGTCGACATGAGAACAACAGGCGCGATCCGGCACCGGCGAAAAACACGGCAAGACTTCCCTCGGTCGCCGACGCAGACTTTGGTAACAGCACCAATGTCGACTATGCCAATGACACTTATCAGATCTCCTGCGATCGCAAAGTACCCGGTTACCATATGCCTGATCGAGACCGACCGGGAGCCGTCGACGAAGGCGGGCTCTTATGGTCACGAACAACCGCACAGAATGAAAGTGGATTTTGCCCAATACCCAGCACAAGTGCGACAGCCGAACGACTTCGCCGCCTCACCTAAACCGTCAGCTGTTCCCAGCTGCCGTCCATCTGGTTGCGGAACCAGGTCATTTGCCGCTTGGCATATTGCCGCGTTGCCGCAGCCCCCTTCTCCAGCACCTCGTCGCGCGTCATCTGGCCCTTCAGCATCGCCGCAATCTGCGGCACGCCGATTGCCTTCATCACAGGGGCCTCGGCCGGCAGACCAAGCGCCACCAGCGTCTTCACCTCGTCCTCCGCGCCCTGCCGCAGCATCTTTTCGAAACGACCGTTGATGCGCTCATGCAGCACCGCCCGGTCCGGCAGCACGACGATCTTGCGAGCCTGGGCAGCGTCGATCACCACTGGTCCGGACCGGCCCTGGAATTCGGCGATCGACCGTCCCGTCGCCTTGACCACTTCAAGCGCCCGGACGATGCGCTGCCCGTCCTGGCGGTTGAGGCTTGCCGCCATGGCGGGATCGGCCTCGGCAAGCTCTGCATGAAGCCCCTCCGGCCCCTCCTCCAGCAGCCGCGCCCTGAATTCCTCCCGTAACGCCTCCGGTATCTCGGGCATATCGGCGAGGCCGCCGGTCAGCGCTTTGAAATAGAGCCCGGTGCCGCCGACGAAGACCGGCAGCCGGCCGGCAGCTCTGAGCGCCGGCAGCAGCACCGCGACATCGCGCAGCCAGGCGCCAGTGGAATAACCGGAACCCGCCGGCACATGGCCGTAGAGATGATGCGGCACACCCTGCATCTCCTCTTCCGACGGGCGCGCGGTCAGCACCTGCAGCGTGTCATAGACCTGCATGCTATCGGCGTTGACGACCGCGCCGCGATGGCGCTTTGCCAGTTCGACGGCGAGAGCGGACTTGCCGCTGGCAGTCGGCCCGGTTATCAGGATCGCGTTCACTGTGCTCAGAAGGTTTTCCATCATGGCCCTCGTTGCCACGCTTGTTGCCAATCCGTCAAATCCCGTGCTGACACCCGCAATCGCCGAAAAGGCGGCCGAGGCGGTGAACGCTGCCGGCCTCTACTGGCTGGCCGACGGCATCGCCTGCGACATCGCGCTGCGTGACGGCATGGATGCGCAAGCGGCCGAGGCCAATATTCTTGCAGTCCTATCAGGCGCGCCGATCGACCTCGTCATCCAGGAGCAGGAAAGCCGCCGCAAGAAGCTGCTGATCGCCGACATGGATTCGACCATGATCGGCCAGGAATGCATCGACGAACTTGCCGCCGAAGTTGGCCTGAAGGAGAAGGTCGCGACCATCACCGCCCGCGCCATGAACGGAGAGATCGCCTTCGAGCCCGCTTTGCGCGAACGCGTCGCCCTGTTGAAGGGCCTGCCGATATCGGTCGTCGACGAAGTGATCGCCAAGCGCATCACGCTGACGGCGGGCGGCCCGGAACTGATCGCCACCATGAAGTCGAAAGGTCACTACACCGCCCTCGTCTCCGGTGGCTTCACCGTCTTCACCAGCCGCATCGCCGCCACTCTCGGCTTCGATGAGAACCGCGCCAACACGCTGCTCGAAGACGGCGGCATCCTCTCCGGCTTTGTCGCCGAACCGATCCTCGGTAAGCAGGCGAAGGTCGATGCACTGAACGAGATTTCGGCAAGCCTTGGCATTTCGCCGGAAGAAGCAATCGCCGTCGGCGACGGCGCCAACGACCTCGGCATGCTGCACCTCGCCGGCGCCGGCGTCGCCCTCCACGCCAAGCCCGCCGTTGCCGCAGAAGCCAAAATGCGCATCGACCACGGCGACCTGACCGCGCTGCTCTACGTCCAGGGCTATAGGAAGACGGATTTTGTGACCGCGTAAACCACGCGACACACACTTCTCCGCCTTCACCCGTGTGACTGTGGCCGCCCCTCTGCCCTGCCGAACATCTCCCCCACAGGTGGGGAGATCGGCTGGGCGCACTGGCTTCCCCAAACAATTAACGTCCAGCACGGCAAAACGATAGATAGGAGGCGCAGGCCATATCCGATCTCCCCCCTTGTGGGGGAGATGCCCGGCAGGGCAGAGGGGGTACCGCACGGCACGCCCTCTCCTCGCTCATTCCAGTGCTTGTCAATGAAGGAAGTCGAGGCCACGGCAGCGAGACGGTCACCGCCGCCGTCCCCTTACTCCATCGGCACCGCCACAAACCGCAGATCGCCGTTTGCCGATGCGATCATCAACTGGGCGTTGCGGCGGCCCTCCTGTTTCAACGCCTGCACTTTGGCGGCGACCGCATCCGGCGACTTCATGAACTCCTGCGCCACCTCGACGATCACATCGCCTGGCTTTAACCCCTTTTCGGCCGAGGCCGAACCGGGCGTCACCTCCGTCACGACGACACCGTCGACGCTCTCGGCGATGCCGAAAGCCTTGCGCGTTTCGGCACTCAAAAGCGACAGCGACAGCCCGAGCACGTTCTTCGGCGTTGCCGCATCCGGCGACACCTGGCCCTGGTGATGGTCGGGCTTGCCCGGTGTGGGCTGCGCCTGATCGTCGGAATCCGGCTGGTCCATGTCGTTGTTCTCGCCGGGATCAGGCGTAATCACCCCGTCATCCTGTGAACCATCGGGCGCCGCATCGTCGGATGCTGCCGCCTGATCGCTGTCCTCGAGCCGGCCAAGTTTGACCTTGACGGTCTGTTCCTTGCCGTCGCGCAGCACCACCACGTCGACTTCCTTGCCGACCGTGCTTTCCGCCACAACGCGCGGCAGATCGCGCATTTCGCTGACGGTCTTGCCGTCGAATTTCAAGATGACATCGCCAGCCTTGATCGAACCATCGTCGACGGGGCCGCCCTTGATGACCCCGGCGACCAGCGCGCCCTTGGCGGTGTCGAGCCCGAGGCTGTCGGCGATATCGTCGGTCACCGGCTGAATGCGCACGCCGAGCCAGCCGCGCCGCGTCTCACCATATTCGCGTAATTGGTCGACGACGCCTGAGGCAAGCTCGGAGGGTACCGAGAAGCCGATACCAATCGAGCCGCCGCTCGGCGAAATGATCGCGGTGTTGATGCCGATCACCTCACCCTTCATGTTAAAGAGCGGCCCTCCGGAATTGCCCTTATTGATCGCCGCATCCGTCTGGATGAAGTTATCGTAGGGGCCGGCATTGATGTTGCGGCCGCGCCCGGAAATGATGCCCACCGTCACCGAGCCGCCGAAGCCGAACGGATTGCCGATCGCCATCACCCAGTCGCCGATGCGCATCGTGCTGGAATCGCCGAATTTCACCGATTTCAGCGGTGCCTTCGGCTCGACCTTCAGCACCGAAAGATCGGTCTTCGTATCCGTGCCGATCAGCTTCGCCTTGAGCTTCGAACCATTGGCAAAATTGATCTCGATGTCGTCGGCACCCTCGATCACATGGTTGTTGGTGACGATATAGCCGGCCGGATCGATGACGAAGCCGGAGCCGAGCGAGCTGACATTATGGTTCGGGCCCTTGTTGCCCTGCTGCTTGTTGAAGAAATCGTTGAAGAATTCCTGGAACGGCGAGCCGTCGGGCGCCCGCGGCGCCGGGCCTGCGCCCTCGTCGTCCTTCACATTCTGCGAGGTCGAGATGTTGACCACGGCGTCGAGCAGCCCCTCGGCGAGATCGGCAACCGAAGCCGGACCACTGTTGGGCACTCCGGGCTGAATTGCTGGGGCCTGAATTGCTGGGGCCTGAATTGGTGAGGCCTGCATCGGTGCGGCCTGCTGCGGTGCGGAGGGTGCAGGCGGCGTAGGTGCAGGAGCGGCCGTTTCCGGAGTAGAAGGAGCGGGTGCAACAACCCCAGGCGCTGTCGTCTCAGGCGCGGTTTGCGCATAGGCGGCCCCGTTCATGCCGGCATGCGCAAGAATTGCAGCGCTGGCCATAAGCGCGAGCGTTCGTCTGAAGGGCGAGCGAGTCGTGGGGGCCATCAAGCATCCTCATAAGCGGTAAATGCGCACATTGAGCACCAGCATAAGGCGGAATGATGGAGGGTGAAATCACCTTTTCGCGAAATCCCCGAGCAATATGATGCGCCCTCGCAAAAGCCTGATTATCTCGACCTTTCCACGAAAAAGGGCCGGCACTCGGGCCGACCCTTCCAGGATTGTCAGGATGCGAATGGCATCCCTTGGCGTCAGTTCGCCGGCTGCGCGGGTGCTGCGGGAGCAGCCGCGCCGGGAATTGCCGCCGCCGGATTTGTCGGCGTTCGCAGGGTGCCGGCGGCATTGTCGAAATAGCGGAAGAATTCCGAATTGGGCGACAACACCAATGTCGTGTCCTGCGACGAGAGCGCAGAGGAATAGGCCGCCATCGAGCGATAGAACTCGAAGAAACCAGGATCCTTGCTGAAGGCGTCGGCGAAGACGCGGTTGCGTTCCGCGTCGCCCTGACCGCGCAGGATTTCCGCATCGCGCTGGGCGCCCGCGGTGAACTCGACAACCTGGCGGTCGGCGATGGCTCGGCGCCGCTGGCCTTCTTCATTACCCTCGGCACGGATACGCTCGGCCTCGGCCAGGCGTTCCGAGCGCATGGCGTTATAGGTGTTGGGCGCAACCTCAGGCGAAAGGTCGGTGCGGCGGATGCGAACATCGTCGATATGCAGGCCGAGATTTTCGGCATCGGTTCGCAGGTCGTCGCGAATCTCCAGCATCATCGCGACACGCTCTTCCGAGAGCGCGGCATTATAATCGCGCAGACCGTAGACGCGGCGAAGCGATGAATCGAGCTGCGCCCTCAACCGCGCTTCTGCGGCCTCGCGATCGCCCGAGACCGTTTCGCGGAAGCGGCGAACATCCGAGATGTTATAGATCACGAAGGCGTCGACGTCGAAGGTTTGACCGTCCTGGACCTGAACGCGGATATTGTCGAGATCGAGCCTCAATGCCTGCTTTTCGACCAGCTGAACGCGGTCGGCATCCATGAAGCCGAAGGGCAGCTTGAAATAGATACCGGGCTCGGTCTTGACCGACTGGATCTGGCCGAAGCGGACGACGATCGCCTGCTCGCGTGCATTCACCACGAAGATGGACGAATAGAGCCCGACCAGAACGATGGCGAGGATGAGGAGTATGATGGGAAGTCTGTTCGATGTCATGGCTCAACCTCCCTGCTGCGCCGGCTTGCCGAGCTCATTGAGCGGCAGATAGGGCAGCACGCCCTGCTTCTCGTCGATAATGACCTTCTTCGAATTCTTCAGTACCTGCTCCATCGTTTCGATGAACAGCCGCTTGCGGGTCACTTCGGGAGCCTTCGCATATTCGTCGTTGATCGCAGTGAACCGCTGCGCCTCACCTTCCGCCTCCTTCACGACGCGGTCCTTGTAGGCGGCTGCATCTTCACGGATTCGCGCCGCATCGCCTCGCGCCTGGCCGAGCTTCTGGTTGGTGTAGCGATTGGCCTCTTCGATCGTGCTGTCGCGGTCGCGACCGGCACGCTGCACTTCTTCGAAAGCATCGGCGACTTCGCGCGGCGGCGCCACGTTCTGGATCGTCACGCCGGTGACGGTCACGCCTGCGCCGTAGCGGTTCATCGTATCTTGCAGGATATTGAGCACGTCCACTTCGATCGGCTGTCGATTGCTGCGGAAGGCGTCCTGCGCCGGACGCCGTCCGACGATTTCGCGCATGGCGCTGTCGGAAACCTGCTGCAGGGTCTCTGCCGGATTTTCGACGTTGAAGAGATAGGCCTTCGGATCACTGACCGTGTAGAACACGGCGAACTGCACGTTGATGACGCTCTTGTCACTAGACAGCATCAGGCCGTTTGAAGACGATGCCGAGGTCGCCCCGATATTCAGCTGTTGCACGGTCACCTTGACGGTCTCGACGGAGTCCATCGGCCAGAGATGAAAATGCAGGCCGGGCATCGAGATCTCGTCCTTCGGCTTGCCGAACCGCAGTTCGACGCCGCGCTCATCCGGCTGCACCACGTAGACGCACTGGATCAGCCAGAAGACGGCGACGATCGCCGCGACGATCACCGCGACGCCGCCGTTGAAACCGCCGGGAATGATGTTGCGCAGCTGGTCCTGGCCGCGCCGGATGATATCTTCCAGATCGGGCGGTCCGCCCTTGCCGCTGCCACCGCCGCGCGGGCGGTTCGGCCCCTGGCCCCATGGTCCCTGATTATTATTACCGCCGCCGCCGCCCCAAGGGCCGCCGCCGCCATTCTGATTGCTCCAGGGCATCAAAACCTCGTTGTTCGTTAAGTCTTCCACGCATCCGGAACCGTGGGGGCTGACCGGTGGATGCGTTGGTGACCGTTATAGGTATCGCCGCATCGGCTTTCAACGCAACGTGAGGAACTTGGTCAATTTAAATGGAAAATAGTTCATTTTCAGCCGTGTCGGCGTTCATAGACGACGAAGCGCGTGGGGTGACTGTCCTTCTCGCCGGCCGGAACCGCGATAGACTCCCCTGCACGCCAGATGTCGGGATCGATCGCGGGGAACGAAGCGTCCCCATCGAGGTCGGCCTCGACATGGGTGATGCACATCCGGTCTGCAAGGCCGATCGCCTGGGCGTAAACCTGCCCGCCGCCGATAATGCAGATCTCGTCGACGCCCGTTTCGATGGCCAGCCTTTCGGCCGCCGTCATCGCCTCCGGCAGCGAATGCGCCATGGAGACATCAGCATGGTCGATCGCCACCTGCCGCGAGATGACGACATTCGGCCGCCCCGGCAGCGGCTTGCCGATTGAATCGTAGGTCTTGCGGCCCATCACGACCGGCTTGCCCAATGTCAGCGCCTTGAAGCGCTTGAGATCGCTCGAAAGCCGCCAAGGCATGTCGCCGTCGCGGCCGATGATGCCGTTGCGCGCAACGGCGACGATAATGGTCTTGCGGATGTCAGCCATGAAATATCCCGGATCAGACCGCGATCGGCGCCTTGATGCTGGCATCGGCCTCGTAGCCGATCAGCTCGAAATCGTCGAAGGTGAAGTCGAAGATGTCCCTTACATCGGGGTTGATGCGCAGGAAAGGCAGCGGCTTCGGCCGGCGCGCCAGCTGCAGCTTCGCCTGGTCGAAATGATTGTGATAGAGATGGGCGTCGCCAAGCGTGTGAACGAAATCGCCGGGCTTCAACCCGGTCACCTGAGCCACCATCATCGTCAAAAGCGCATAGGAGGCGATGTTGAACGGCACACCGAGGAAAATGTCGGCCGAGCGCTGATAGAGCTGGCAGGAAAGCTTGCCTTCGGCGACATAGAACTGAAATAGACAATGGCAGGGCGGCAGCGCCATCTCGTCGACCTCGGCCGGATTCCAGGCCGAGACGATGTGGCGGCGCGAATTCGGGTTGTTGACGATACCTTTGACGAGGTTGGCGATCTGGTCGATATGGCCGCCATCCGGCGCTGGCCAAGAGCGCCACTGGGCGCCGTAGACCGGCCCGAGATCGCCGTTTTCGTCAGCCCACTCGTCCCAGATAGAAACGCCGTTCTCCTTGAGATAGCGGATGTTCGTCTCGCCCTTCAGGAACCAGAGGAGCTCGTGGATGATCGAGCGCAGATGCAGCTTTTTCGTCGTGAGGACGGGAAAGCCCTCTTCGAGATCGAAGCGCATCTGATAGCCGAAGACCGAGCGCGTGCCGGTGCCGGTGCGGTCGCCCCGGTCGGAGCCCTTTTCCATCACATGGGTCAGGAGATCGAGATATTGCTTCATGTTGCGCTGATTCCGTTTGCGTTAATTTAAGCCTCTAGCAGCAGGAAACCAATCGCCGGCAGGCATTTTCCCAATATTTCTGATGGATCGCATAACGCTTTTATGACGTTTGCCCTTTCCATCGGCTGAGGAAACCACTATATCACCCGTGCTAGCTTTCGGGCTGGCTATGGCGATAAATGAGCGGTGTAATAAGCCTATTGGACCCGGGGGCGGTACCCGGCGCCTCCACCAAAAACCGGCGGCCTCGAAGGCCGGCTTTTGATGGGGGCGAAACAGGATCGACAAGGGTGTAAAGATCGTCTTTTTGCTCGGCATTGTACCGCCGTTATCGGGCTAAAATTGTAGTTGCAAACGACAACTATGCGGAAGCTCGTCTCGCTGCTTAATCGCGGTGTGACACTTCAATCAAAGTCCTAGTGGTTCGCACCTCTAGGCGGGGTCCGAAGGCACCTGGCAACAGAAGCCTTCACCTTCTCCCTGCCGCCGAAATCATGTATGCTGCTTAAAAACGTGACTCGGCTCCGGTCTTTCCCAAGGCGCCTGGACGTGGCATATAACCTTGTGAAAAGACTTCCGAACCGACGAAAGACAGGAAAAGCATGGGGCAGGATCATATCCGCTACGACATTCTGGCACAGGATGCACTTCGCGGCGTCATCCGCAAGGTTTTGGCGGAAGTCGGAGCGACGGGCCGCCTGCCGGGCGACCATCACTTCTTCATCACCTTCCTCACCGGTGCCACCGGCGTACGCATTTCCCAGCACCTGAAGTCGAAATATCCCGAGCAGATGACCATCGTCATCCAGCATCAGTTTTGGGAGTTGAAGATCACCGAGACGCATTTCGAGATCGGCCTTTCCTTCTCCGACGTTCCAGAAAAGCTGGTCATCCCGTTCAATGCGATCCGCGGCTTTTACGATCCCTCCGTCAATTTCGAGCTCGAATTCGACGTTCCGCTCGCCGATGGCGAGGAATTGCCGTCCGGTGAAATCACCGCCTATCCAGTCGACGCGGCAGGAAAGTCGGATGAGGCCGCAGGAGCAAAACCTGCCGATGGCGAAGAGAAGAAACCGGGTTCGGTCGTCTCGCTCGACTCCTTCCGCAAGAAGCAGTGATTGAAGGGAGGCCAAGCCTCCCTTTTTCATAAGGATTAAGGCCCCGCATGAGTGCCGAAATCGTCAATCTGCGCCAATTCCGCAAGAAGCAGGCCCGCTCCGAAAAGGAGACGCAGGCCGAACAGAACCGTATTTCCTTCGGCCGCACCAAGGCCGAAAAGCAGCTCACCCGCAGCCTGAACGAAAAGGCTGACAGGGCGCATCGAGACGGCCGGATCGAGACGGATGACGATGGCCCGTGACGGTTTCATGCAAAGCTTGAACAGCCGGAGTGGGCTCTGAAAGTTTTGTCTTGTGCATGTCGTTGTCCCGCAACTGCTGCACACTTCCGGGCGACCTGCATTGAGATCAGCCACTTATGCGGTTTGCATGAATCGATCTGACAATCCCATCAAGATGTAAAGCCGCTTCATGATCCGCAAGCATTCGGCGACATTACACGGCCACCGCACCAGTTTCTCGCTGGAGGATGAATTCTGGGCCGAGCTGAAGACGATCGCCGCAAGCCGCTCTATACCGCTCGCCGCGCTGATTTCGGAGATCGATGATCATCGGCCGCCAGACAGCAACCTGTCCTCGGCGCTCCGGCTGCATGTGCTCGCTTGGGCGAAAGCCGGCGCTACTGCATAGTTCTTAAATCGGAATCGAAAGCGTTACAGCGTCCTTTGCGCGTCTTTCAGACGCGCGGCGCTGTAGCCGCGAGCTGTAATCAAATCCCATGCATTTTCATTGCGCCTGAACGCCTGGCACCTGGTCGAAATTGAGCGAACCGGGCAGCGGCCCGCTGCGCCGCGCCGCTTCCGCCTCGGCGGCAGCCCTCGCCTGCGCATCCGCCTTGGCTTTGGCTTCCGCCGTGCGTGCAGCCTCAGCCTCGGCAGCAGCCTTTTGCGCCGCCGCTGCCTGCGCCAATGCGCGCAGTCGCTCTTCCTCCGCCTGCCGTTGTTGCTCGATCTCAGCCGCCTTGACGCGCTCGGCGTCATTGAACCGGTAGAGTGCTGCCTCGCGCCGCAGCCGCTGCTTTTCGAGCACGATCGCTTGTAGCCGCTCGACGCGCCGGCGCTCGCGCTCAAAAGCGCGTAGCGACAGATAGCTGGTGATATCGGTCACATCCATCGTCTTGCCGGGCGACGGCAGCATGCCGGAAAAATTCAGCCTGAGCGCCGGCTCGGCGCCGGACAGCGCTTCCGTGCCCGGATTGAGCCCGACGCCCAGCGTCGCGGTGATCCGCTCCTCCGGCAGCGCGATCTGCGCATCGGCGGTGATGCGGGCCAGATCGTTGGCGACGGTGACGTTCTGCACGCGCAATGTCCCATCGGTGATATTGAAGGGGATGCCGAGTGGCGGCAGCTTCGCCTCTCCGTTGCTGAGCAGCGTCTCGACGATAGGATGCACCTTGCCGGCATTGATCTGCTCCTGCATGGTGTCGGTCGCAGCAAGCAGCGGTGGAAGGATGGCAAGGTTCAGCCCACGTATGCTGGTTTCGCCGAGCCTCAGTTCGCCCGAACCGTTGAGCGAACTGGCAATCTCGCCGATCGTCTTGCCCGAGGCTTCCATCGACAGCGACAATCCGAATTTGCCGTTGGCGATCGGCGCGCCGTCGCGCAACCAGACGACGCCGGCAAGATCGGAATCGGCAAGTGCAAGCTTCGTCTGCAGGAAGCCGGTACCATCGGCATTGGTGAACAGCAGATTGCCGGAGAGCTTTCCGCCATCCAAGTTGCCGGCCATGTCATTGAGCTGCAGCTCGTCTCCCTTGTAGGCGACGTTGCTGGTAAAGTCGGTGACCTCCGTTTCCGGCAGACCGGGCCAGAACTGCTTGGCCGTCAGCTTCACATTGACGTCGAGATCCTTGAAGACGGGCAACCCGAGCGGCGCCGTCGTCAGCGCGCCATTGGCGGGATCGACGATCTGGCCGAACACCGCCTCGCCGAGCCAGCCGGCATCAGCCTTGGAGAGCCTCAGCTCGCCGGACGCGGTCGTCTTCGCAGCCTTCCGGTCAAAGCTTAGCGCGCCTGAAAACTCGTTGTCGGCCGCATGGCCCTTGAGATCGGAAAAGACGATCTTGTCGCTATCGACGGCGGCATTGACCTGCAGGCCGAACGGCAGCCCGGTTCCCGTCTGCGGCAGGGCGATCCCGTTCATGATGAGGTAGGGGTCGATGTCGGCGCTGTCGAGCGAAAGCACGATCTGGCCGTTCATGAAAGTCTCCGGCCGGACATCGACCTTACCATTGGCGGTGAACGAGGTCCGGTCGGTCGCAAAGGTCAGCGCCGCATCGGCAGGATCGTTGCCCGATGCCTTCACCTTCAGTGTCAGGCGGCCATTGGCGCCGACATCGACCGGCAGCGGATCGAGCCCGGCCTGGCCGAACAAGACGGACGGCACGGCGTTTTCGAGCGTCGTTTCGAGGCTCGTCGTGCCGTTGCCGGTCAGCGCCAGGAGATCGGACATGCGGTAGTCGAGATTGACGCGGCTGCCATTCGAGACGCCCGCCAGCGTTACCGTCAGGGCGTTGCCTTCATCACCGCCGAGCGTCAGCGCGCCGCGCAGCGCCGTATTGCCGTACCAACCGGCATTGCGCACCAGCCGGTCGAGCACCGGGTGATGCGGCAGGTGCTCGCGCAGCATGGTGAAGAAGCCGCCGGGATCAGCCGATTTGAAGGTGATCTCGCCCGCGCCCTTGTAGTCGAGCAGCGAGCCTTCCGCCCTGCCGGTCGCCGTCAGCTCGGCGCCGGCGATGTTCTTGATCGACAGCCGGTCGACGGCAAGCGCGCCGTCGGCGATCGTGAAGGTGGTCTCGACATTTTCGGCATCGACGCCGAAGGCGGTGAACTTGTCGGCCTTGAGCTGGGCGGCAATCTTGTGGTCCAGCACGTTGTCGCCGGCATCCTGGCCAGTCATCAGCCCGCTCAGCGCCTGCAGCGCATCGAGATCGAGCGTATCACCGTTCAGCGCCACCGACAGCGTCGGCGTCTGGCCGGAAAGCGCCTGCCGCTCCAGCCGGCCCTTCAGGGTCGCCGGCCCGATGGCGATTTCAAGATTTTCGAACCGCTGCAATTCATGTGTCAGGCTGACATTGGCGGAAAAGCCCGCCTGCCGCAATTGCCGGATGGCCGGATCGACCGAGCCGGCAAGCCAGGAGGCAAGTCCCGTCGGCTGGCTGGAGGCCACCACGATCTGGCCGTTGAACGAGGCGTCGCCCTGAAGCAGCAGCTTGCCCTTGCCTTCCACCTGCGTACGCCCCGGCAGCGTACCGCTGGCGCTGTCGATCATCCAGCCGGTACCGGCCGGCTCCAACTCCAGTTGCACGTCGCGCAGCGTCGTATCGCCGGCGACGATCGCCGGCAGCTTGACACTCGCCTTGCCCGGCACCTGCGGAATCGGCACCTGGCCGATGACATCGATCAGCGAATTAAGGCGCTGGCGTGCCGAAACCGCCGCGTCGCGCGTCGTCTTGCCGGCCTCACCCTGATTGCCGATGCGGTTGACATCGATCTGCTGCCCGTCGGCGGTCAACAGGAATTCCGGCTCATTGCCGGTATCCAGCGTCGCCTCGCCGGTTATGACGTAGGGATCGTCGGTTGGGCCGATCTCCATCCGGTATTCGGGAATGCGGATGCGTTCGTTGGTGAGCTCGAAGCGGCCCTTGACGCGCGGCGGCTGCTCTTTCTTGTTGGCGGGCTTGGCACTGTTGCGGTTTTCAATCGCTGCCGAAAGCTGGCCCTGATAGTTCGGCTTGCTGTCGACGAGCTTCAGTTCACCGTCGAGATCGATGCTGACGGGGTGCTTGTCCGGCGAAAGCTTCGTGCGCATGCGCAGCACGCCCTTCTCGTCCGGCTGGCTGCTCGAGATCGAAAAGCTGCCGTGCTCGCCGTCAAGGGCCGCATCGCCCTCGATGCGCCAGGGGCCGGCCAGCGACTTGGCCGACATTTCCGCATTGAAGCCGGTGATGCGGCGTGAACGGCCCGACTGATCATCGATGAACTCGACTTCGCCGCCACTGACATGCACGTTTTCGAGAACGACGGTTTTCGCCGGTATTTCGGCGCGGCTGCCGCGCATCCAGTCGAGCGTGCCGTCCTTGAGCAATCTCAGGCGCACCTTCGGATTGACGACGCGCATGTCGAAGATCAGCGCCTCTCCCGACAGGAAAGGCGCGAGTTCCGCATCCATGGAGAACTGCTCGACCTGGACGATCGGCGTGCCGTCCGCTTCCTGGCCGACGCGCACATCATGCAGCGTGACCGACGGAAACGGCAGGAGCCGCGCATCCACCGTCCCGTAGACAGTGACTTTCTTGCCGATGATGCGGCTCGCCTGATCCTCGAAATTCTTGCGGAAATCCGTCCAGTCGATGAATAGCGGCGCAAGCAGCGCCACAAACAGCGCTACGACGATCACTCCCCCCAGAAAGACGAGGAACCGGCCTACCAATTCAAGGATTCTCCATTCGGGATTCTGGTGCCGACACTAGAGCACTTACAGCAAAAGTGCACAGCGGTTTTGCCGGGAAAAGCGCGAAGTGATGTTCTCAGCGAATTGCGGAAAAACAAAAACACAGAGCATTTCCGAAGTGCAGAGAACGGAAATGCCCTAGCGCTGTCGATGCCGGGGCGAAGGCCCAAGTTCAGGAGAATATTCCGGTCAGCCATGGTAGAAAATCTTGCCGGGATTGAAGATATCGTCCGGA
The DNA here is from genome assembly GCF_019685125.1 of Rhizobium sp. NZLR10. Lineage (NCBI taxonomy): Bacteria > Pseudomonadati > Pseudomonadota > Alphaproteobacteria > Hyphomicrobiales > Rhizobiaceae > Rhizobium > Rhizobium sp. NZLR10. Next base: position 195,369 of record NZ_JABDWE010000003.1, on the reverse strand, counting down.
TCGAGCGCCTGTTTCACCTGTCGCATCAGATCTACCGCGCCTCCGAGTTCCTGTTTCAGAAACGCCATCTTGCCTTGACCGATCCCGTGTTCACCGGTGCATGTCCCGTCCATGTCGAGCGCCCGCCGGTTGAGCCGCTGCACGAAACTCTCGGCCATGACGATGTCTTCGGCGCGTCTATCGTCGAACAACAACAGCACATGGAAGTTCCCGTCGCCGGCATGGCCGACGATCGGTCCCAGCAGCCGGTGCTCCTCGATATCCGCCTGCGTTTCGGAAACGCAATCGGCGAGCCTCGATATCGGAACACAAACATCGGTCGAAAGTGCGGCAAGCCCAGGCGCCAGCGCCCTTGCAGCCCAATAGGCGTCGTGGCGGGCCTTCCAGAGTTTCGTCCGCTCCTCGGCATTGGCGGTCCACAGGAATTCGGCCCCGCCACATTCTGCCGCGATCTCCGCGAAGGCTGCCGATTGAAGCGGCACCGTCTCGTCGGTGCCGTGGAATTCGAGGAAGAGCGTTGGGCTTTCGGCATAGGAAAGCTTGGAATAGGCATTGCAGGCCCGCATCTGCACCGTATCGAGCAGCTCGATGCGCGCCACCGGAATACCCATCTGGATCGTCATGATGACGGCATCGCAAGCAGCCTTGACGCTCGGAAAGGCGCAGGCGCCACCGGCGATCTTCTGCGGAATCGCCTGCAAGCGCAGCGTCACCGAGGTCAGGATGCCGAGCGTACCCTCAGCGCCGACGAAGAGCCGCGTCAGATCGTAGCCGGCGGAAGACTTGCGGGCGCGCCGCGCCGTGCGGATCTCCTCGCCATTGGCGGTGACCGCGGTGACGGCAAGCACATTGTCCTTCATCGTCCCGTAGCGCACGGCATTGGTGCCGGAGGCCCGCGTCGACGCCATGCCGCCGATTGAGGCATTGGCGCCGGGATCGATCGGGAAGAACAGGCCGGTATCGCGCAGATGGATGTTCAGCGCTTCGCGCGTCACACCCGGCTCGACGGTGCAGTCGAGGTCCTCCGGATTGACCTCGAGCACGCGGTTCATGCGGCTGAAATCGATGGAAATACCGCCATTGGCGGCATTGACCTGGCCCTCCAGCGAGGTGCCGACGCCGAAGCCGATCACCGGCACCTTGTGGGCCGCACACGCCCTGACCGCCGCCTTCACATCTTCGGCGCTCTCGGCAAAGAGCACGCCGTCGGGCAACTGCGGCGGGATGTAGGTGGTCGTGTGGGCATGCTGTTCGCGGAAGGACTGGCCGGTCTGGAAGCGCTCGCCGAAGCTCTGCTTGAGAATACCGAGCACGGCGGCGATGCCCGCCTCGTTGCGTGTGCCGGCCTTCGCGTCCTTCAGCGCCATCCCTTTAATCTCCCTGCCATTCCGCCGAAACCGTATCGTGTCCCGCAGGCTACAGCGCCGCGCGTCTTTTCAGATGTGCAAAGGACGCTGTAGAACTTTAAAATTGCTGCATAATTTCATCCTTAAATCGATTCCGATTTAAGGAATTATGCAGCAGGCTGGGTATGCGGCAAGTCAAAGCGGCTGTCCAGTTAAGATTGGCAGAAGATTTCATTCCCCCTTTGTTATAGGCCGGTAGCCATACACAAAGTCCGCCGTCTCCGGCGCCTCAGACGATCGGCGGGTTGAGCCGCGCAAAACCCTCTTGCCGCCGATAGGGGAAATAGGGATAGGGCACTGTTACAGCGCTGACGGCGTCGAGCCTTTCGATCTGATCCTTGGACAGGCTCCAGCCGACCGAACCGAGGTTTTGCCTGAGTTGCTCCTCGTTGCGGGCGCCAATGATGACGCTCGATACCGTCGGCCGGCTGAGCAGCCAGTTGATGGCGATCTGCGGCACCGTCCGGCCGGTCTCGGCTGCGATGGCGTCCAGCACATCGATGATGTCGAACAGTTTCTCGTCGTCGACCGGCGGGCCATACTGCGCCGTCTCGTGCAGCCGGCTTGACGCCGGCAGCGGTTGGCCGCGGCGGATCTTGCCGGTCAACCGTCCCCAGGCAAGCGGGCTCCAGACGAGGGCTCCAACGCCCTGGTCGGCGCCGAGCGGCATCAGCTCCCATTCGTAATCGCGGCCCGCCAGCGAATAATAGACCTGATGGGCGACATAACGCGGATGGCCGTGGCGCTCGGCGACGGCAAGCGATTTCATCAGCTCCCAGCCAGAAAAATTCGAAACCCCGACATAGCGGATCTTGCCCGATGCCACGAGCCCGTCGAGCGTCGACAACACCTCCTCGACCGGCGTCGAGGCATCGAAGGCGTGAAGCTGCAGGAGGTCGATATAGTCGGTCCCGAGCCGGCGCAACGCATCTTCCGTCGCACGGATCAGCCGCGCCCGCGACGTTCCCCAGTCCTGCGGCCCGTCGCCCGTTGGCAGCGCCGTCTTCGTCGAGATCAGCACAGCGTCGCGCCGGCCGCGAATCGCCTGGCCGCGCACCTCTTCGGAAGCGCCGGCCGAATAGACATCGGCCGTGTCGAAGAGATTGACGCCGGCTTCGAGGCAGATATCGACGAGCCTTCGCGCCTCCTCCGCATCGGTATTGCCCCAGGCGCCGAACAGCGGCCCGCTGCCGCCGAATGTGCCCGCGCCAAAGCTCAACACCGGCACTCTGAGGCCGGATGCGCCGAGATTTCTGTAGTCCATGGATCTGTCTCCTTCGTTTCCTGTAGGATAGACCTTGGCCGTTTGGTGATATAGATTGCATTCCAGCAAATCATCTGTGACTTGAATTCATCATGAGCCGTCAGGACATTAACCGCTCCGGTGAAATGGAAGTCTTCGTCAGTGTCGTCGAGCGCGGCGGCTTTTCCGCGGCCGCCATGGCCCGCCGCATGACGCCGTCGGCCGTCAGCAAGCTCGTCGCCCGGCTGGAGGCACGCCTCGGCGCCCGCCTTGTCAATCGTTCGACCCGCAAGCTGCAACTGACGCCCGAGGGCTGCGCCTTTTATGAGCGCAGCATCGCCATCCTTGCAGATATCGGCGAGGCGGAACGCCATGCTTCGACCGGCGAGGAAGCCGCCGGCCGCATCCGCATTAACACCAGCGGCTCGTTCGGCTATCATGTGCTGGCGCCGCTGGTTCCAGCCTTCATGGCGCTTCATCCCGCCGTGACGCTGGATATTTCCCATACCGACAGGATTGTCGACCTGATGGAGGAACGCGCCGACGTCGCGATCCGCGCCGGCCCCTTGAAGAACTCCAGCCTGATCGCCCGCAAGCTCGGCGCCACCGGCAAGATCATCGTTGCCTCGGCGGATTATCTCGGGCATCACGGCGAGCCACGCACGGTCACCGATCTCCACCGCCACTGCCGCATCGGCTTTTCCTACGTCCGCGCCGTCGAGGGCTGGCCGCTACGCGAAGGAGGCGAGACGGTAACTGTCCCGATCATGCCGGGCGTACAGGTGGGAGACGGCGAAGCCATGCGGCATCTGGCGCTATCCGGCGCCGGCCTCGCAAGACTTGCCGCCTTCACCGTGCGCGCCGATATCGATGCCGGCCGGCTGGTGCCGGTGCTCGAAAACCTCAATCCCGGCGATCGCGAGGAATTCCACGCTCTCTATATCGGTCAAGGCGGCCCGCTGCCGGCACGCGTGCGCGCGCTGCTCGATTTTCTCGCCAGCCACGTGCGTCTCTGATGCATCGCGGCCAAACCGTTCAGCAGTTCGCGACGACGACGCGCATAAAAACAATGGCTTGACGGGCCGGATGAATCAATTTCGCAGTCCAGGACGCCGATAAAGCCCGATTTCGCAATTGACCGTCCGCCTCGCACCCGCCTATACCGGACCGCGCTAGGCGGTCTTTGCCACCGGCCGCTCTTTGCCATGCCGGGACATCCTCCCACCTTCAGCCTCAGGGCTTGGCACCGGCCAGGAAAGATACGGGGAACATGTCACCCAGCGACGCAAGCCGCCTGCTGCGCGATACCGGCCTGCCGAAATGGGCGCTGCTGCTGGCGCTTTCGCTCGCTTTCACCGTCTTCCTCGAACTCTTCGCCCTGCCTGCCTCGCTGCTGATCGGGCCGATGGTCGCAGCGATCTTGCTGGCGCTCGCCGTCGGCAAGGGAAAGCTTCATGTGCCCTTCTGGCCGCTGCAGCTCGGCCAGGTCCTCGTCGGCCTCATGATGGCGCGCACCATTACGCCAGACATTCTCGGCACCATGGCAAAGGACGCACCGCTCTTTCTGCTGTTCATCTTCTCGGTCATCGCCATCGCCACCAGCCTCGGTTGGCTTCTGACACGCTGGCAGGTCCTGCCGGGAACGACTGCCGTCTGGGGCTCCTCGCCGGGCGGCGCGTCCGCCATGGTCATCATGTCGGAGGCGTATGGCGCCGACGCCCGCCTCGTCGCCTTTATGCAATATCTGCGCGTCGTCTTCGTCGCCGTCGGCGCCTCTGTGATCTCGCGCCTGTGGGTGGCGGCCGACGGTGCCGAGCAGCCGCCGCTCGTCCTCTTCCCCGAAGTCGACTGGCCGGCCTTTGCGGCGACGTTAGCTTTTGCGGCCTTTTGTACCTATGGCGTAAAACGTCTGCGCATCCAGGGCGGCACGATCATCGTGCCGCTCTTTCTCGGCGCCTTTCTGCAGGGCTCGGGCCTCCTGAAGATCGAGCTGCCGATGTGGCTGCTTGCCATCGCCTATGCGCTCGTCGGCTGGAGCATCGGCCTGCGTTTCACCCGTTCGATCATCAACCACGTGGCGCGCGCCCTGCCGCGGGTATCGGCCTGCATCCTCCTGCTGATGGCGCTCTGCGGCTGCATGGCGGCTGCCCTTCATATTTTCGCCGGCATCGATCCGCTGACGGCCTATCTCGCCACCAGCCCCGGCGGCGCCGATTCCGTCGCCATTATCGCCGCCTCCAGCGATGTCGACGTGCCCTTCGTCATGGCGATGCAGACCGGCCGTTTCCTGGTGATCCTGATGATCGGCCCGATGCTCGCCCGCTTCACCGCCCGCCGTTCAGGCCTTGCGGAAAACCCCGTGTAAAGCGCCGCGCAGAGTTGTGGACGAGCGTTGCCCACTGGCCAGGCGTCATGCCATAGGCCTTCTTGAAATGCCGGTTGAGATGGCTCTGGTCGGCAAAGCCCGTTGCCGCTGCCGTATCCGAAATCCCCTCGCCTGCGCCGATCATCGCCCGCGCCTGCTGCAGCCGCCGCATCAGCAGGTAGCGATGCGGGCTGGTGGCGAAGGCCGTCCGGAAATGCCGCGACAACGCGAAACGGTCGAGCCCGGTCACCGCCTCGAGTTCACCGGAGCGTACCGGCCGCGTTGCATGCGCCTCGAGATAATCCCGCGCCGCCCGCGCCTGCCGCCAGGCAACGCCGCCGAGCGGCCGGCGCGGCATCGACGCATGCCGGGACAGCCCGCCCGCCACCTGCGACAGGAAATCGTCGACGAAAAGCTCATCCAGTTCGCGGTCGAGTTCGCTGAGAGCGGCGAGCAGCACACCCGCCAGCGCCGGATCGCCGATGACGGGTTCGTCGACGAAAGGCAGGCCGACCCCATCCGCCTCCAGGCATTCGAGAAGCAACGACGGCTCCAGGTAGAGCATACGGTATTGCAGCCCGTCCTCGGTCCCTGCCCCGCCGTCATGCTCCTCGTCCGGATGCAGCACGATCACCTGCCCCGGCAGGCTGAAACGTTGCTCACCGCGATAGCGGAAGGTCTGCACCCCCTTCAGCGTCACGCCGAGCGCATAGGTGTCGTGACGGTGCGGCTCGAAGGCATTGCCTGAGAATTGCGCCCCGATGCGCTCGATGCCGGGAAAAGCCGGCGCCGCCAGGATGGCGTTGCCGGATGGTCCTGCGCACAAACGTTCAAGACCTTCGAAGGCCTGCGGATGTAGATCCTGGCTCAATGGGCCCGATACTCCATGACCGATACAGAGGTAACTGTCCGATGTTTGATACCAAAATTGCCGTCGTCCTGCGAAACAATCTTGCCGGCTGGCAGAAGCTGAACGTCACCGCCTTCCTGATGAGCGGCATCGCCGGCGGGCATCCCGAGATCATTGGCGAGCCCTACAAGGACCGTGCCGGCAATCTCTACAATCCACTATCGATCCAGCCGATCATTGTTCTCTCCGCTGACGAGGCGACGATGTCAGCCGTCCACCGCCGTGCGCTGGAGCGCGATATCACCGCCTCGCTGTTCATCGAGGAAATGTTTGCGACCGGCCACGACGCGGCCAACCGCGCCGTCTTCGCCGAGTTTGCGCCCAACGATGCCAAGGTGGTCGGCATCGCAATACGGGCCGAAAAGAAGATCGTCGACAAAATCACCAAGGGCGCGACGATGCAGCAATAACAAAACGGCCGGGCATGGCCCGGCCGCTTCAAAGACGGAAAAATCCCACTCAGCCCTGGGTGATCGGCGCGATCTGGATTTCGACGCGGCGGTTCTGGGCGCGGCCGGCCTCGCTCGCATTGGAAGCGACCGGCTGCGAAGGGCCGAAGCCGACGGCTGACACGCGGCGCTGGTCGATTCCCTGGCCGCCGAGGTAATCGGCAACCGAAAGCGCGCGGCGCTGCGACAGGTCCTGATTGTGTTGCAGGCTGCCGGTCGAATCCGTATGGCCATTGACGTCGATCAGCGTGCGATTGAATTTGCGCAGCACGATCGCCACCGAATTCAGCGTCGGATAGAAGCCCGGCTTCACCGCGTCCTGGTCGACGTCGAAGGTGATGTTCGACGGCATGTTGAGGATGATGTTGTCGCCGTTGCGGGTCACCGAAATGCCGGTGCCTTCGAGCTGGGCGCGAAGCTCGGATTCCTGCTGGTCCATGTAATTGCCGATCGCGCCGCCGGCGAGTGCGCCGACGCCGGCGCCGATCAGCGCTGCGTTGCGCTTGCCGTGGCCGCCGCCACCGACAGCCACGCCGACGAGAGCGCCCCCGAGGGCGCCAAGCGCCGCGCCGCCCGCCGTATTGGAAACCTTCTGTTCACCGGTATAGGGATCGGTCGTCGTGCAAGCGCTGAGATAGCTTGCTGCAACAGCCAGAAGTAGGAATTTCTTGATCATGGACAGGTCGGTCTCCGTTCAAAGCTGATGCGAGCAAATGGCAAGGATTGCGGCAAGAAAATGAAGATGTGCTGTTGATAAGGGAATTTCAGTCGCCGAAACAGGCGCCATGTTGCGGGAATGCGCTGATATCACCGGTTTTGACAGATCGACCACGCTTACGGGCAGCAAGGTGCGACGATAAGCCCGGTAAGAAGGCCCGAATGCATGTCGCCCGGAACTGTGCAGCGGTTCCGGGATAACGACATACATAAAAACAAAGACTTAAAGCGCGAGAAGCGAATCCGAAGGATCGCGACGCGCTTTAGGGGCCGTCTCGAACCACGAGGGTGGCGGGCTGGGCGATCGCTTAGAAATTCTGGAACAACTGCCTTACCGTATCATAAGTGGCATTTGCGATATTCAGCGATTGCAAGCCGAGCTGCTGCTGCGTCTGAAGCGCCTTGAGCTTGCTGGACTCCTCCTCCATGTCGGCATCGACGAGGCGGCCGATGCCGGCGGTGTTGTTATCGTGCAGTTTGGTGGCAAAGTCGTTCTGCAGGTTGATGCGTTTTTCCAGCGCGCCGAAGGCCGAACCGACCGTCGTCAGCTGCGTCAGCGCCGCATCGACAACGCTGATCATCTGCCCGATCTGGCCTTTCGTCATACCTGTTGCCACCGAGATCACCACCTGGCCGGCCGTGGTGCCGTTCTTGCTCGTCATCAACACGTAGTTCTGTGCGGCGCCGAGTTCGGTGGCGAAATTGGACGAGGTCAGCACGCCATATTCACCGGAACCGGTGGCACGGTCGTCGATCAGATAGCGCGCATCCTTGGAGGTCGTGGCTCCGACCGGCGTCGTGTCGATATGATAGCTCAGCATGCCGACGGAGACCGTCCCGTCGGCATTGCGGATGAAGGAGGCCGGAATCTGGCGCGGCTGCGTCGGCGTCGCGTCGTTGTTGAGGATCACCCAATTGTCGCTGTTGAAGGTTGCTGATTCAGAAACACTGCGCAGTTGCTCCTGCAACTGCTTGATCTCTTCATCGACCTTGTTCTTGTCGATGCCGTCTTCGGTTGCGGCAACCAGCTTGGCTTTGATCTCGGAGACGACGTCGATGACGTTCTGGACGCCGGTATAGGCTGTGCCCATCGTCGCAGCCGCCATGCCGAGCGCATCCTGGATCGCCGAAACCGCCTTGTTGTCAGTGCGCGCGGTGGTGGCGACCGACCAGTAGACGGCATTGTCGGCGGCTTTTGCGACACGCATGCCGGTCGTGATGTGGTTCTGCGTGACCGTCATATTCCGGTTGATATCGCGCAGCACATGAAGCGCCGCGTCCACGGAGACGCGCTGATAAATACTCACGGGAACTAAACTCCAAAACGCAAAACAGACGCAAACGACACAAGAAATGAACCGTTGCCGCGCGGACATTCATGTCCGAGGTCGCTGGAACTCCAGCGAATTGCAGCCTTCAAGAAATGAAGAAGACCAGCCGGTTACTGGTAACGATAATTGCCGTTTATGCTTAACAAACGGCTAAACTTCGGAAGTAATTTATCTTATTTCGTAAGGTTCATAGCCCATAAAAATGCCGTCAGACGGGATCCGGCGGCGCTTAAGTCGGATGTGAACTTTACTCGGCGGCCTGAAGCTGCTCCTCGGCGGATGCTGCGCGCGGCCGGGTGGCGACCGCCATCTCCTCGTGTAGCCGCGCTTCTTCATGAGCGTGCGGCTTGGCGAAGCGGGCAAGCAGCAGGTAGGCGACCGGCGTGATGAACAGCGTCACCAGCGTCGCAAAGCCGAGACCACCGACGATCACCCAGCCGAGCGCGACGCGCGCTTCGGCGCCCGCGCCATGGGCAAAGACCAGCGGCACGCCGCCGAGGATGGTGGCGATCATCGTCATCATGACAGGGCGGAGGCGCAACGCGCACGCCTTCTCGATCGACGAGCGCACGTCCTCGCCCCGGTCACGCAGCTGATTGGCGAATTCGACGATCAGAATACCGTTCTTCGCCATGACGCCGACGAGCAGCACCAGGCCGATCTGGCTGTAGATGTTGAGGCTGGAGCCGGTGATAACAAGCGCGAACACGGCGCAGGCAAGGCCGAGCGGTACCGTCGACATGATGATCAGCGAGGAGAGCACGCTTTCGAACTGCGCCGCCAGCACCAGGAAGATGATGACGATGGCAAAGCCGAAGGTCAGTGCCATGCCATTTGAATTCTCTTCCAGCGTCGCGGCTTCGGCGAGCGGCAGTAGGCGTGCGCCAGCCGGCAGCAACGGCTGCGCAAGCTGCGTCACCTGCTTGACCGCATCGCCGAGCGACATGCCGTTTCTGAGACCGGCAGTGATCGCGACCGAGGCGAGCTGCTGCTCGCGGTTGAGCTGCGGCGCGACCGAACCTTCCTTCATCGTGGCGATCACCGACATCGGCACGATCTTGCCGTCGCCGGTTTTCAGGAACACGTTCTCTAGGTCGGTCGGATCGTCAATCGGCCGCGTCGTCGACGTCAGAAGCACGGGGTAGGATTCGCCATCGACGAAGACGTCGACCACCGAGCGCCCTTCGAGCAGCGACTGGATCGCCGTCGAAAGCCCGGTTATGTCGATGCCGAGATCGGAAGCGCGCTCGCGGTCGATCGCCACCGACACCTGCGCCTGGCTGGGCTCGTTGGTCAGGCGCGGCGTATCGTACTGGCCGGTGGCGTCGAGTGCCTGGACCAGCTTGGCGGCGGCCGCCGTCAGCGCCTCGTGATCATTGCCGATCAACGCCATCTGCAAGCCGCTGCCGGCGCCGCGGATGCGCAGGCTGTTGGAGGAGATGGCGTTGCCGCGCAGGGCCGGCACCCTTGATGCCGCCTGGTTGATGTCTGCGACGATTTCCGCCTGCGTCCGATGGCGCTCCCCCCAGGGAGCGAGCGTCAACACCATGAAGCCGCTGTTCAGCGAACCACCCTGGCCGGAGATCGAGAAGACGTTGCGGATGTCGCCTTTATCGACCAGCGGCTGCAGATATTCCTCGACGAGCTGCATCTTGTCGCGCGTATATTCGAGGCTCGATCCCTGCGGCGTCGTCAGCCGCATCATCACCATCGACCGGTCCTCTTCGGGTGTCAACTCGCTCTTGACTGTGGAAAAGGCGACGAGTGCCGCGCCGGCGAGGATTACCGAAAACAGGATGACGACGAAGGGGGCGTTGAGGCAGCCGTGCAGCGCCCATTTGTAGAGGCGGGCAAGCGCCCCGCCGAAACGGCCGAGCGCGCCGTGATCCTCGATCATCGGCTTGGTCAGCATGCGCGAGGCAAGCATCGGGCAGAGCGTCAGCGCCACGATCGACGACAGCCCGACGGAGAAGGCGAGCACAAAGCCGAATTCACGGAAGAGGCCGCCGACCTGTCCCGGCAAGAAGGATAGCGGTATGAACACAGCCGCGAGAGTCGCGGTCGTGGCGATAACGGCGAAGAACACCTCGCGTGTTCCAAGCACGGCCGCCGCGCGCGGCCCCATGCCTTCAGCGCGCCGGCGCACGATGTTTTCGAGCACCACGATCGCGTCGTCGACGACGAGGCCCGTTGCCAGCACGATCGCGAGCAGCGTCAGAATGTTGATCGAGAAGCCGACCATATAGATCGCCGCCAGCGTGCCGATCAGCGCCACCGGCATGCTGACCGCCGGGATCAGCGTCGCGCGCCAGTCGCGCAGGAAGAGATAGATGACGGCGGTGACGATAACGGCGGCGAGCACCAGCGCCAGCACCACCTCATGGATCGCACCCTGGATGAAGACGGCGTCATCGCTGGTGATCGCGATCGTCGTGCCCTCCGGCAGCGTCTTCGACAGCTGCTCGACGGCGGCCTTGACGCCGGTCGAGATATTCAGCGTGTTCGACTGTGCCTGGCGGATGATGCCGAGGCCGATGCCCGGCTTGCCGTTGGAGCGCAGCGCCGTTTCGCCGTCGCGTGGTCCGAGCGTCACCGTCGCGACATCGCCAAGCCTGACACGGTCCTGCAGCATAACCTTGGAAAAATCTGCCGGCGTCTGCAGGTTGGCGGTGGCGCGCACCACGATATCCTGCGTATTGCTCTTCAGCGATCCCGCCGGCACGTCGAGTGCAGCGTTGTCGAGCGACTTCGTCAGATCGCCGATGGTCAGTCCCCGGCTCGCCAGCGCGCCCTGGTCGACATCGACGCGGAAAACCTTCTCCTGGTCGCCATATTCCTCAACGTCGGCGACGCCGTCGACAGATGCGAGGCGGTCGATCACCTCGTTTTCGACGAGTTGTGTCAGGTCGTCCATGTTGAGCTTGGTGGAGGTGACGGCAAGACGCATGATCGCCGAGGAATCCGAGTCCGCCTTGACGATCTGCGGCGCATCCGCTTCGTCAGGCAGGTTCTGGGTGATGCGGCCAATCGCGTCGCGCACGTCGTTGGCGGCGACGGCGAGATCGATCGCATCGGAGAATTCGAGCGTCACCCGGCTCTGGCCGAAGGAAGAGGTCGATGAGATCGATTTCAGACCGCTGACACGCGCCACCGCGCCCTCGATCACTTTGGTCAGTTCCTGGTCGATCGTCTGCGGCGATGCGCCGTCGAAGGTCGTGCGCACAGTGACGACGGGACGGTCGACATCCGGCAGTTCACGCACCTCGACGCCGACGTAAGCCGCAAGGCCGGCGACGACCATCAGCGTGTTGAACACCAGCGCCAGGATTGGCCGGCGAACAAAAAGCGCAGTGAAGCTCTGCTTGCCCGACGGCCTGTCCTGATGGATCTCGGTCACGCTCACTGGGTGGCGACCTCCGCATTCGCGGCGACATCGGCGCTCAGACGCACCGCCCCGCCTTCCCGCACGCGCTGCAGACCCTGCGTCACGATCTTGTCGCCGTCTTTGAGGTCGGCTTTGACGAGCACGAAATCCGGGTTGCGCTGCACGACGCTGACCCGCACCTTGCGCGACTTGTCGTCGTTGACCCGCCAGACGAAGGAGCCCTGCGAATCCCACTGCACCGAGACGGGATCGACTGCCGGATATTTGTCGCCGGCAAATTTCATGCTGACGCTGAAGGACATGCCGGCGCGCAGCTCATCCGAACTGTTGCCGATCTTGGCGCGCAGGCGAAGCGTGCGGCTTGCCGCGTCGATGCGGTTGTCGACGGCCTCGACCATACCCGAAAATACCTGTCCGGCTTTTGCCACCGACATCGCCTCGACCGGCTGACCGAGCGATACCGTGTTGGCGAAGCGCTCCGGCACCCAGAAGTCGACGAGAATTTCCGACCGGTCGTCGAGCGTGACGATCGGGATGCTCGTCGTGACGTTGTCGCCGATGTTGACCGGTAAGATACCGACGATGCCGTCGATCGGCGCGATAATGTTGCGCCGGGCGAGATTGAGTTCGGCGGCCTGCAGCTGCAGCCGCGCCCCCTGCTCGGCGATCTCGGAATCGAACACGTCCATGCGCGACACGCTGGACTTGATGTTGTGATAGAGATTGGATTTCTCGACGGCAGCCTTGACTGCCACATCCGCCTGGCCGCGGGCGATCACCTGCTCCTCGCTGTCGAGCGTGGCGAGCACCTGGCCGGCCTTCACCCTGTCGCCCGACTTGATGAGGATTTCGCGGATCGTACCCGATGCTTGGGGCGTGACCGCGACCGAGCGGATCGCGTCACCCGTGCCGATGGCGTTCAGCCGGTCGTTGACGACGCCCTGGACAACGGCCTGCGTCGCAACGAGGATGGCGCTGTTGCGCCCGTCGGCATTTCGGCGGTTCTGCCCCTGTCCCTCACCACGTTGCTGCCCTTGCGCCCGCGCGGGAGCGTCGGCATCCGCGGTCCCCTCAGCCTTTGGCGCGATCTTGGAAACGATGCTGCCTGGAATACCTGCATCGCGCATCGTATCGCCGGCACCGGGCACAAAGAAAACCCACGCGGCGAAGCCGGCAACAATGACGATGAGCGAAAGTACAAACTGCTTCCAAAAAGCCATTCACGTCTCCGGAGGGACTCGAGGTTGGACCAGGGTCGGTCGAAAGAGGCGCTGCGGGATCAAGATTCCCGTCTGATGCGACAATATCGCGCGTTTACAGTTTACCGGCAAGCATAAGCAGCCGGCATTACCGATTTGTAATATCAGCAAAGAATGGAAATAACCCGGCCGCTCACTTTTGCTTGAACAAACCCCTGCCATGCCTTTAACACCGCCGATTGTCGGGCGAGATGCCGTCCAGAATCGCTGCCGATGTGGTTGGATTTCTGAAGCGCCCCGCGATCTTTCAGATTCGCGCCTCGCGCTTTAGCGCTTTGTATTTACGCATGTCGTTAGCGCAAAACCGCTGCACACTTTTGCGCGACACGCCTTAGCGACGCATCGACCACCGCAGGCCCATCACAGCCGTAATCCCCAGTATTGGCCACACCGCCCAGAACTGCCCCGTCCAGGTGAAAAGGTTGATGCCGGCAATACCGAGCGCCACGATCGCCAGCGAGGCGATCCTGCGGTTGAACCGCGTCTGGTCGCGGTTCCAGGCGAGCGCCGCGACGACGGCGAGCGCAAGCACTGGAAAGCACGCCCAGAAAACGCCCTGCCACGATAAAAGATTGATGCCGATCAAGACAGCGGCGATGACGCCGAGCACACCGAACAGCCTGCGCCTGCCAGGTGCCGGTCTTGCCTCGGCGATCTCAGCCGCCGGCTGCGGCCGCGCGGGGCCGGATCGTTGGCGAGGCGGCGTCTCGTCCTTGGCATTGCCGATCTTCACCGCATAGCTCGGCACGCCTTCATCGACGTTCTTCACCATCAGCGGCCCGAGGAACTCAAAACCGACCGCGACCTTGTTGCGAACCTGATCGTAGACGGTACTGGATATGACGATGCCGCCGGCCGAGGCCGAGGCCTGCAGCCGCGCGGCAATATTGACGCCGTCGCCGTAGATGTCGTCGTTTTCGACGATCACATCGCCGAGATTGATGCCGATGCGAAACAGCATGCGCCCGTCCGTCGGGCGGCGGGCGTTGAAGCCGGCAAGTTCGTTCTGGGTATCGACAGCCGCGCGCACCGCCTCGACGACGCTTGGGAAATCGGCGATCAGCCCATCGCCCCAGGTATTGATGACACGGCCGCCATGGCTTTCGATCAGATGCCCCATCGCTTCCCGGCAGCGCTTCAGCGCCGCAAGCGTCCCCTCCTCGTCAGCTCCCATCAGCCGGGTATAGTCCTGCACGTCAGCACAGAAGATCGTCGTCAGCTTGCGCCGCGTTTCACTCATGGTCTCTCGTCTCCGCGCTATCCGTCCCCGGAAAGATCGCTGCAAAGGCTGAAACTGGCCGACAGGGGATCAAGTGGGCGATTGCAACGCCGGTAACCTACTAAGGCTTTATGTCTGTCGCCACCGATAATTGCTCATGATCGCCCTTCAGCATACCGGCGGATTATTGCACGATCTTGCGCGGGCTTGCTGAATGTTCTCTGGCCACGGTATTCGAGCCATCGATTTCCTGAAGCAACACGTCGTAGCCCCAGAGATCGGCAAGATGTTGCAGGACGAGCCTGGTATCGGCTTCCTGAAGATAGCTGCCATTCATCATGATATGTTGCAGCAACAGGCGGCGGTCACCGGCGAGGTCGACATCGACGATATCGATTGCCGGGTCGGTCCAGCCGATATCGTATTCGCGGGAGAGCTGGCGGCGGATGCGCAAGTATCCGCGCTCATTGTGGATCGCCGAAACCAGAACCCCTTCGGTCTGTTCCGGATCATCGTAGAGGTGGAACAGCCGCAACTGGCGGATCAGGTTCGGGCTCAGGAATTGGCTGATGAAACTCTCATCCCGGTAATTGGCCCAGATGTCGCGCAGCACCGCCATCGCATCGCCTCGCCCTGATATATCGGGGAACCATGCGCGGTCTTCTTCCGTCGGCTTCGTGACGATCCGCTCGATATCCTGCATCATCGCAAAACCGAGCGCATAAGGGTTGAAGCCCGAGAACCGCCGGTCGTCGTAGCTCGGCTGGAACACGACGTTGGAGTGGGACTTCAAGAATTCCAGGAAGTTGCCGTCGCTGATCTGCCCCCGCTCGTGAAGCCGGCTCATGATCTTGTAATGGACGAAGGTGGCGGTTCCCTCGTTCATCACCTTGGTCTGCCGCTGCGGATGGAAATATTGTGCGACATGCCGGACGATGCGAAGGATTTCCCGCTGCCATGGCTGCAGCCGCGGCGCGGTTTTCTCGAGAAAATAGAGGATGTTGTCCTGCGGAAGGCCAAGCGCGGCGCGTCGCTTTTCCAAACCGCCGTCGCTCGCCTTCTTGGCCTTGCCGACGGGCACCGTTCGCCAGAGATCGTTGAACATCTGCTCTTCGTGGGCGCGACGCTCCTGCTGCCGCTTCTCCTCCTGGCGAAGGTCGATGGTGGTCTTGCCCGCATATCGATGCACCCCGTGCGACATCAGCGCATGCGCCGCATCCAGCGTCCGCTCGACCGCCGTCTCGCCATAACGTTCTTCGCAGCGGGTGATATAACCCTTGGCGAAGTCGAGGTAATCGAGGATGCCCTCCGCATCGGTCCAGAGCTTGAAGAGATAGTTGTTCTTGAAGAAGTGGTTGTGGCCAAACGCCGCGTGCGCGGTGACGAGCGTCTGCATCGTCGCCGTGTTCTCCTCCATCAGGTAGGAAATGCAGGGAGAACTGTTGATGACGATCTCGTAGGCGAGGTCGCGCATGCCGCGGCGGTAGAAGGCTTCGTGATGCGCGAAGTGCTTGCCGAAGGACCAATGGCGATAAAAGAGCGGCATGCCGGTCGAGGAATAGGCATCGAGCATCTGTTCAGAGGTAATGACTTCGATCTGGTTCGGATAGACATCGAGGCCGAGTTCGCCGAGCGCGATCTCCTCGCAGGCGTCGTGGATACGCTGGAGCGTTGAAAAGTCCCAGTCCGCCCCCTCGAACAACAGCCGCTCCCTTGGCCTCATCGTCATGGTCATGGCGTCACCCTCGACTGTGCATCCCGCTTCTGGAAGAGATCGTGGAAAACAGGGAATATCTCGCCGCGCCGGCAGACCTTGCGCATCGAAAGCGGCAGCAGCTCTGAACGGATCCCGTCATAGAGCATCCAAAGCGGTGAACGGGATACGGAAGAGTCGCCGCCTTCTTCGCCCACCTCGATATAGGCGAAGTACTGGCATAGCGGCAAAATCTCGCGCAGCAGCTGTCCGCTCAAATTTCCGTCCGAATGGGCGTTGTCGCCGTCCGAGGCCTGGGCGCCGTAGATATTCCACTCTGCCGGATCGAAACGCGCAGCAATGATCCGACGCATGGCAACAAGCGCGCTGGATACCAGCGTGCCGCCGGTCGCCGGACCGTAGAAGAAGGTTTCCTCGTCGACTTCCTCGGCCTTGTCGGTATGGCGGATGAAGACGATCTCCACTTTCTTGTAGCGCTTCGACAGGAAAAGATAGAGCAGCAGGTAAAACCGCTTGGCAAGATCCTTCATGTGTTCCGACATGGAGCCGGAGACGTCCATAAGGCAGAACATCACGGCTTTGGCCACAGGCTTCGGCTCGTTCTCGAAACGGCGATATCGTACGTCGAGCGGATCGATATAGGGAATGCGCCGGCTTTTTTCCGTTAGGGATTTGAGTTTTGACTCAAACGCCAGGCGGCTCTCGTCGTCCTCGCACTCCTCGATCTGCCGCTGTAGGGCTTCGATCTCTTCGCGACGCGGACGGTGAAGCGCGACGCGGCGCATCATTGCAAGTCTCGTTGTGCGGCCGACGGCGATGTTGGACGGCGATCCGGAGACGGAATAGCCGGCCCGCACCGGAGTCTCCTCTTCCGTTTCGGCTAGACGCCGTTTGGCAAGGTCTGGAAGTTCCAGGTCATCGAGAAATACATCAAGGAATTCCTCCCGGGTGAGCACGAAGCGGAAACCGTCCTCCCCATCGCCTTCGCCCGCATCTTTTGGTTTTCCGCCCCTCGCGCTCGGCGGTCGCGGAATGATGTCGCCTTCTACGAAGGCTCTGTTTCCCGGCAGAATGTGATCGGCGGTGCCGCCGTCGCCCCTCCGAAGGCTCGGTTCGGCCATTCCGTCGATCGGCAGGCTGATCTCACCGCCGTCGAGCACATCGCGAATGTTTCGGTTTTGCAGAGAACGCTTTACCGCCTGCTGCACGGCACCTTTCATGCGCCGAAGAAACCGTTGCCGATTTTCGAGACTTTTACCGCGCGGATTTAGCCGACGGTCGACAATGTGCATATTGGCTCCGCATTAACTTGCCTGTTTGACGCGCATGTACCATTCGACGAGGCGCCGAACCTGCCTCTCCGTGTAACCCCGCGCGGCCATGCGCGAGACGAATTCGCTATGCTTCTTTTCTGTTTCCGAGTCCTTCTTCGATCCAAAGGAAATGACCGGCAAAAGATCCTCGACCTGCGAGAACATACGCTTCTCGATCACTTCCCGGATCTTCTCGTAGCTTGTCCATGACGGATTTTTTCCGCCATTGGATGCCCGGGACCTCAACGAGAACTTGACGATTTCGTTGCGGAAATCCTTCGGATTGGCAATGCCTGCCGGCTTTTCGATCTTCGTCAATTCCTGATTGAGGAGCTCGCGGTCGAGAAGCTGGCCAGTATCGGGATCCTTGAAGTCGACGTCTTCGATCCAGGCATCGGCATAATCGACGTAGCGGTCAAACAGGTTCTGTCCGTAGTCCGCATAGGATTCAAGATAGGCCTTCTGAATCTCATTGCCAATGAACTCTGCATAACGTGGCGCAAGATCGGCCTTGATGAATTCCAGATAGCGCTTCTCGACATCATCGGAAAACTGCTCGCGACGGATCGACTGTTCCAGCACATACATCAGATGGACAGGATCGGCGCCGATATCCGTGGTGTCGTGATTGAAGGTCGAGGCAAGCACCTTGAAGGCGAAGCGGGTCGATATGCCGTCCATGCCCTCATCGATGCCGGCAGCATCCCGGTATTCCTGAACGCTGCGGGCGCGCGGGTCGGTTTCTTTCAGGCTCTCGCCGTCATAGGTGCGCATCTTCGAGAAGAACGTCGAGTTCTCGTGCTTGCGCAGGCGTGAGAGCACGGAAAAACGGGCCAGCATTTCGAGCGTTGCCGGGGCACATGGCGTATCCGCCAGCTCCGATCCCTCGATCAGCTTCTCGTAGATCTTCTGCTCCTCCATCACCCTGAGGCAATACGGCACCTTGATCACGCAGATGCGGTCGATGAAGGCCTCGTTGTTCTTGTTGGCCTTGAAGGTCTGCCATTCGGCTTCGTTCGAATGCGCAAGGACGACGCCTGAGAAGGGTATGGCGCCGATATTCTCGGAACCGATATAGTTCCCCTCCTGGGTCGCCGTCAGCAGCGGATGCAGCATCTTGATCGGCGCCTTGAACATCTCGACGAATTCAAGGATACCCTGATTGGCGCGGTTGAGCCCGCCGGAATAGCTGTAGGCATCGGGATCGTTCTGCGAGTAGGTCTCCAGCTTGCGGATGTCGACCTTGCCGACCAGCGACGAGATATCCTGATTGTTCTCGTCTCCGGGCTCGGTCTTGGCGATGGCGATCTGGCGCAACCGCGAAGGCTGAACTCTGACGACACGGAAGCGGGAAATATCGCCGCCGAAATCGTCGAGCCGCTTCAGGCACCACGGGCTCATCAGCCCGTTCAGGCGCCGCAGCGGGATACCGTATTGCTCCTGGAGCAGCGACCCCATCGTCTCCGGATCGAAGAGGTTGAGCGGACTTTCGAAAACGGGGCTGATCTCGTCGCCCGCCTTCAGCACATAGATTGGATGAACCTCCATCAATTGCTTCAGCCGCTCCGCTAAGGAAGACTTGCCGCCGCCGACCGGGCCGAGCAGATAGAGAATCTGCTTGCGCTCCTCGAGCCCCTGTGCCGCGTGCCGGAAGAAGGAAACGATGCGCTCGATCGTCTCTTCCATGCCGTGGAAACCGGTAAAGGCCGGATAGATCCGGATGGTCCTGTTCATGAAGATCCGGCCAAGCCGCGTATCCTTGGCGGTATCGACCATTTGCGCCTCGCCTATCGCGGAGAGCAGGCGCTCCGTCGCATTGGCATAGGCAATCGGGTCCTTTTTGCAGAGATCGAGATACTCGGCCACCGACATATCGGTTTCGCGGCGTGCTTCGTAACTGCGCGTAAACGCATCGAATACGGATTCGTTCAGCATGGGCCCTCCATTAAGGTTATGCCGCAGGCTCAAAGTCGTATAACCATCGAGATGGCTACGACGTTCCTAAGAATCAATAATTTCGTAGGTATATTCGACGCTCACCGGCTGTTTCTTGCAACGCACAAAAACGTGCATGCACCGGTTATTTTTACTCTACGAAACTGTTTCTCATTATAGTTGAAAAAAGCACCCCTGCGGTATCAGCACATTTCGCGACGTGACAGAAAGATGAAAAGGGTGTGCAATGTCGCCCGTGATTCGAACTCTGGAAAAATCGGCGATTGGCAGCCAAATCTGCGCAGAGTCGATGCTGGCCAGCACGTGCCGACCCGCTCCTGACATGATGGAAACGGGCGCATCCGGGCCGTGAGCCAATCGTCGCGACCGTCCCCCGCCGCGGCAATTCAGCCGTTGAATGCCTTCTCCAGCGCAGCGACATCGATCTTGACCATGCCGAGCATCACCTCGGTCACGCGCCTGGCCCGCTCGCGGTTGTCGTCAGCGATCATCTCGGCAAGCATGCGAGGCACGATCTGCCAGGACAGGCCCCAGCGGTCCTTCAGCCAGCCGCAGGCCTCCGGCGTGCCACCATTGGCTAGGAATGCTTCCCATATCCGATCGATCTCGGCCTGGCCTTCCAGGAGAATCGCGATCGAGAAGGAATGGTTGAAGCTATCGAGCGGGCCGGCCTTCATTGCCAGGAAGGCCTGATCGCCGAGTGTGAACTCAATCAGCTCGACGCTGCCGGGAGGTCCGCTCGGCGTCTCCGCCGGCAATATGGTGGTGCGGCCGATCCTGGAGTCGGGAATAACAGACACGTAGAATTCGACAGCTTCACGGGCTTCCTCCGCGAACCAAAGATTTGAAACGACCTTCGCCATGCAACAGCCTCCTTGTTGTTGATGAGCATGTCCCCAGACTACTGCCCGATGATCCAAGCCCGATCCAAGGACGCCCGGCCGGCGCCGGTTCCGACAGACTGCGATTAGAAATTTTCGCCCCATTCCAGCCGACATGGCGAGCGCAGCCGCGCCGGCCGGCGGCCTTGCCGCCCGCAGTAACCCGCTTGGATTAGCGGTGGCTCGGGAATGAAAGCAGAACATCTTTTCTGGTCTTTCCTTCCCGAATCACTACATTACGCGCCATGAGCAATAGTTTCGACGATATTCCCTTCTTCGACGAAGAGCCGGACGAGATGGCGCGCAAGCCGCAGCCGCCTGCCGCGCCCGCAGCAAGAGCGCCCGCCCCCGGCGGCGGCATTGCCGCTCGCGCGATGGCGGCCCGCGACGGCGGCGCCCGGCCGGATTATCTTACCGGACTGAACCCCGAGCAGACCGAAGCCGTCGAAACCCTGGAAGGCCCGGTCCTCGTGCTTGCAGGCGCCGGCACCGGCAAGACGCGCGTGTTGACCACCCGCATTGCCCACATCCTCAATACCGGCCGCGCCTTCCCGTCGCAGATCCTCGCCGTCACCTTCACCAACAAGGCCGCCCGCGAGATGAAGGAGCGCATCGCACTGCTCGTCGGCGGCGCCGTCGAGGGAATGCCCTGGCTCGGCACCTTCCACTCGATCGGCGTCAAGCTTCTGCGCCGCCACGGCGAGCTCGTCGGCCTGCGCTCCGATTTCACCATTCTCGATACCGACGACGTCGTCCGTCTGATCAAGCAGCTGATCCAGGCCGAAGGCCTCGACGACAAGCGGTGGCCGGCCAAGCAGTTCGCCGGCATGATCGACACCTGGAAGAACAAGGGTCTAGGCCCTGCCGATATCCCTGAGGGCGATGCCCGCGCCTTTGCCAATGGCCGTGGCCGCGATCTCTATTTTGCCTATCAGGCACGCCTGAAGACGCTGAACGCCTGCGATTTCGGCGACCTGCTGATGCATCCGATCGCGATTTTCCGCAAGAACCCGGATCTCTTGAAGGAATATCACGGCCGCTTCCGCTATATCCTCGTCGACGAGTACCAGGACACCAACACCGCCCAGTATATGTGGTTGAGGCTTCTCGCCCAGCGCTCCAAGGGCGAGAAGCAGAATGTCTGCTGCGTCGGCGACGACGATCAGTCGATCTATGGCTGGCGCGGCGCCGAGGTCGACAATATCCTGCGCTTCGAAAAGGATTTCCCCGGCGCCAAGGTCATCAAGCTCGAGCGCAACTACCGCTCGACCGAACATATTCTCGGGGCTGCTGCCCATTTGATCGCCCATAATGAAGGGCGGCTTGGCAAGACGCTGTTTACCGACCGCTCCGATCCAAACGACGTCAAGGTGCAGGTCCACGCCTCCTGGGATTCGGAGGAGGAAGCCCGCGCCATCGGCGAGGAAATCGAGCAGCTTCAGCGCGGCAAGCATCTGCTGAACGATATGGCGATTCTCGTGCGCGCCTCTTTCCAGATGCGCGAATTCGAAGACCGCTTCGTCACCCTCGGCCTCAATTATCGCGTCATCGGCGGCCCACGCTTCTACGAGCGCCTGGAGATCCGCGATGCGATGGCCTATTTCCGCATGGTCGCCCAGCCCGCCGACGACTTGGCCTTCGAACGCATCGTCAACACGCCGAAGCGCGGCCTCGGCGATACGACGGTGCGCGCGCTGCATGACTACGCGCGCGCCCGCGATATCCCGATGCTTGCGGCAGCCGCCGACATCATCGAAACGGATGAGCTGAAGCCGAAGGCGCGAAAGGCACTCTTCGATGTGATTCAATCTTTCCGCCGGTGGCAGGAACTGCTTGAAAACACACCGCATACCGAACTTGCCGAGCAGATCCTCGAAGAGTCCGGCTATACCGACATGTGGAAGAACGACAAGAGTGCCGAAGCCCCCGGCCGCCTCGAGAACTTGAAGGAGCTCATCCGCTCGATGGAAAGCTTCGAGTCGATGCGCGGCTTCCTCGAGCACGTCTCGCTGGTCATGGACGCCGAGACCAACGAGAATCTCGATGCCGTCTCGATCATGACGCTGCACTCGGCCAAGGGGCTGGAATTCGACACCGTCTTCCTCCCCGGCTGGGAGGAAGGCCTCTTCCCGCATCAGCGCGCGCTGGATGAAAGCGGTCGCGCCGGCCTGGAGGAGGAACGCCGCCTTGCCTATGTCGGCATCACCCGCGCCAAACACCGCTGCCATATCTGGTTCGTCTCCAACCGGCGCATCCACGGCCTCTGGCAGTCAACCCTGCCCTCGCGTTTCCTCGACGAACTGCCGGAAACCCATGTCGAGGTCGCCGAAATGGAGCAGAGCTATGGTGGGTATGGCCGCGGCGGCTACGGCCAGTCCCGCTTCGACAAATCAGAACCCTTCGCCAATTCCTATTCCACCCCCGGCTGGAAACGCGCCCAGGCCAACAAGACCGACGCCACGCGCGACAATTGGGGCTCCCGCTCCGGCCACGCCGTCGAACGTATCGGCTATGGCGAAAGCGGCCCGAAGGGGCGCACGATCGAAGGCGAACTGGTGGCAAAATCCACCTCGTCGGAACCGTCGAAGTTCACGCTCGGCGACCGCGTATTCCATCTGAAATTTGGCAACGGCAACATCACCGGCATCGAAGGCAACAAGCTGACGATCGAGTTCGACCGAGCTGGACAGAAGCGGGTGTTGGACGGGTTCGTCGAGCGCGTCTGACGTCGCGTCAGCATGGCGGGAAAACGCTCACCCGAGCATCCGCATCCTTCCAAGACCCAGGATATCATTGACGAGGGCGATGCCGATCCCCGCGGCGACGACTCCCAATCCGATTAGAAAGAGCCGGCGCGACCGATCATATTTGACGGCGATGAGGGAATTGCGCGCCAGCAAATCGGCGAAGACCTTCACCTGAATGGCTATGCCGATGGTCAGGAACAGCATCGGCAGGATATCGATGCGGCTCCAGTCATTGGGATTGGAAACCCAGACGCTGATGAAATTAAGGGAGAAACCGAGGATGATCCCGGTCGCCGTCAGCGATCCGTTTCGGAACGTCGCATCGATCTTCTCGTTCGGCTCTGGCTCGGACATGGTTTCGCTTCCGGCTTGCGTCTGAGCAAGAAAGGCAGAAATCGCGCCCGGGAGCAAGATCGCCCTCGCATCGCGCGTCCGGAAGGGCGGACGAAATGCCGTCGCGGCGGAGAGCCGGCGCAGCGCTCAAGGCCCTTTCCGCGAGCACCGCCAGCGCGGTCTCATGTGATCGCCGACGCGGAACCCAATTCGACAGAATCCATCTGTCGATAAAAATACAACAATTCCAATAGGATATATTTGGTAACCGAAAAGTTAACGTGTCAAAACGTCGCTTTGACGCTTTCTGCAAATCAGCTTAGCTCGGAAGCTGCCCGTCCATGAAAGGCGGGCCTCACGACGAACTTTTTAAAGGAGGTTCAAGTGACCAGTGTTTCATCTCTCGGCAGCACATTAACCCAGTACCAGTCTCCGCTTTCCAGTCTCGACAAGAATGGCGACGGCGTCATTTCACCAGACGAGCTCGCCGCCGCATCACAGTCCTCGACATCAGGCACGACCGCGACTGACGGCGATAGCGACGACAGCAGCACTGATATCGCCAAGAAGATCACCGCCGACATCCTGTCTCTGATGCTGTCCTTGCAGAAAACCGACGACAGCGACAATCAGGGCGACGGCGGCGATCAGAGCGACGATTCCAAGGGCGTCCTCGCCGCAATGGATACCAATGGCGACGGCAAGTTGACCGAGTCCGAATTCCTCGCCGCCGATCCAAGTAAAATCAATGCGTCAGGCGATAGCGATCCGCTCCTCACCAAAGTGTTGAGCGACATGCAGACGGCTCTCCAGGCCCACCGCAATACCTACGGCGCTTCCGCCGCAGCAAGTGATCCCGCCGACGACGTGACCGCGGCGTAGTTCGGCATGGGGCTCCGTCGGGGGAGCCTCGATCCGCCAGATGCAAAAGCGTCTTACGTCTCCCCTTCCGTTTCGACACGAGAGTCGCCGGCAATTCTCTCACTGATTGTATTAGAGCATTCTTTTGCAGCCGGTTACTACCGCTAGTACGAGAATTAACGCTTGCGCGTCGGCGTCTGGAAATCCACTAGTTGATGCGTTCAATGTGCTTGGCGTCTGATACTGGAACAAGCGAAGGGATTGGCCTTGATAAAAGCGCTGCTGCTCGTCGACATTCAGAATGGCTTCTGTCCGGGCGGCAACCTGCCGGTACCGGATGGCGACAAGGTGGTTGCCGTCGCAAACCGCCTGATCGACAGCGGCAAATACGATCTGATCGTTGCCTCGCAGGATTGGCACCCGCCGGGCCACGGCAGTTTCGCCTCCGCCCATCCGGACGCCGCAGCGTTCGAGATGGGGGAACTGTCGGGTAAGCCGCAGATGATGTGGCCCGACCACTGCATCCAGGGCACGCTCGATGCTGAACTGCATCCCGCGCTCAAATCCGAAGAGATCGACCTGATCCAGCAGAAGGGCGAGGATCCCGACATCGACAGCTATTCGGCCTTCCGCGACAATGACCGCGATGCCTCGACCGGCCTTTCCGATTTCCTTGAGGACCAGGGTGTCACCGACCTCGACGTCTGCGGGCTGGCGACCGATTACTGCGTCAAATTCTCCGCGCTCGACGCGTTGGAGATGATGCCGGGTGTCCGCGTCCGCTTCATCGAGGACGCCAGCCGCGGCATCACCCCCGAAGGCGTCGCCGCCGCCATCGATGAGATGCGGACGCATGGCATCGCCATCATCGACAGCGCCGAGGTGGTGGTTAGGTAGCTCGATGCCTCGAAAAAAGACCGCATCGTATGTCGGATCGGCACCTGCCGCATCGTCCTTGCTGGAGATACACCGATGACGAGAGCGGCGTGATGAGAAAAGTTGTTGCCGCAGCCTTTGTGAGTTTGGATGGCGTCATGCAGGCGCCTGGCGGGCCGCGGGAGGATCCGACCAGCGGCTTCACCCTAGGCGGCTGGACCGTCAATTATTGGGACGAGCCGATGGGCCAGTTCATGGGCGGGATCTTTACCGATCCCTTCGAACTGCTGCTCGGCCGCAAGACTTACGAGATCTTCGCCGCGCACTGGCCCTTCGTCGGGAAAGACGATCCGATTGGCAAGGTCTTCAACGCCGTGACCAAATATGTCGCGACCACCTCGCAAAAGCCGCTGACCTGGGAAAATTCCGTTGCGCTGCGCGGCGATGCCGCCGCCGAAATCGCCCGGTTGAAGCAGCAGGACGGCCCCGACCTCCTGACACAGGGCAGCAGTGGCCTGCTGCAAACCTTGCTGACGCACGACCTGATCGACGAGTTCCGGCTCCTGACCTTCCCGCTGATCCTCGGCACAGGCAAGCGCCTGTTCGGCAAGGGTGCCAAGCCGGAGGCGCTGAAGCTCACCGCCAACACGGTTTCGACGACCGGCGTCATCATGAGCGTCTACGCGCGTGGAGGCGCAATCAAGACGGGAACGTTCGAGCTGGCGCAGCCCTCCGAAGCCGAAATCGCCCGCCGGGAGCGGATGAAGCGCGAGGGCTGAACGCCTCTTCGTTCTGAAATCTTGGGCCGCGTCGCCGCGCGCCGTTTACGGGATCGTGCCCTTGCTCTTCTCATCTCGCTCCAGCAGATAGATATCTTCCGCCAGGTCCTCCATCTTCTTGAGAAGCGCCGCATGCGCGTCGCGCAGGCCCTGATTGTAATAATGAGCGCCGATCTCATCGGCGAAGAAGTCGAGCAGGAACTCTGCCGGCAGAACACCGATCGATTGGTCGAGTTCCGTTTCGAAATAGCGGCGGATGCTGGAAACGATCGTCGTCTTCGCCTCTTTCGAAAATTCGATTTTCTTCATGGTTTCCTCTTTGCCGGATGCGATCAGGACTTTGATGGTTCAGCGAAATCGATTGGTCAATCAATGAAATTCAATTGCCGACGCAGACCATAGACCATAAGGGAAACCTTGGATTCCAACAGGATGAGATCGCATGACTCGCGCCGACTTTGTTGAAGGTTTGCGGGGCGGCTTCGCCGTTGCGCTGGCGTCGGCGCCCTTTGCCGCCCTGTTCGGAGCGCTTGCGGTCGAAAACGGCATGTCGCTTCCCGAGATCGCCCTTATGAGCGGCACCGTCTATGCCGGCGCCAGCCAGATGGTCGGCATCGAACTTTTCGGGCATAATGTCCATGCTTGGCTGATCGTGCTGTCGATCCTTGCCGTCAATTTTCGCCACGTGCTCTATTCGGCGGCGATGGCGCGCTATATCGGCGATTTCACGCCGGTCCAAAAGTTCTTCACCTTCTTCCTGCTCGTCGATCCGCAGTTTGCCGAAGCGGTGAAACGCGGCGAGGCCGGCCTGCCGGTGACCTTCGCCTGGTATCTCGGCTTCGGCATCATCATCTACATCCCCTGGGTGCTGATCAGCGTCGGCGGCGGCCTGCTCGGCGGCTTCATCGGTGATCCCAAAGCGATCGGCCTCGATATCCTGCTGCCGGCCTATTTCCTCGGCATCGTCCTCGGTTTCCGCAAACGCGACAATTTCCTGCCCGTGGCACTCGTCAGCGCGGTCGCGTCGGTGCTTGCCTATCGCTATGTCGGTTCGCCCTGGCATGTCAGCCTCGGCGCCGCCGCCGGCATCGTGCTTGCCGCTCTATTACCGCTGCCGCAACCGGGTGATCTCGAGGCCGACGCCCTTCAATCCGAAATTCACGAGGTCTGAGCCATGGAATTCGACCTTCACATGGCGCTCGTCATCTTGGCAGCCGCGGTCGCCACCTACGCCACACGCATCGGCGGTTATATCCTCATCACCAGGATGAAGCACATCCCGCCGCGCATGGAGGCGGCGCTGAACGCCGTGCCGGCCGCCGTGCTGACGACGCTGGTCGCCCCCGCCTTCTTCATCGGAGGCTGGGATTCGAAGCTGGCGCTGGTCGTCGCCCTCTTCGTCGGCCTGCGCGTCTCGCATAGCTGGATGCTGGTCGCCGCCTGGATCGTCGTGATGGCGTGGCGCCACACGATCGGCGTCTGAGCACCGGCCCGAAGGCCGGCATCTCAATATTCTAGAGCATGATGCCGAAAAGTCTGAGCGGTTTTCTCATGACATCATGCTGCAACTCGATAATGTAGAACAGGATTCAGATTTTAGGCCGACCCGGCCTAAAATCATCCTGTTCTAGCGGCAGCGTCGCATTTTCGAGCCAAGCCCTGACATCGTGATCGTGGACGAGCGGCATCAGCGCCTCGCATGTGCGGCGGTGATAGTCGTTGAACCAGTGTAACTCGTCATGGGTCAGAAGCTCGGCAATGACGAGGCTGCGGTCGATCGGGCAGAAGGTCAGCGTCTCGAAGCCGAGCATCGCCGCATCGCCGCCGTCGATCTCCTCGGCCGCGCGCACATAGATCAGGTTTTCGATGCGGATGCCGAAGCTGCCAGGCCGGTAATAGCCCGGCTCGTTCGACAGGATCATGCCGGGCAGCAGTTCCTGCGTCGAAAGCCTGGAGATGCGCTGCGGCCCCTCATGCACCGAGAGATAGGAGCCAACGCCATGGCCCGTGCCATGGGCGAAATCGGCGCCTGCCCGCCACAGCGCGATGCGGGCGAGCGGATCGAGGTCGCAGCCGCGCGTGCCCTTTGGGAAACGCGCCGTGCTGATCTGGATCATTCCCTTCAGCACCAGCGTGAAGAAGCGGCGATGCTGTTCCGAGACAGTGCCGATGCCGACGGTACGGGTGATATCGGTCGTGCCATTGATATATTGCGCGCCGGAATCGATCAGAAAGAGTTCGCCGGCCTCGATCATCCGGTTGGTCTCGGTCGTCACGCGGTAATGCATGATCGCCGCATGTTCGCCGGCACCCGAAATCGTGTCGAAGGAAATGTCCTTTAGCGGGTTCTGCATGCTCTGCCCGACGCGGGCACGCGACGCTTCGAGATGCTCGGCGGCAGCGATCTCGCTCACCGTCCCGGGTTTCGTCTGCGACAGCCAATAGAGGAATTCCACCATCGCTGCCCCATCCTGCAGATGCGCGGCGGCCGAGCCGTTGATCTCGACGTCGTTCTTCACCGCGCGCGGCAGCTTGGCGGGATCGGCGCCCTCCACCACTTCGCCGCCTGCCTTGCGGATGATCTCCGCCAGCGCATAGGAGGCGATATCCGGGTCGATCAGCACGCGGCCGCCATCCGTGGAAACGACAGTGAGTCTCTCCTCCAGCGCCGAGGGTGGCATCTGCGCGCAGATCTGTGCCAGATAGGCTTCGGGCTCGATGCCGGTCTTGCGCTTGTCGAGGAAGAGTTCGGCCCGCCCATCGGAATGGACGATGGCGCGGGCCAAAGGATGCGGCGTGTGCGGCACGTCGGCGCCGCGAATGTTGAAGGTCCAGGCGACCGAGGACGGATCGGCGATCAGCACCGCCGCGAGCTTCTTCTTCGCAAGGTCGGCGGCGATCGTGGCAATCTTGTCGCTCGCCAGCAAGCCGGCCTGCGCCACATTCTGGATGCTGACCGCGCCGAGCGGCTCGGCCGGCCGGTCGCTCCAGAGCCTGTCCAGCGGATTGTGCGGCAGGAAGACCAGCGTGCCGCCGACCTCTGAAAGCGCTCTTTCCAGACGGCGCACCTCGGCGCCCGCATGCAGCCAGGGATCGATACCGAGCCGCAAGCCCTTGGCGCCGTTTGCAGCCAGCCAGAGATGCGGCGGCTCGTTGACGAGATCGCCGCCCGAGAAGACCGACCCGTCGACCTGTTCGGCAAGTTGCGTCACATAACGCCCGTCGACGAAAACGATCGCCTGCGTGCGTAGGATGAGCGCAATGCCGGCCGAGCCGGTGAAGCCCGTCAGCCATGCGAGGCGCTCCGAACCGGCGGGAACATATTCGCCGTTGAACTCATCGGCACGCGGCACCAGGAAGCCGTCGATACCGAGCGAATCGAAAGTAGCGCGCAGCGCCGATACCCGATCCCTGCCGAACTGCGGCGTGGAGGTGACGTCGAAGGACTGGAACATGCTGAAAACCCGAATGATTGAGACGAATCCGGTGAATGGGATGCCGGCCATGTTAGCGAAATTTCAATCGATGGGGAGAAAAAGCGACGAAACGAGTCAAAACCCGTCGTGCCGCCCAACATTTTGACAGAACTGTGACGCGAAAAGTTAATTTGGCACGCTTTATGCATTTGCCGCATGGCTCCCATGAGCGAAACCCTCTGCCTCCGCATTTCAGAATAGCTATATAGACGCCATCGAACGGTTCGCGATGAACCTGAAACAAAGGAATTTTTGAAATGACCGCCTCTCTCTCGCGCTTCGCATATAGCAGCCCGTTGCAGGCTGGCGAACGCCAGACCGTGCGTCACGTCATCGGCGCCCGCCGGCCACAGAACGACGACAGCCTCAAGCTGCTCGGCGCCGGCCAGCGCGCCACGCGCCACAACGGCGCTCCCAGCTACGCGTTCTAAGCCTGAAAGCCTGTCCGTCTCCTCCCTCCCGGACCGGCCTATTGGAATGCAGTAGAGCCCGCTCGAGCGCTCCTCCCCTTGAGCTCGCGGGCATTGGCCGGATAGACCGGTCCAAGGCGGTGCCATCGGCACCGCCTTTTTTGTTGGTTTGGGAAAGTGCCCGGCGGTTTCGATAGACTGCGGCGCCAGCCCCGACCTCCCTCATTCCTGTGCCCATCACAGGAATCCAGTGCGCCCAAGTCCTTGGGCGCGAAAGACTCTTTTCAAGATATGAGGTCATTCACCGCGCAGACGCGCGGTGGCTGAATTCCTGTGACGAGCACAGGAATGGGGGAGGCGAGGTGCTTGCTCCTATCCGCATGGACTGACTTGGTGAGGGTGGAGAGGAGACGTGACGCCTCACGCAAGACACCGTTCCAGGGCAAGCCCTTCACCTTGCAATTGCCAAAAATCATGGCCGATCGAAGTGGATCGTCACCCAGCCATTCCGCCAAATCGTCCTGACATGACGAAGCCTTGCACCGCTATAGGCGGCGATAACCTTCCATCGCTGAGTGGCTAGAATGCCGGAGAGAATGACCGATCCGCCGGGTGCCAGATGTGTCGCAAGCTTCGGCGCCATACGGATCAGCGGCCGGGCGAGAATGTTGGCGATGATGAGATCGAAAGGACCATGCTCGGAAAACGCCGTCGAATGAAAACCGGGCGCGGTCCTGGTAACAATGCCAGACGCGATGCCGTTGCGGCGTACATTCTCGGCCGCCACCCGCGTCGCGATCGGATCGATGTCGGTCGCGAGCACCGGTATGTTCCTGAGCTTGCGCACCGCGATCGCCAGCACGCCGCTGCCGGTGCCGAGATCGAGCGCGTTGCGGACCGAGCGCGAACGCACCACGGCATCGATCACCTCGAGGCAACCAGCCGTCGTGCCATGATGGCCAGTGCCGAAGGCCTGGCCGGCATCGATCTCGATGGCGATGTCGCCCGGGCGGATCTTGTCGCGGTCATGCGAGCCGTGCACCAGAAAGCGCCCTGCCCTGACGGGCTTCAGCCCCTCCAGCGACTTTACCACCCAGTCGACGTCAGGGATGACTTCCCGCTCCAACCGGGCATCGGGGAAAGAAGCCTTCAATGCGTCCTCGACGCGGGAGTGCACTTCAGCCTCGTCCTCGGTCATCATATAGATCGAGGCTTCCCAGATGTCCTTCTTTTCATCGATCTCGGTGGTGCCGATGGCAAAGTCTTCTTCGCCGAAGACCGCGCTCAGAAGGTCCAGGATCTCTTCGGCCCTGCTTTCGGTCGTCGTCACGTAAAGGCGGATTTCACTCACGATAGGCGGTCTTTCCCGTTTCCGTTGCCCGCCACCGGTCGAGCCAACGCCCCATCACGCTGAAACCATCACCCCTTGCTGACGAGATTCTCCAGCTTCTTTACCGCCGTGTCCGGGTTTTCGCCATAGGCGATCGTTCCGGCAAACCGCCCGGCCGAATCGAGCAGGAAGACCGAGGCGGTGTGATCCATCGTATAGTCGCCGTTCGGATCCTTTTCGTCGATCGGCACCTTCTTGGCGTAGACGCGGAAACCCTTGATGACTTCGGCAATCTTGTCAGGCGCGCCTGATATGCCGGTAATGCGCTTGGAGACGTTGGAAACGTACCCGTTCATGATCTCGGGCGTGTCACGCTCCGGATCGACGGTCACGAAATAGGCCTGTAGCTTGTCGCCCTTCGGGTCAACCTTCTCCATCCAGCCGTTGAGCTCGAAAAGCGTCGTCGGGCAAACTTCGGGGCAATGGGTGAAGCCGAAGAACAGCGCCGTCGGCTTGCCGCGCAGCGCCTGCTCAGTGATCGGCTGTCCGCTTTGCGAAACCAGTGTAAAGGGCACGCCGAAGGGCGCCTCCACCGCCACATCCTTCGATTTCATGGGGTACAGCGTTAACCCACCGAGAACCCCGGCAAGTATCAGGACGCCGACCCAGATGGCGATGCGAAATGACTTCATTGGCATGATCCTCGATCCAGGCGGATATGTACCGCCGCCCCTTAGCCCCCGCGTGATTATAGTCTCGACCGGACGCGCGCAATTCAACAATGCGTTTTCCGAGCCGTGATGAATTGCCTCACGTGTTCAAATCGGCCGCGACGGTGGAACCGCGCGAACTCGACGGTCGCACCGCGGGCGCCGTAAGAATATCAAGACCTTAATCGAGAAATTCGCCGACAAGATGCAGATCGGCGGCGAATTGGCAACGTTCGCCAGCAAAGATGTTTTGTGCATCGGCGAACATGTTAAATCAATCGTAACCTCTGCGGGGGAACAATCGGTTTGACTGAACGAAATCAATACGTCGATCAGGCAATGGATCAGGTCACGCAGAAGAACGCGGCCATGGTGGAAGAGACAAAGGCTGCAAGCCACACGCTCGCCATCGACGCCGAAACCCTAACGCAACTGATCAAGCAGTTCAAGACCGGCGAGGGCATGAGCGCCCGGCAAACGCCGCGAGAAGCAAATGCCGCCTCGCATTCGAGACCATCTCCCGCGCGCCGCCTGATCGGCATAGTCGCGGGCGCATTCAACGGCTCCACCGCCAAAGCCATCGCTTCTCCCGCCGGGGACAACTGGGAAGAATTCTGATCATGAACAACAATAACGCCATCAAGCAGTCTGGCGCTTATCTCGAAATCGTCTCGTTCCACCTGGGCGACCAGGAATTCTGCATCGACATCATGGCGATCCGCGAAATCCGCGGCTGGGCGCCGGTGACGCCGATGCCGCACACTCCGCCCTACGTGCTCGGCCTCATCAACCTGCGCGGTGCGGTCATCCCCGTCATCGACATGGCCTGCCGTCTCGGCATGAAGATGACCGAGCCCTCCGAGCGCTCGGCGATCATCGTCACCGACATCGCCGGCAAGCTGGTCGGCCTGCTGGTCGAACAGGTTTCCGACATGATGACCATTAAGAGCGAAGACCTGCAGCCGCCGCCGGAAATCATCCCGGAAGCCCAGCGCGCCTTCTGCCGCGGCATCGTCGCGCTCGAAAAGACCATGGTCTGCTTCCTGAATCTCGATACGGTTATCGCCGACGAACTGACTCAGGCGGCTTGATACTTTTCCATTCTGGCGTTGGAAGGCCCGGCTCGTCCGGGCCTTTTTATATTTGAAGAAGACCGACTCGCCGCCAATCTCTCCAAGCCGCGTGGCACACCCTCTCCTCCCTCATCTCTGTGTTTGTCAAAGAGATCCAGCCACGGCGCGTCCGCGCGCTGAATGACTCGCTTGTCAAGAAGGGTCTCCCGCGCCCAAAGACTTGGACACGCTGGATGCCTGTGACAAGCACAGGCATGAGGGAGCTCCGAGGGATGCACTACTCAAGATGAAACGCGCGTTGCACACCAACCCGCAGCCTTATTGCGGCTTCCCATTCTTCCACGTCACATTCTGCCCATACAAGGGAATCGTCGAAATCGACATCTTCGCCGAGCCGTCCGTCAGCTCCCTGGAATGGGCGAGATAGATGAGCGTGTCATTGGTCTTGTCGTAGATGCGGTTGACGACCAGCGTCTTCCAGATCAGCGACATGCCTTGCCGGAATACTTCGCTGCCATCCTTGGACAGGTCGATACTGCCGATCTCGATCGGCCCCGTCTGCCGGCAGGCGATGGAATTGTTGGAGGGATCTTCAAACCAGTTGCCGTTCTTGAACCGGTCGATCAGGCTGCGGTCGAAATAGGTGACGTGGCAGGTGACGCCCTTGACCTCAGGATCGGAGACTGCCTCGACGATGATGTCGTTGCCGATCCAGTCGACCCCGACCTTGCCGACGACCTCGGCCGAGACGGCGCCGGCGGAAAGGGCGGCGAAAGAAAAGGCGGCGAGGAGAAGATTGCGCGGCTTGGACATGGCGGCTCCTTAGAGCGCCGCGCGTCCGACCGGACGCGCTAAGGACGCTCTATCGCTTTGAATCTGCGCATAATCCTTTCCGAAAATCGATTCCGATTTTAGGGGTTATGCGCTGATCCGCGTTCTAGATAAGTGCGTCCCGATGCTTTGCAAGAAAGGCCGACGGCGGGAAACGATCAGCCCTTCCGGCAGGTACAGGGCTCGTAGGCCCGCGCCGTCAGCCGGCCGGGCTTCATACCGATCATCGCCGGTATGGCGTGAACGGCGTTGGCCTTGACCGCTTTTGCCATCTCGATGGCTGCAGCAGCGCAGACGACGGCGTCCTCGGCAGCATTGTGGTGAACGAACCGCAGGCCGAGATGCTCGGCGATCAGGTTCAGCCGGTGTGAGAGGAAGTGCGGCCAGATCCGCTGCGCCATCTTCAGGCTGCAGAGATAGGAAAGCTCCGGGTAGGATTGCCGATAGAGATCGAGGCTCGCCCGCCAGACGCTGAAGTCAAAGGCGGCGTTGTGGGCGATCATTGTCGCACCGCTGATATCCTCGTGGAATTCGTCCATCACCTCGGGAAACTCCGGTGCATCCTCGACATGTTCCGGCCGGATGCCGTGGATCGCAATGTTCATCCCGGAAAAGCGCATGTCCCGCGGCCGGATCAGCCGCTCCTCGACGCGCGTGACCCTGCCCTCCTCGATCCAGGCAAGGCCGACAGAACAGGCGCTGCCGCGTTGTTCGTTCGCCGTCTCGAAGTCAATGGCGATGGTCTTCAAATCAGCACCCGAATCATTTCTTCGGGAACAGAAATACCGTCCCGCTCCCGGCCGCGCAAATTCGACACGACGCATGGTTGACTTTTCAACCGGCATATCGAAACTTCTCGCCATGATTGGTTCCATGACCATGGCAGCGCTTATTCATCACACCACGACCCTTGAAGGGTACGCGGGAGCGATGGCGCGTTAACAGCGATCCGATCATCCCGAAAACCCTGCCGAGGCGAGCAGGGTTTTCCGAAACTCAGGCTCTCCTCCTGAAACCAACGGAGAGCAGCCAATGTCTGAAAACGAAGAGAGTGAACCTGGCCGCCGAGCGCGCCTGCCGGACGGAGTTCTCGTGCGCGCCGTGCGCCTTTCCGATGCGGAGGAAATCACCGATCTGATAAATCTGCCGGGCTATCGGGCCGGAACCCTGCGGCCGCCGTACCAGAGGGTCGAAGAGGTTCGCAGAAATATGGAAAACCCGACGCCGGGCGCGCTGAACCTCGTCGTTACCCTGGATGGCAGGATCGTCGGCAATTGCGGCCTCAATCGCCTCTCCGGCCGCAGGCAGCACGTTGCGAGCCTCGGCATGGGCGTGCATGACGATTTCACCGGCCACGGTTTCGGACAGATCCTGCTCGGCGCGATGGTCGACGCTGCCGACGACTGGCTCGATGTCAAACGGCTGGAACTGACCGTCTACACCGACAATGACGCCGCCATCGGCCTCTACGAAAAGTTCGGCTTCGAGCGCGAAGGTCTGCTGAGGGCCTTCGGCTTCCGCTCAGGGGAGTATGTCGACGCCTATACGATGGCGCGGCTCAGGCTATGAGCGTGGGCTGGCGGCTTGCCGTCAGCCCTTCACCCACTGATCAATGCCAGCCACTCGTCCTCGTCCATCGTCTGCACGCCGAGCTCTCGCGCCTTGTCGAGCTTGGAACCGGCGCCGGGACCGGCAACGACGATGTCGGTCTTCTTGGAGACCGATCCCGCCACCTTGGCGCCGAGGCTTTCCGCCCTCGCCTTCGCCTCGTCGCGAGTGAATTTTTCCAGCGAGCCGGTAAAGACCACGGTCTTGCCGGCGACCGGACTGCCTGAGGTGACCGGCTGTTCGGCCTCCTGTGGCTTCACCTGCCTGATCAGCTCCGAAATCACCGCAACGTTGCGCGGTTCCTTGTAGAATTCGACCATGGCGCGGGCAACGACATCGCCGATGCCGTCGATGGCGTTGAGATCGTTCCAGGCGTCGCCGGAAAGCGTCTCAGCCTCCCGCATAGCCGTTTCAAAGGCTTCGTAGGTGCCATAGGAGCGCGCCAGCAGCTTCGCCGTGGTTTCGCCGATGTGGCGGATGCCGAGCGCGTAGATAAAGCGATGGAGCGCAATGCTGCGCCGCTCGTTGATCGCCGTATAAAGCTTGCCGACGCTGACCTTGCCGAAGCCGTCGATATTTTCGAGCTTGGTCAGCGATTGCAGTTGCCGCTCCTCCAGCGTGAAGATTTGAGGCGCCGTGCGAATCTGCAGCGACGGATCCTCGTTTTCGAAGAAGAAGTCGATCTGCTTCGAACCGAGCCCCTCGATATCGAAGGCGTTGCGCGAGACGAAGTGCTTCAGATGCTCGGTCGCCTGCGCTCGGCAGATAAAGCCGCCGGTGCAGCGGCGCACCGAATCCATCTTACCGGTCTTCTCGTTGACTTCGCGCACCGCATGCGAACCGCAGACCGGGCAGGTCGTCGGAAACTCGTATGCGGCGGCATCGGCGGCGCGTTTTTCCATCACCACATCGAGGATCTGCGGAATGACGTCGCCGGCGCGCTGGACGATGACGGTATCGCCTTCGCGGATATCGTGGTCCTCCGGCCGGATGCGCTCGCCACTATTGCCGAGACCCTTGATGTAGTCCTCGTTGTGCAGCGTCGCATTGGTAACGACGACGCCGCCGACGGTGATCGGTTTCAGCCGCGCCACCGGCGTCAGTGCGCCGGTGCGGCCGACCTGGATCTCGATCTTCTCGACCTCGGTGAAGGCCTGTTCGGCCGGAAATTTGTGCGCCGTCGCCCAACGCGGGCTGCGCGAGCGGAAGCCGAGACGGGCCTGCAGCTCGAGACTGTCGACCTTGTAGACGACGCCGTCGATGTCGTAGTCGAGATCCGGACGCTCAAGGCCGATCTCGTCATAATGCGCCAGGATGTCGGCGACGGAATTCAGCCGCTTCATCAGCGGGTTCACGGGAAATCCCCAATCCTTGAAAGTCTGCACCATTGCGAACTGCGTATCTTCAGGCATCTCCGACATCTCGCCCCAGGCATAGGCGAAGAATTTCAGCTTGCGGCTCGCCGTCACCTTGGCGTCGAGCTGGCGCAGCGACCCGGCCGCCGTATTGCGCGGATTGACATAGGTCTGCTTGCCCTCCGCCTCCATCTGCCGATTCAGTGCCAGAAAGTCGCTCTTGGCCATATAGACCTCGCCGCGGATCTCCACGACGGCGGGCACGCCCTTCGGCAGCTTGTTGGGGATTTCTGCGATGGTGCGAATGTTGGCGGTGACATTCTCCCCCGTCGTGCCGTCGCCGCGCGTAGCAGCCGTCACCAGACTGCCATTCTCGTAACGGATCGACATCGACAGACCGTCGATCTTCGGCTCGGCGGTAAAGGCAATCGACTGGTCCGGCAGACGGCCGAGGAAGCGATAGACGCCGGCGACGAAATCCTGCACGTCCTCCTGTGAGAAAGTATTGTCGAGCGACAACATCGGCCGCGCATGAACGACCGGCGAGAAGGTGACGGAAGGCGCAGCGCCCACACGCCGCGACGGGCTATCTTCCCGGATCAGCTCGGGAAACCGCACTTCCAGCGCATCGTTGCGGCGCTTCAGCGCGTCGTAATCGGCATCCGAGATCTCCGGCTGGTCCTTGCCGTGGTAGAGCGCATCGTGATGCGCGATCTCCTTTGCCAGCCGTTCGAGTTCGGCGGCAACCTCTTCGATCGTCAACGTGTCGACGGCGAAACCTTCGGTGGACATGGAATATTACTCCAGGGAATCTGGCCAAAAAATCTCGATTGGTTTTAGAGCAAAATTTCCGGATGAAAAGAGAGGCAGTATCTGTCGCGTCGGGAAGATCGCTCTGCTCTGGGCTGCATTGACACGTCGGAGCATCGCACAGACGGATAGCATTGGAATACCCTGCCCGCCCTATTCCCAATCCCTCGCATTGCGCAGCCGGATGCCGCTGACATGCAGTCCAGTGTTCCAGAGGCCCTTCAGCGGCCGCAGGCTATCGACGACCCGCAGGTCCACACCGCGCGGCGCAAACGCCAGATCCAGCCACGAGATAGCAGTCCGCTCAATCGGAATGACGCGCCGGTCGCATACCCACATACCCGCATCATCAAGGTCGACGAAATCGTCGGTCGGCATCTCATAACGATGAATCGTTTCCGACTCGAGCCTTTCCAGCCAATGGCGCTCGACGAAGCCCGCAGCCCGCCAATCGCCGAGCCAGCGCCGCCGCTCCGTCTCCGGTGTCTCGGGTTTCGCCCAGATCAGGATCCGCGGGCAGTCACGTGGAAAGAGATACATGAAGTCATGATCGCCATCGATCGCCCAGACGAGCGGACCGTTCAGCAATTCCCGGCCGGCCGGGCGAAGGGAGGGGATGCGGACCGGGCGCGGTTCGAAGACGGCGATATCGGGATCATCGCTGAAATGGAAAAGACGCATGGCAAGAGATCACCGCTGATCGAGTGACTCGCATAGCGTGAATCGGAACGCCTGTCACAGCGGCTGGATTGGCGATCAGCCGTTGCCGGCCAGCAGCCGCTTCGCCGCCGCCCTCGCCTCTTCGGTCACCGAGGCGCCCGCCAGCATGCGGGCAATCTCTTCGGTGCGGTCCTTCTGCGCCATCGTCGCCACGCGCGTGGCAATCTTTTCGGATCCCTCGGCCGCCGGCCCCTTGGAGATCAGAAGATGCGTCGCCGCCCTTGCGGCGACCTGCGGCGCATGCGTGACCGACAGCACCTGCACACGCTCCGACAGCCGCTTCAGCCGCTGGCCGATCGCATCGGCCACCGCCCCGCCGACGCCGGTATCGATTTCGTCGAAGACGAGCGTCGGAGCCGATCCGCGATCGGCGAGCGCCACCTTCAGGGCCAGCAGGAAACGCGACAGCTCGCCGCCGGAGGCGACCTTCATGATCGAGCCCGGCCGCGTGCCCGGATTGGTCTGGACATGGAACTCGACGACGTCAATGCCCTCGGCGAGCGCCTCCTGCGCATCCGTGGTGATCTCGACCATGAAACGGGCGCGTTCAAGCTTCAGCGCCGGCAGTTCCGTCATCACAGCCGCAGCCAGTGCGGTGCCGGCGTGATGGCGTTTGTCGGAGAGCGCGCGCGCCGCCGCATCGTAATTTTCCCGTGCCAGGCCTACCTCGGCTTCGAGCCGGGCAAGCCGCTCCTCGCCCGCGTCGAGATCGGCGAGATCGGCGATCATGCGGACGGCAAGCGCCGGCAGCTCAGTGACCGGCACGGAGTATTTGCGCGAGGCGGCCCTGAGCGCGAAAAGCCGCTCCTCGACCCGCTCCAGTTCCCTCGGATCATATTCGGTCCTGCGCAGCGCTGCCTCGACTTCCATCTGCGCGTTGGAAAGCTGGTCGAGCGCGGCATCAAGCAGCGTCACGGTGTCTTCGAGCAGGCCCGGCGCCTCATGGCTCTTGCGCTCCAACCGGCGCACCAGCGAGGCGATATGGGGCACTGGCGAGGCATTGCCGTTCAGGAACTCGGACGCCTCGGCAATATCGCCGGCGATTCGCTCGGCCTTCATCATCTTCTGCCGGCGATCGGCGAGTTCGTCCTCCTCGCCATCCTGCGGCGAGAGCTTCTCGAGTTCCTCGACGGAGGAACGCAGATAGTCGGCTTCGCGCGCCGCACCTTCCACCTTCTCGCGGTGCTTCTTCAGCGCCCGCTCGCTGTCGCGCCACAGGCGATACAGCCGGGATACCTCGGAAACCTCATCGGTAAGACCGCCGAAGGCATCGAGCAGAGTGCGGTGGGCATTGGTGTCGACAAGGGCGCGATCGTCGTGCTGTCCGTGGATTTCGACCAGCATCTGGCCGGCCTGGCGCATCAGCTGCACGCTGACCGGCTGGTCGTTGACATAGGCCTTTGTGCGTCCGTCCGCCGATTGCTGGCGGCGGAAGATCAGGTCGCCCTCGTCGTCAATGCCGTTTTCACGCAGGAGGGTGCGGGCGCCGTGGTCCATGCCGACGTCGAACACCGCCGTCACCTGGCCCTTATCCTCGCCATGGCGCACCAAGCCGCCGTCGCCGCGCCCACCGAGCGCCAGCGACAGGCTGTCGAGCAGGATGGATTTGCCCGCCCCGGTCTCGCCCGTCAGCACGGAGAGGCCGGTCTCGAAGGCAAGATCCAGCCGCTCGATCAGGACGATATCGCGGATCGAAAGCTGGATCAGCATTGGCCTCAGGAACCAAGAAGAAGTTTTTTGCCTGCCGCAGCGATCCACGAGCCCTTGTTCTCACGCGGCTCGGCACCGCCACTCTGCAGCAGCTTGTAGGAATCGGCGTACCACTGGCTGTCGGGATAATTGTGGCCGAGAACGGCAGCCGCCGTCTGCGCCTCGTCGACAATGCCCATAGAATAATAAGCTTCGACGAGACGCGCTAGGGCCTCTTCGATCTGGTTCGTGTTCGGATATTTCTCGACGACGATGCGGAAGCGCGAGATCGCGGCGAGATATTCCTTCCGCTCCATGTAGTAGCGGCCGATCTGCATTTCCTTGCCGGCAAGCTGATCGCGCGAGAAGCGGATCTTCGCCTGCGCGTCGTCGACATATTCGGAATTCGGATAATTGTCGATGACGGCCTGCATCGCTTCGATCGTCTTTGCCGAGGCGCGCTGGTCCTGCGTCACGTCGACGATCTGCTTGGAATAGGTGAGACCGATGAGATACTGCACATAGGCCGCATCCGGGGATTTCGGATATTGCGACATGTAGCGGTTGCCTGATGCAAGCGCATCATCCAGGCGGCCCTGGCGGTATTTGACGAAGGTGCTCATCACAAGCGCCTTGCGCGCCCATTCGGAGAACGGGTTCTCGCGGTCGATTGCGTCGAACTTGCGCGCCGCTTCCGCCATGTTGCCAGCCTTCATGTTGGCAAGGCCCTGGGTGTAGAGCACATCCGGCGGATCGGTTTCGAGGCCGAGCTTGGTGATGTCGATATCGGGATCCGACTGGCAACCGGATATCGAGGCGCCTGCGCTGAGCACCAGAAGCGATGCGAACAAAGCACGCGCTGTCTTCATCATACCTTCAGATCCTGCATAACCCATTCGAAAGAACCCCACTGCCGCCGCTCGCTCCACGGCAGCCACGCCTCTCTGGCGTTTCTAGCCACAAATGTGCATCAAGAGCAACGCAATGATAAGGCATTAACGCATTTTTGTGGCAGCGGCCGGGGAATGACTGGCTTTTCATCTTCTTCCCCGAGCTGTGGCAGTTAAGCACCTGACCCAGCTGGACATAAAAAAACCGCCTCCGGGAAAGAGGCGGCCTGGTCTTGAGAATGTGCTGGAGGTCATGCCGACCAGGGAGCGAATTCCGAAGCACTGACCGCGATCAGTTCGCGGGCAGCGACGCGCTGGCGCGGTGTCGACGTCTCGACCACCTCGTAGGCGGAGGAATCGGCGAGCAGCGCCTTCAGCGCATTGGCATTCATCTTGTGACCGCCGCGATAGGAACGGTAGCAGCCGATGAACTGGACGCCGGCAAGCGACAGATCGCCGACGGCATCGAGCGTCTTGTGGCGGACGAATTCGTCCTTGGCGTAGCGCAGCCCTTCGACGTTGATGACGGTATTGTCGTCCGAGATGACGACGGAATTTTCGAGCGAGGAGCCGAGCGCGTGGCCCGAGGCCCAGAGACGCTCGACATCGCGCATGAAACCGAAGGTGCGGGCGCGGGAAAGCTCGGCCTTGAAGACGGCGGCGGTCATGTCGCCGGCCCACTTCTGCCGGCCGATCAGCGGGCAGTCGAAATCGATCTCGACTTCGAAGCGCGTACCGTCATAGGGGCGGAATTCGCTCCAGGAGCCGCCATGCTCGATTCGCACCGGCTTGGTGATACGGATGTAGCGGCGCTTGACGCGGAGCGAGACCAGACCGACCTGCTCGATCGCCTCGACGAAAGGCAGCGAGCTGCCGTCCATGATCGGCATTTCGGAGCCCTGCACCTCGATCACCACATTGTCGAGGCCGAGCGCATAGATCGCCGCCATGACATGTTCGATCGTCGCGACAGAATGGGCGGGCGAGAAGCCGAGCACGGTGCAGAGGTCGGTATTGCCGACCTGCGAGGAGACAGCCTTGAGTTCGGTGATGTCGCCATTGTCATGCAGGCGCTGGAAAACGACGCCGGTGTCCGATTCGGCCGGGTTCAGCGTGATCGAGACATTAGCGCCCGAATGCACCCCGATGCCCGAAAGCGACACGGGACGCGATACCGTCGTTTGAAAACCCAGCAAGCCAATTGCCATAAAATCTGCCTTTATTCTTCCGCACCGGCGGTCTGTCCGATCGGCGCGGTCACCGTTCTTTCTGCACAAGGAGCCACACGAAAAGTCTCCTAGGGCAGATTCGTTGCACCATACTTACGTGCCACGGCGCTCCAATCCAAATCACTGTTTCTTTCGCTTTGTTACGAAGTCAGGCAATTGAAATCGCTTGCGAATCGTGGGCTGAAAAACAGCAATGCCCGGGACCTTGATCCCGGGCATAAATGGTGCCGAAGCACGCCTTCAGTTCGACTGGCGACGCAGGAATGCCGGGATTTCCAGCTGGTCGTCTTCCTGCATCATCCGGGCCTGCGGAACCGTCCGGCCCTGGTCGTCGAGGTTGCCGCGACGCGGTGCGTAGAGGCTGGCCTCCGGCGACAGCGGACGGCGCTGCTGCGAAGCGGCTGCCGGTGCGGCAGTCATGTCGGCAGCAACGGCGTCGTCGTCGCGGCGGCCAAGCGAATTGGTGATTCGCTTCAGCAGCCCCATCGGACCGCGTTCTTCCGCCGCATGTGCGGAAGCCGGCTGCGTGCGGTGGTCAAGTTCGGCCTGGACGACCGGCGGGAAATCCTCGACCTTCGGCATGCGCATCGGTTCGGGCGCTTGGCGGATGATCGGCTCCTGCCGAACTGGCTGCTGCTGGACGGGCTGGCTCATCACCGGCTGGCTCATGACTGGCGCCGGAGCTTGCTGCTGCGCCGGTGCCGGACGCATTGCCGGAGCTTCCGGCGCAGGCGCGAAGATCTTGCTCTGCGGACGGAAGGTTTCCTGCTGTGTCACCGGCTGTTGCAGCGGTGCGGCGGCGCGCGGGGCCGGAATTTCGAGCTCGCGTTCCATCTCCGCTGCGCGGATGGTCTGCGCGATCGGATCCATGGCCTTCGGTGCCTGCATCACGGCGGCAGGCTGAACTGCGGCCGCTGCCGGAGCAACAGCCGCCGAGGGACGGATAGCCGGCCTTGCGGCTGGCTGGAGGTTGCGCTCGGCAGCCTCGTTCATCGCCCGATCGATGCCGGTCGCGACGACCGAGACGCGGATGATTCCTTCAAGCGATTCGTCGAAGGTGGCGCCGAGGATGATGTTGGCGTCGGGATCGACTTCCTCGCGGATGCGGGTCGCGGCTTCGTCGACTTCGAAGAGGGTGAGGTCGCGACCGCCGGTGATGGAGATCAGCAGGCCCTGGGCACCCTTCATCGAGGTCTCGTCGAGCAGCGGGTTGGCGATTGCAGCCTCTGCGGCCTGCAGCGCGCGGCCGGAGCCGGAGGCTTCGCCGGTACCCATCATCGCGCGGCCCATTTCGCGCATCACCGAGCGGACGTCGGCGAAGTCGAGGTTGATGAGACCTTCCTTCACCATCAGGTCGGTGATGCAGGCAACGCCAGAATAGAGAACCTGGTCGGCCATCGCGAAGGCATCGGCGAAGGTCGTCTTATCATTGGCAATACGGAAGAGGTTCTGGTTCGGAATGACGATCAGCGTATCGACAGACTTCTGCAGTTCCTGGATGCCCATCTCGGCCAGACGCATGCGGCGCCCGCCTTCGAAGTGGAACGGCTTGGTGACGACGCCGACCGTCAGGATGCCCTTGTTGCGGGCGGCCTGCGCGACCACGGGAGCTGCACCCGTGCCGGTGCCGCCGCCCATGCCTGCGGTGACGAAGCACATATGTGTGCCGTTCAGGTGATCGACGATCTCATCGATGCACTCTTCTGCCGCCGCGCGGCCGACTTCCGGCTGCGAACCTGCACCCAGGCCTTCGGTGACATTGACGCCGAGCTGGATGATGCGCTCGGCCTTCGTCATCGTCAGCGCCTGCGCGTCCGTGTTGGCAACGACGAAGTCGACGCCCTGGAGGCCGGCGGTGATCATGTTGTTGACGGCATTGCCGCCACCGCCACCAACGCCGAATACGGTGATGCGCGGCTTCAGCTCTGTGATGTCAGGCTTTTGCAGCTTGATGGTCATTGTACCTGTTCCTTCTCTCTCTGGCCGCATCGCCACGCCGGCCAATTACTCAATTTTCAGAAGCTTTCCTTCAGCCACTGGCCCATCCGGGCTATGCGGCTGTTATTTCCTCCAAGCGACAGGAGCAGACCGCTCTGTGACGCATGTGTCTCCATGTCCGCGACCTGCGGATAGATCATCAGGCCGACGGCCGTCGAAAAGGCCGGGCCCTTGGCCGCCGTCGGCAATCCCGAGACGCCCATCGGACGGCCGATGCGGACGTTGCGGGCA
Organism: Rhizobium sp. NZLR10; assembly: GCF_019685125.1. Lineage (NCBI taxonomy): Bacteria > Pseudomonadati > Pseudomonadota > Alphaproteobacteria > Hyphomicrobiales > Rhizobiaceae > Rhizobium > Rhizobium sp. NZLR10. The sequence goes on along the minus strand of NZ_JABDWE010000003.1, from coordinate 151,265 downwards.
AGGATACGCCGCGCCACGTCGGCAAGGCCGGTCAACTGGCTGGCCCCACCGGTCAAGACGACGCGCTTGCCGACGATCGGGCTGAAGCCGGAGCGCTGGATGCGGTCGCGGATCAGTTCCATTGTCTCTTCGATTCGGGCCGAAACGATGCGCGAAACCAGCGCCCTCGGCACCTGCGACGGCTGGTCGCGATCGTCCTCGCCGATCGGCGGGATCGAGATCAGCTCGCGCTCGTCAGAAGAATTCGAAAGGGCCGTGGCATGCACGACCTTCAGCCGCTCCGCATCCTCGATGCGGGTCGAAAGGCCGCGCGCAAGGTCGGTGGTGACGTGATGGCCGCCGAGGCCGACGGCATCCGTATGAACGAGCTTGCCTTCGGCAAAGACCGAGATCGTCGTCGTGCCGCCGCCCATATCGATTGCCGCACAGCCGAGCTCGACCTCGTCGTCGACGAGCGCCGCAAGGCCCGATGCATAGGGCGTTGCAACGATGCCCTCAACCGATAGATGCGCGCGATTGACGCTGAGTTCGAGGTTCTTCAGCGCCGAGCGCTCCGCCGTCACGACATGCATGTCGACGCCGAGCGCATCGCCATACATTGCCAGCGGATCGCGGATGCCGCGCTCGCCATCGAGCGAAAACCCGGTCGCCAGCGAATGCAGCACCGAACGGTCCTGGCGCAACGACTGCTGGCAGGCTGCCGACAGCACCTTCTTCAGATCGTTGAGTTCAACTTCCTGGCCGCCGAGATCGATCGTCGCGGTGTAGATATCGCTGCCGAGACGGCCGGCCGTCAGATTGACGATCAGGCTCTCGACGGTCAGCCCCGCCATGCGTTCAGCCGCGTCGACGGCGAGACGAATGACGCCTTCCAACGCGTCGAGATCGGCAATCACGCCGGTCTTGATGCCGCGGGAACGCTGGTGACCGATGCCGATGATTTCGATATTGTGCGTCCGGCCCGGCAGGATCTGGCTTTCCTCGCGCGGCGTCAGCCGGCCGATCATGCAGACCACCTTGGTCGAGCCGATGTCGAGCACCGAAACGACATGCGACCGCTTCGACGAAAGCGGCTTCAGGCGCGGCAATCCGAAATGGGATGAACCGAACAAGCTCATATATTCTGCCCCGCCTTCTTCAGTTCTTTCGTACGTTCCGTCACCGCCGTCTGCCGGCGAACCGCCGCCTCCGGCGTCAGCTGGATCGCGGTTCTGTCGGACAGCCTGAGATCGACCGCAGCAATATCCCGCTCCAGGAGCTGGTGCTCCTTGTCGAACTTCGAAAGCGTCGCCAGCGCCTGATCGATACCGACTTCCGGCAGCTTGACGACGACGCCATTATCCATGTGCAGATCCCAGCGACGGCCCGATATCCAGACATAGGCCTTCACGCGAGCCTTCACGTCGGGCCACTTCGAGAAGGCGTCGTCGAGCGAAGCCGCAGCCGTTTCCGCATCGCGGCCGACGACGAGCGGCAGCGACGAAAATTTGTTGTCGCGCAGCGGCGCAATGACGCTGCCGTTCTTCTCGATCAGGGAAAGCTCCTGTCCGTGCTGCCAGATCGCATAGGCCTGACGCTCCTTGAGCTTGACCTCGATCGTCTTCGGATAGACCTTGCGAACCTCGACACTTTCGACCCAGGGAAGCTGCACGATCTTGCGGCGGGCAGCATCGACGTCGAGGGCGACCAGCGAGGTCGTGCCATCGAGACCGATCAGCTGCAGGATCTCGATTTCGGAAGTCTCCGAGTTGCCGGAGACCTTCACATCCTCGATCGCAAAACCCGCCGCCGTCGTCGTCGCCTGCGCGACAGCTTCGGTGTGGCCGCCGAGCGACATGCCGTAAAGCCCGGTCGCAGCCAGGAGAGCGAGTGCAGAAACCGTGCCCGTATGGGCCGGAATGTAGATGCGGCCGCTGCCGAGACTGACCAGGAAGCGGGTAACGCGGCGCAGCGGACGCGGCAGGACGAACCGCTCTTCGGCTTCCATGATCGGAAGCACGGCATGATGGCTCGGACGCCCAATCCTCTTGACTGTCAACGCAAACACGACGCGTCCTCCACCATCCACCGGAGAAACCGACCAAAGGAATAGCCGGCATGACCGGCCATTTCGGGCACGAGCGAGGTTGGAGTCATACCAGGCTGGGTATTGACCTCCAGCCAGATGATTTCGCCGTCTTCGGACAAACGATCGTCGTAACGAAAGTCGGACCGACTGACGCCGCGACAACCGATTGCCTGATGCGCCCTTAAGGCCAATGTTTGTATTTTTTGGTAAATATTCGGTGAAATTTTCGCGGGGATGACGTGTTTTGAACCGCCCGCCGCATACTTGGAATCGTAATCATAGAAATTGTGTCCCTGCGGCACCACTTCCGTGACACCGAGCACCGTCTCGCCCATGACACCACAGGTGAGCTCACGGCCATGGACATAGCGCTCGACAAGCACCTCCTCGCCGTAGCGCCACTCGGGCGAGCTGACGATCTGCGGCGGATGCGCCTGATCTTCCGTGACGATGACGACGCCGAAGCTCGATCCCTCTCGGACGGGCTTCACCACATAGGGCGGCTTCATCGGATGCGTCGAGGGAAAGGCGAAACGGTTGACCACATGTGATTCGGCGACCGGAATGCCGGCGGCGGCAGCAACAAGCTTCGCCTTGTCCTTGTCCATCGCCAGCGCCGAGGCAAGCACGCCCGAATGCGTATAGGGGATCTCGAGATATTCCAGGATGCCCTGGATGGTACCATCCTCGCCGAACGGCCCATGCAGCGCGTTGAAGACCACATCGGGCTTCAACGCGGCGAGCTTCTCGGAAACGTCGCGGGCGACGTCGATGCGCGTCACGTCGAAGCCTTCTGCTTCGAGGGCCTCTGCGCAAGCCTTTCCCGAGGAAAGGCTGACAGGCCTTTCCGAGGAAAATCCGCCCATCAGGACAGCAACGTGCTTGCGACTCATCAACACCCCCAAAAATAACTTCCGTTTTCGAAATCGACGCTTGCGCCAAGCTGTCCGCGCCGTTTCAGGCCTTTGTCCGATCTGGATGCATTAGAGCATCATTATGGTTAATGAAGTGTTTACTTTCGTTAACTCCGCCTTCCCAAGCGCGGCATTTGTCCGTGGTGCGCGCTTCATTTCTCCACCCCCCACGCCTCGGGAATGTTGGAGCGAACATGCCCACCGATCCGCGAGAACAGAAAAGCCCGCGCGGAAAAACCACGCGGGCTCAATGAGATAACTCTGGATCCTATAGTCAGTCGGCGTCGTCGAGGAACTTCCACACTAGCCCGCCGAGCGCCCCGCCCGCGAGCGGTGCAATCCAGAACAGCCAGAGCTGCTGCAGTGCCCAACCGCCGACGAAAAGCGCCTGGCCGGTGGAACGCGCCGGGTTGACCGAGGTGTTTGTCACGGGAATAGAAACGAGATGGATCAGCGTCAGTCCGAGGCCGATCGCAAGCGGCGCGAAGCCCGCCGGCACCCGGCTGCTGGTCGACCCCAGGATGATGATGAGGAAGAACATGGTCAGCAGCACTTCGATCAGCAGCGCCGAAAGCAGCGAATAACCGCCCGGGGAATGATCGCCATATCCGTTGGCGGCAAAGCCGCCGAGTTCGAAACCCGCCTTGCCGCTGGCGATGAGATAGAGAAGCGCGGCCGCGGCGATGGCGCCGAGCACCTGGACGACGATATAGGGAACGAGACGCGCCGCGGGAAACCGTCCGGCAACGGTCAGGCCGAGCGAGACGGCGGGGTTGAAATGGCCACCCGAAATGCCGCCCGCGGCATAGGCCATGGTGAGCACGGTCAGGCCGAACGCAAAGGCCACGCCGACAAAACCGATACCCAGCTCGGGATAGGCCGCCGCAAGGACGGCGCTGCCGCATCCACCGAAGACAAGCCAGAATGTGCCGAGAAACTCGGCAACAAGACTCTTTTGCATGCGCCCCTCCTAAGCCTCAACCACAGAGTTTATAGTGAATCTGCCACAATTCGATTCCAGTCAAGCCGGCGGCAAATGCTGCGGCAAGCTCCACGCAAGAAACCGCGGGTTCGAGATACGATATGTGCGACGCGAGAAGACGTTTTCTCAGAGCTGAAATTGCGTTAAGACCCGCCGATCTCCCAAGCCGTTTCATTGAAATACTGATTGGAAAGAAAATGACAGACGCGATCTCCGCATCGCCGACCCCTGCCTCGAGCGCGCAAGTCAATTCCCCGGCACGCGTTCTCATCGCCAGCCTCGTCGGCACCACGATCGAATTCTTCGACTTCTACGTCTACGCGACGGCAGCCGTCCTCGTCTTCCCGCATCTCTTCTTCCCGGCAAGCGATTCGAACGCCGCAACGCTGCAGTCGCTCGTCACCTTCTCGATCGCCTTTTTCGCCCGCCCCATCGGCGCTGTAATTTTCGGCCATTTCGGCGACCGCATCGGCCGCAAGGCGACACTGGTTGCTGCGCTGATGACGATGGGGCTTTCGACCGTTCTGATCGGCCTGCTGCCGGGCTATGATTCGATCGGCATCGCGGCACCCTTGCTGCTGGCGCTTTGCCGCTTCGGTCAGGGCCTCGGCCTCGGCGGCGAATGGGGCGGCGCCGTCCTGCTCGCCACCGAAAACGCTCCTCCCGGCAAGCGCAGCTGGTACGCCATGTTCCCGCAGCTCGGCGCCCCGATCGGCTTTATCCTTTCCTCCGGCTTCTTCCTCATCCTGGCGGAAACGATGAGCAACGAGGACTTCCTCGACTATGGCTGGCGCATCCCCTTTATCGCCAGCCTCGCCCTGGTCGCCGTCGGCCTCTATGTCCGCCTGAAGATCGCCGAAACGCCGGAATTCCGCAAAGCCGTCGAAAAGCACGAACGCGTCGCCGTGCCGATCGCGGTCGTCTTCCGCGGTCATCTGCGCAGTCTGATCCTCGGCACCTTCATCGCGGTCGCCACCTTCGTGCTGTTCTACCTGATGACGGTGTTCACGCTCTCCTGGGGCACGACACCTTTGGAAAAGGGCGGGCTCGGTTATTCCCGCGAGCAGTTCCTGGTCGTCCAGCTTGTCGGCGTCGTCTTTTTCGGCCTGACCATCCCGCTTTCCGGCTGGCTCTCCGACCGCTATTCGCGCCGCCTCATCCTGACGCTGACGACGATTGCCATTGCGATCTTCGGCTTCTTCTATGCGACGCTGTTGACCAGCGGCCTGACCGGCGCCTTCCTTTGCTCGATCATCGGCCTTGCTTTGATGGGCTTCACCTACGGTCCGATCGGCGCGGCCCTTGCCGCCCCCTTCCCGACCATGATCCGCTATACCGGCGCCTCGATGACCTTCAACCTCGGCGGCATTTTTGGCGCCTCGCTCGCCCCTTTTATCGCCACCCGGCTCGCCACCCACTACAGCCTGGACTATGTCGGCTACTACCTCGCCGCCTCGGCTGTGATCTCGCTGGTCTGCATCCGGCTGTCGGGCCGCGAAGAGGTCTGAGCCTCGGACAGCAAATGAACCGGAAGCCGCGACGGCCACTGTCGCGGCTTTTTTATTGATGCGGTCGACACTTCCGGCTAACCGGAGCACTCAAGGTAAACGGGGAACAGATCATGCGATGCCTCATTACCGGCGCAGCCGGCTTTGTCGGTGGGCCTCTCGTCGAAAGACTGCACAGAGAGCGGCTATGCGAGCTTCAGGTAACCACGCGATCTTCAGCCGCCAGCTTTCCGGAAGGTGTGCGGCATTTCCCCATCGAGATATCCAGCGAAACTGACTGGACGGCAGCTCTTCACGGTGTTGACGTCGTCGTCCATCTCGCCGCCCGCGTGCATATCATGAATGACCGCGCAGCCGATCCACTGACGGAATTCCGCCGGATCAACACCGCCGCCACTCTGAATCTCGCCGAACAGGCTGCACGCGCCAGGATAAAAAGGCTCGTTTTCATCAGCAGCATCAAAGTCAATGGTGAAGAGAACGATCGGCCCTTCCGCCACGACGACACGCCAATGCCGCTTGATCCCTATGGTGTTTCGAAGCTGGAAAGCGAAATCGGGCTGCATGAAATCTCCGCCCGAACCGGCATCGAAGTCGTCGTCATTCGACCGCCGCTCGTCTATGGGCCGGGCGCCAGGGGCAACTTCGCGCTGCTCGTCGGACTTGTCAGGAAGAAGATACCGCTCCCCTTCGCGTCACTGAAAAACCACCGGACGCTGGTAGCGCTTCCGAACCTCGTCGATCTGATTATCACGGGCATGACGCATCAGGGCGCTGCCGGCCAGACGTTTCTCGCAGGCGACGGAGAAGATCTCTCAACGCCCGGGCTCATCGAGGGAATTGCCGCAGGGTTGGGTGTCAAACCAATGCTGCTTCCCTTCCCCCCCGCTCTGTTGCAGCTGGGCGCGCGATTGACCGGAAAAGACGCCGTCTACCAGCGTCTTTGCGGTTCGCTGCAGGTCGACATATCCCACACCCGCGACGTGCTCGGCTGGTCACCCATCGTCACGCCACGCGAAGGTCTGAAGATCGCTGTGAAGTAAGAATTATTCGCTGGTGACGCCATGGAACGGGCGCACTTCGCGGCCGGGCATGAAGACACCGAGGCGCTTGATTTCCCATTCGAGCTTGATGCCCTCTTTCTCGAAGACTTCGCGGCGCACTTGTTCGCCGAGATATTCGAGATCGTAGCCGGTCGCCTGCCCCATGTTGATCATGAAGTTGCAGTGAAGCGACGACATCTGGGCTCCGCCGATGACGAGGCCGCGGCAGCCGGCCTCGTCGACCAATTTCCAGGCCGAATGGCCCTTCGGGTTCTTGAAGGTCGAGCCGCCAGTCTTTTCGCGCACCGGCTGCACCGTCTCGCGGTGATTGCGTACGGCGTCCATCTCGGCGCGGATCTGCGCGCGCTCTTCCGGATAGCCTTCGAATAGCACCGAGGTGAAGATCAGCTCGGCGGGTGCTGCGGAATACCGGTAGGAATAGCCCATTTCGGCATTGGAAAGCACATGCTTATTGCCGTTGCGGTCGACGGCGTTGACCTCGATCAGCCGCTCGCGTGTCTCCACGCCGTTTGCCCCGGCATTCATACGCGCCGCGCCGCCGATGCTGCCTGGAATACCGTAGAAGAAATGAAAGCCGCCAATGCCGTTATCCATCGCCATCGCGGCCACATGTTTATCGGGGCAGATGGTGCCGGCAAGAATGCGGTTTTCGCCGGCAAGCGCGACAAAGCCGAACCCCTTGGCGGACAGGCGCAGCACGACGCCGGGAATGCCGCCGTCACGCACCAGGATGTTGGAGCCGACGCCGATCACCGTCAGCGGCACCTCTTCCGGCAGTATCTTCAGGAAGGCGACGAGATCGTCGATGTCATGCGGCTGGAACATCAGCTCGGCGAGGCCGCCTGCCCTGAACCAGGTGACGCGGTCCATGGGGGCATCCGGCGTGATGCGCCCGCGGATATCCTTTACACCGTCTCCGAGAGACGCGAGAAGCTTTTCCCCATTCACCTGTTTCATACGGACTTTCCCGATAGGCCTTCCAGTTGCGTGGGCAGCGCCGCCGCCCAGGATGTGATGCTGCCAGCCCCCAACAGAACCACGAAATCGCCAGGCTTTGCAACCTCCGCAACCATCTGCGGCAGAAGCTCCGCCGAGGTGAGAAAGCGGGCGTCGCGATGGCCGCCGGATTTTATCCGCGAGACCAGCGACACGGAATCGATACCCGCGATCGGATCTTCGCCCGCCGCATAGACCGGCGCGAGGAAAATGCTGTCGGCGTCGTTGAAGCAGGCGGCGAATTCCTCGAATAGGCTCGCAAGGCGGCTATAGCGGTGCGGCTGGTGGACCGCGATCACCCGCCCCTTGCAGGATTCGCGGGCAGCGCGCAGCACCGCCTTGATCTCGACGGGATGGTGGCCGTAGTCGTCGAAGACCTGCACCCCGTTCCATTCGCCGGTCAGCGTGAAACGGCGCTTGACGCCGCCGAAGGAGGCAAGCCCCTTGGCGATATCGGCGCTCGATATGCCGAGCCGGTTGGCAACAGCGATCGCCGCCGTCGCGTTGGAAATATTATGCCGCCCGGGCATCGGCATGACCAGCCCCTTGAGCTCGATTACCTGGCCGGTGCGGCGGCGGCGGATTTCGACGTCGAAGATCGAGCGCGTGCCGTCGATGCGCACATTCGTGAAGCGCACGTCGGCCTGCGGGTTCTCGCCATAGGTGATGATCTTGCGATCCTCGATGCGGCCGACCAGCGACTGCACCTCGGGATGGTCGAGGCACATGACGCCGAAGCCGTAGAACGGCACGTTCTCGACAAACTGCCGGAAGGCGGCGCGCACGGCATCGAAATTGCCGTAGTGGTCGAGATGTTCCGGATCGATATTGGTGATGACGGCGACATCGGCGGGAAGCTTCAGGAAGGTGCCGTCCGATTCGTCGGCCTCGACCACCATCCACTCGCCCTCGCCCATGCGGGCATTGGTGCCGTAGGCGTTGATGATGCCGCCGTTGATCACGGTCGGGTCGAGCCCGCCGGCTTCGAGCAGCGTCGCGACCAGCGAAGTGGTCGTCGTCTTGCCATGCGTGCCGCCGATGGCAATCGCATTGCGGAAGCGCATCAACTCGGCAAGCATTTCGGCGCGGCGCACCACCGGCAGCAGCTTTTCGCGCGCGGCGATGAGTTCCGGATTGCTCTTCTTGATCGCCGTCGAAACGACGACGACTTCGGCCTCGCCCAGGTTTTCGGCCCGGTGGCCGACGAACACCTCGATGCCCTTGTCGCGCAGTCGCTGGACATTGGCGCTGTCGGCCTGGTCAGATCCCTGCACCTTGTGGCCGAGATTGTGCAGCACCTCGGCAATGCCGCTCATGCCGATGCCGCCGATGCCGATGAAATGAACGAGACCGATCGCCTTCGGCAGTTTCATGCGCGTGTCCTCTTGAATTCCGCAATTGTCCGTCCGGCGGCAATAGCCTCAACCATGTCGGCAAGCAAGTTCGCGGCATCGGGTTTCCCGGCCAGCTTCGCCGCCGCTGCCATGTGCGAAAGCTTTTCCGGATCGTTCATCACAGCCGTCAGGATCGCCGCGATCTTCTCCGGCGAAAGCTCCGACTGAGCAATTACCTTGGCCCCGCCGGTCGCAGCCAATGCTGCGGCGTTCGCCGCCTGGTCGTGATCGAGAGCGTGCGGGTAAGGCACCAGCACGGCCGGCCGGCCGATGACGGAGATTTCCGAAACCGTCGAAGCGCCCGAACGGCAGATGACGAGATGCGCCCTTGCCAGCCGCTCGGCCATGTCGGTGAAGAAGGGGGCGATATCGGCGCCCATCTCCAGCTTGGCGACGCAGCCGCCGACCATTTCCATATCCTCAGGGCGCACCTGCTGGGTGATGCGCAGGCGCACGCGAAGCGTGTCGTCGAGCAGGCTGATCGCCGTCGGCAGCGCCTTGGAGAAATATTGGGCGCCCTGGCTGCCGCCGAAAACGACGAGGTTGAAGGCTTCGCCGGGATACGAGGGCGTGTAAGGCACCTCGGCGGCTGCGATGATCGCCGGGCGGACCGGATTGCCGGTCGTCACCGTCTTGTCCGGGAAGGCGCCGCCGCCCTCCGGCAGGAAACCGCCGGCGATACCCTGCACGCGGGTCGCTAAGGCCTTGTTGGCCCGGCCCATCACGGCGTTCTGCTCGTGGATCATCGACGGCACACCGAGCCGGGTGGCGGCGAGCAGCGGCGGCACTGTCGGATAACCGCCGAAACCGACGACGATAACCGGCTTCAGCCGCTGGATCAGCTTCTTTGCCGCCCGCATACCGCTCCAGAGCGTCCACAGTGAGCGGGCGACAGCAACCGGGTTCTTCGAGCCGATCGTCGCCGACGGCACGACATGGATCTCCTCGGCCGGAAACTTGCCGGCATAACGCTCGGCCCGGCTGTCGGTGACGAGATGCACCGCGTAGCCGCGCTCCTTCAGCTTGAAGGCCAGCGCCTCCGCCGGGAACACATGACCACCGGTTCCCCCGGCGGCAAGCAGCACGATGCCTTTGCTCATGGCTTTTACTCCGCCGGCATGCCGTGCGGGACGCGGAAAAGGCTCCGGTCCTGCGCGCGTTTTTCCGGTCTATGGCGCGTCAGCGCCAGAATGAAGCCGGCGGTGACGCAGATCGCCACCATGGACGAGCCGCCGTAGGAAATCAGCGGCAGCGTCATGCCCTTTGCCGGCAGAAGCTCGAGATTGACGCCGATATTGATGATCGACTGGATGCCCATCTGCAGCACCAGGCCGGCAACGGCGAAACGGTTGAAGTCGTTGCGCTCGCGGTAGGCATGAGAGAGGCCGCGCAGCACCAGCACGGTAAACAGCGCAACCAGCGCTATGCAGAAGACGATGCCGAATTCCTCGGCCGCGACCGAGAAGATGAAATCGGTATGCGCATCCGGGATGATCCGTTTGACGATACCCTCGCCTGGCCCCTGGCCGAACCAGCTGCCGCGGATGATCGCCTCGCGCGCGGTGTCGATCTGGAACGTGTCGCCCTCGCCGGTCATGAACTTGTCTATTCGCAGCGCAACGTGCGGGAAGACGTAATAGGCGCTGAGCAGGCCGCCGGCGCCGCCGATGCCAAGCAGCATGATCCATATCCACGGCATGCCGGCCATGAAGAACATCCCGCCCCAGACGGCCGTCGTCAGAATGGTCTGGCCGAGGTCGGGTTGCGCGACGAGCAGAGCGGCGACGATGGCAAACAGGATGATGGCGAAAAGATTGCCGGGGATCTCCGGCTGGCGCGCATGTTCGGCAAACAACCAGGCGCAAACCACGACGAAGGCCGGCTTCATGAATTCCGACGGCTGGATCGAAAGGCCGGCGATCCAGATCCAGCGCCTGCCGCCCTTGACCTCCTGCCCGACGAACAGCACCAGCACCATCATGGCGATCGAGATGATCAGCAGCAGGATCGCCGTTCGCCGCACCTGGCGTGGCGTCAGGAACGACAGCCCGAGCATGACGGAGATCGAAGGGATCATGAAGGCTGCATGGCGCTTGACGAAGTGGAAAGGCTCGAGCCCGATGCGCTCGGCGACAGCCGGAGATGCCGCGAACGACAGCATGAAACCGATGCCCATCAGGAAGATGAACATCGCCAGGAAGAAGCGGTCGATGGTCCAGAACCAATCGGCCAGAGGCCCACGTTCCGCGCGGCTTACCATGTCATTTCTCTCCTGTTGCCGAACCGATCAGCATCGCAATTCCGTCAAGCGCTGCGACGTGGCCGACGAAGGCATCGCCCCTGACTTCGAAATTCTTATACTGATCGAAGCTTGCGCAAGCCGGGGATAACATCACGGCCGAAGCGCTGCTCTCGTCGCGCTCGGCATCGGCTGCCGCATGCGCAACCGCACGCTCCAGCGTGCCGGAGATCTCGTAGGGCGCAGCCTTGCCGAGCGTCGCAGCGAATTCCGCCGCCGCCTCGCCGATCAGATAGGCCTTGGCGATGCGCGGGAAATAGGGAGCGAGTGTTGTAATGCCGCCAGCCTTCGGCAGGCCGCCGGCGATCCAGTAGATGCGATCATAGCTCGAAAGGGCCGGCGCTGCAGCATCCGCATTGGTTGCTTTGGAATCATTGACGAAAACGACGCGGCCGCGCTGCCCTACAGGCTGCATGCGATGCTTGAGGCCGGGAAACGAGGCAAGGCCGGTGCGAATGTCGTCAGCGGAAATTCCGACGGCAAGGCAGGCGGCCACAGCTGCGGCGGCGTTCTGCGCATTATGGCTGCCGCGCAGCGTCTGGATACCGTCGAGATCGGCGAAGGGCAGCATGGCGCCGCCGGCGGCCTGAATGAGCCTGCTTGCCTCGGCATAAATGCCTGATGCCACTACGCTGCGGCGCGAAATGCGGACTACCTTGACATCCGCCCGCTCGACGCGGTCGGCAATCAGCGCCGAATGGCTGTCGTCGACGCCGACGATCGCGACATCGCTGCCGGCAACCAGCCGTTCCTTGATATCGGCATAATGCTGCATCGTGCCGTGGCGGTCGAGGTGATCAGGCGTCAGGTTGAGCAGGATGCCGGCGGACGGGTTCAGCGTCGGCGCCAGATCAATCTGATAGGAGGAGCATTCGACGACGTAATAGCGCTCGGCCTTCGGCGGATCGAGCGTCAAGACCGCCGTGCCGATATTGCCGCCGAGCTGCGTATCGTAGCCTGATGATTTCAGGATATGGGCGATCAATGCTGTCGTCGTCGACTTGCCGTTGGTGCCTGTGATGGCAATGAACGGGCAATCAGGCGCATGGGCGCGGCGCTCGCGCACGAAGAGCTCGACGTCGCCGACGATATCGACGCCGGCGGCGCGCGCAAGATCGACGGTCCAGTGCGGCTTTGGATGGGTGAGCGGCACGCCGGGCGACAGTACGAACAGCGCCTGCTGGCTCCAGTCGATAGTGTGCAGGTCCTCCGTCCGGATGCCTTCGGCTGCAGCCTTGGCGACGCTGTCGGGATTGTCGTCCCAGGCGGTTACCTCGGCGCCGCCTGAGACCAGCGCCCGCGCAGTGGCAAAGCCGGAGCCGCCGAGCCCGAAGAGCGCGACCTTCCTGTCCTTGAGCGTCGTGACCGGGATCATCGTCGGCTCACCGCAGTTTCAGCGTCGAGAGGCCAAGCATGGCAAGGCCGACGGCGATGATCCAGAAGCGGATCACTACCTGACTCTCGGTCCAGCCCTTCTTCTCGAAGTGATGATGGATCGGCGCCATCAGGAACACGCGCCGGCCGGTCATCTTGAAGAAGCCGACCTGGATGATCACCGAGAGCGTCTCGATGACGAAGAGGCCGCCGATGATCGCCATGACGATCTCGTGTTTGGTGGCGACGGCAACGGTGCCGATCGTGCCGCCGAGTGCGAGCGAACCGGTGTCGCCCATGAAGATGGCGGCCGGCGGCGCATTGAACCAGAGAAAGCCGAGACCGGCGCCGATGACCGCGCCGAGGACGACGGCGAGCTCGCCGGTGCCGGGCACGAAATTGATCTGCAGGTAGTTCGCAAACACCACGTTGCCGGCGAGATAGGCAATGACGCCGAAGGAGGCGGCAGCGATCATCACAGGCACGATGGCAAGCCCGTCGAGGCCGTCAGTCAGGTTGACGGCATTGCCGGCGCCGACGATGACAAAGCCGCCGAAGACGACGAACATGATGCCGATATTGATCATGAAGTCCTTGAAGAAAGGAAAGGCGATCGAAGAACCGAAGGTCGAACCGGCAATGCCCGAGGCAAGGGCGGTGCGCATCATGAAATAGACGGCAATGCCGGCGATGACAAATTCGATGCCGAGACGGGCCTTGCCGGAAAAGCCCATGTGGCTCTGCTTCGTGACCTTGAGATAATCGTCGTAGAAGCCAATCGCGCCGAAGCCGAGCGTCACCAGCAAAGTGGCGACGACATAAACGTTGGAAAGATCGGCCCACAGCAGCGACGCGCCGACGATGCCGGCAAGGATCATCAGCCCGCCCATGGTCGGGGTGCCGGCCTTCTTGAAATGCGTCTGCGGCCCGTCGGCACGGATCGGCTGGCCCTTGCCTTGGCGGATGCGCAGCGAATTGATGATTGTCGGCCCGAACAGGAAGACGATCAGCGCCGAGGTGAACAGAGCGGCCCCTGTGCGGAAGGTAATATATCTGAACAAGTTCAGAAATTTGAAATATTCCGACAGTTCGACAAGCCAGATCAGCATTCAGGGCCCCTTGTTTACCCGATCAAAGTTCGCGTTGCGTGTCGGAAAATGGCGGGAACTTGTCAAGGAGCGCGGCGACGATCTTGCCGAAACCGATGCCCAGAGACGATTTCACCATCAACACGTCGCCTGGTGCGACCGAGTTCAATACATAATCCGTCAATTCGCCAGTGTTCTCGCGATATTCGACATGGACGCTTTCCGGCAGCGATTCCTTGAGCGCAGCCATTTCTGCTCCTGCGAGCCAGACATGTTCGATGCCGGCCGCAAGCACCGGTACGGCAAGATCGGTATGAACCTTCTGCGCATACTCCCCCATCTCCAGCATGTCGCCGAGCACAGCGATACGGCGTCCGCCGCCGGTCGGCTCGGAAGCCGCCAGCAGTGCGATCGCCGCGCGCATCGAAGCCGGATTGGCATTGTAGCTCTCGTCGATCAGCGTGAAGCGGCCGCTGCCGACCGAAAGCCGGTGGCGCTTGCCCCTGCCCTTTTCAGGCCTCAGAGTCGTGAGCGCTTCGATCGCCTTTTCCATGTCGGCGCCGACGATCCTGACGACGCCGAGCGCTGCGAGAGCATTCTCGGCGATATGGCGGCCGGGCGCGCCGATCGCGACCTCCAGCGTCTCACCGCCGATCGTCAGCCACAGCGTCGAGTTCTCGTCCGAGCCGTTGAATTCCGCCAGCCGGAATTCGGCCTTGGCATGCTGGCCGAAGGAATGGATATGCTCGACGCCGAGCGACTGCGCCGTGCGGTCGAGGAAATTGAACTGGTCATTGTCGCGGTTGAGCACGACATGGCCGCCCGGTTCGAGCCCCTCGAAGATCTCGGCTTTGGCGGCAGCGATTTCCTTGATGTTCTTGAAATTGCCGAGATGCGCCGGCGCGATTGTGGTGACGATGGCGACATCGGGACGGATCATCGCTACCAGCGGCCGGATCTCACCGGGATGGTTCATTCCGACTTCGAAGACGCCGTAATCCGTATCCTCAGGCATGCGCGCCAGCGTCAGCGGCACACCCCAATGATTGTTGAAGGAGGCGACGGAAGCATGCACCTTGCCGGAGGGCGACAGCACGTGCCGCAGCATCTCCTTGGTGGTCGTCTTTCCCACAGATCCCGTCACCGCGATGATCCGGGCCTTAGAGCGCTCGCGCGAAGCAAGGCCGAGCCGGCCGAGTGCTGCGAGCACGTCCTCCACGACGATCATCGGCACCGTCAGGCGGCCCATGGCCGGAAGTCTCGCCTCGCTGACGACAAGAAGGGAGGCGCCGTTTGCCGTCGCCATCGATGCGTAGTCATGACCGTCGACACGGTCACCCTTGATCGCGAAGAAGGCTTCGCCCGGAGTGATCGAGCGGCTGTCGATGGAAATGCCGGTGATGCCTTCGGGCGGAGTGCCGAAGGGGCGCCCCGCCATTGCTGCGATCATATCTTCGGTCGTCCAGAGCCAGCTCAAGATTGCGGTTCCTCCAAGGCCTTGCGCACCTCCGCATGATCGGAAAACGGCAGGGTAACGCTGCCGATCGTCTGCCCTTCCTCATGCCCCTTGCCGGCGACGATCAGCGTATCGCCGGATCTCAACATGCCAACCGCCTCGCGGATCGCCGTGGCGCGATCGGCGATTTCCGAGGCGCCGGGTGCTGCCGCCATGATCTCCGCCCGAATCGAGGCCGGCTCCTCCGAGCGCGGATTATCGTCGGTGACGATGACGACGTCGGCAAGTCGGCAGGCGATTTCGCCCATGATCGGCCGTTTGCCGCGATCACGGTCGCCGCCACAGCCGAAGACAACGACGACGCGGCCCGTGGTGAAGGGTCTGACCGAGCCTAGCACGTTTTCCAGCGCATCCGGCTTGTGGGCGTAGTCGACATAGGCGAGCGCGCCATCTTTCGTATGGCCGACCAGTTCGAGACGGCCGGACGCACCGATGAGTTTTTCGAGCGCGGCCATCGCAACCTTCGCCGCAACGCCGGTCGACATGGCAAGCCCGGCCGCGACCAGCGCGTTGGCGACCTGAAAATCGCCGGCCAGCGGAATGTCCACCTCGAAGATCTCGCCGTCGATATGGATCTCGGCGGTCTGCTTGTGGCGGAAGTGCTCGACGCGTTTCAAGGCGAGGTAATCGCCCTTGCGCCCGACAGTGCGGACGTCGTGACCGGCATCGGTCGCAGCCTTGATCGACTGCGCCGACCACAGATCATCGGCGAAGATCACCGCCGGCGACCCCTTCGGCAGCAGCACATCGAAAAGCCGCATCTTGGCGGCCATATATTCTTCAACGGTCGGATGATAATCCATGTGGTCGCGGCCGAGATTGGTGAAGGCGGCCGCCGCAAGCCTAGCGCCGTCGAGCCGGCATTGGTCGAGGCCGTGGCTGGAAGCCTCCATCGCCGCATGCGTGACACCTTCATCGGCAAGTTCGGCCAAGAGCTTGTGCAGCGACACCGGATCGGGCGTCGTCAGCGAACCATATTCGTTGCGCGTCGGCGAGACGACGCCGGTCGTGCCGATCATTGCCGCAGCATGACCCGCATTCGCCCAGATCTGCCGTGTGAAGGAGGCGACGGAAGTTTTGCCCGCCGTGCCGGTGACGGCGACTATGGTCTCGGGCTGCCTGGCGAAGAAGCGCGAAGCGGCGATCGAAAGGAAACGGCGAGGCTCTTTGACCGCAAGCACCGGGATGGAGGCATCGATGGCTTGGGAGGCGATCGCGACGGCAGCGCCCCGGCCGGCGGCATCCGCGATGAAGCCCGCGCCGTCCGCCTTGGTGCCGGCAACCGCGACGAAGGCATTGCCCGGCGCCACATGGCGGCTGTCCGAAGACAGGCCTGAGATGTCAAGCAAGCCTGCCGGGCCTTCGAGCTGTGCTTCAAGTTCCGGAAACTGATCTCCGGCCAGGTCTCGCAATTTCATCGAATGCACTTTTCTCTCTTGAAACCGGTTCACCCCTCGCGAATCGGCGCCGATATTCATTCACACTCAATAAGACACCAGCAAGGCCGATCCGCCCTCCCCGAATTTCGGCTCGATGCCGAGAATGGGGGCCGCACGGCTGATGATCTCGCGGGCGATCGGGCCTGCGGTACCGGCGGAGATCGTTCCGCCATAGGCCTTCTCGCCGGTTTTCGGCTCATCGCAGAAGGTGATCACGGCATATCTCGGATCGTTGATCGGGAATGCGGCAATGAAGGAATTGAAGTTCAGCGTCGCCGAATAACGACCGTTCACCACCTTGTCGGCCGTGCCGGTCTTGCTGCCGACGGCAAAGCCCGGCACGCGGGCGACGCGGCCCGATCCCTTGTATCCGTTGAAATCGAGGAGATAGCGGATCTCGTCGCTGGTCGTCTTCTTGATCACCTGCGTGGCGATCTCATCGGCCTGTTCGCGGCTGCGCGGCAGGAATGTCGGCTCGATCAGCTTGCCGCCGTTAACGAGGGCGGCCGCCGCCACGCCTGTCTGCAGCGCCGTCGTCGAGACGCCATGGCCGAAGGAAATCGTGATAGAATTGATCTTCTTCCAGACGCGCGGCTGGCTCGGCATCTTCACCTCAGGCAGTTCGGTCTGCATCTTCGTCAAGAGGCCGAATTTGGTCAGATAATCCTTCTGCGCGTCGATGCCGACAATGTCGATGACGCGCGCCGTGCCGATATTCGACGAATACTGGAAAATCTCAGGCACGGTCAGCCAGCGGCGCTGCCCATGGAAATCGTGGATGGTGAAGCCGCCGATATAGATCGATTTGCTGGCATCGAAACTGTCGGTCATCTTGACCTTGCCGCTGTCGAGCGCCATCGCCAGCGAAAAGGTCTTGAAAGTCGATCCCATTTCGAAGGTGCCGTTGGTCATCCGGTTGAGCCAACCCTCCTTGGCCCCTTGCTGCGGATCGTTCGGATCGAAATCCGGCGCCGAGGCCATCGCCAGCACTTCCCCGGTATGCACGTCGATAACAGCGGCACCGGCGCCCTTGGACTGGAAGTTGTTGACGGCGTTGACGACCGCGTCCCGGACGATGTTCTGGACGCGCAGGTCGATCGAAAGCCGCACCGGCTCGAGAGGCTGGTCGCTGGTCATGCCGACCGAGGCGAGGTCGGCGAGCCCCTGGTCGTCGATATATTTCTCCATCCCGGCAACGCCACGATTGTCGATGTTAACGTAGCCGAGGATGTGCGCGGCGGTAGAGCCGCCCGGATAGAACCGGCGCTTCTCCGGCCGGAAGCCGATGCCGGGAATGCCGAGGGCCAGGATCTGGCTCTGCTGCTTCGGCGTCAGCTGCCGGCGCAACCAGGCGAAATGCGAGGTCTTCGCCGAGAGCTTTTTATAGGTGTCCCTGACGTCGAGTTCGGGCAGCACCGTCGCAAGCTTCTCGACCGCCTCGTCGGCATCGACGATCTTGTTGGGCTCGGCAAACAGCGAGACGGTGCGGATGTCGGTCGCCAGCACTTCGCCGTTGCGGTCGAGAATGTCGGGGCGCGAGGCCATCAGCCGATCGGGCGGCAGGATGCTGGAGACGACCTCCTGATCCTTCATTGCATATTCGACAAGACGGCCGCCGATAATGACGTAGACACCCATGAAGCCGAGGATCAGCAGGCCGACGCGGCTTTTAGCCTGCCCTGATTTCTTCTTGCGGGAGCCCTCGATCGCCAGGCCGGCAGGGGAAGGACCGCCGAACCGATTATAGACGCCGGCAGAAAAATGCGCCTGGCTCTTCAAGACCATGATGCGGGAAAGAAACGACATTATTCCACCGACCCCGTTTCGATCTCATCTGCATCATCTTCCGGCTCGACGCGCGGCGCGGGCTTTGGAACAGGCCGCGCCTTCGTCGTGACGGTCGCCCCGGCAAGAGCCGCGCCTTTGGCGCCGGCCTCGGTAACGCTCTTGGCGTTGGCCTCGGTCGCGCCCTTGGCGCTGGGCTCGGTCGCGCTTTTAGCGCTGGCCTTGGCCTCCGTCACGTCGGGCACCGGAACCTCAGACTTCAACATCGGCAATTCTTTGGCATGCACCAGCGCCGTCGATTGCGTCGGCTGCAGCTGCAATTCGTCATCATAGGCCTTGACCAACCGTTCAAGACGGTTCGGCTGCGATTGCAGCGCCCAGTCGGCCTTGAGAAGGTCGATGGTGTCCTCTTCGAGCTTGATCTCCGCTTCGAGGCGATGAACCTCCTCGAGCTTCAATTCGGCGCGATGCTTGATCGTATAGGTGACGGCGGCGGTGGCCGTCATGACGCCGATGAGCACGAGATCGAACGTTTTCAACATGTCAACCTCCAAGCTTTCCGAGACTGGCGAGATTGGGAAACCCAAAGAGCGACATATCCGCGGCCTCGGCCGCAGCCTCCGTCCTCAGTCCGGCGCGCAGTTTGGCGGAGCGGGCGCGCGGATTGATCTCCGCCTCCGCATCGCTTGCCGAAACCATCGGCTTGCCGATCGCCGCAAAGGTTGCCGCCCGCTCATGCGCGACAGGCAGATGCCGCGACCCCGCCGCCTTGCCGGCACGATCGGAGAAGAATTTTTTGACGATGCGGTCTTCGAGCGAATGAAAGGTGACGACGACGAGCCTCCCGCCCGGCTTCAGCGCTGCTTCCGCCGCAAACAGTGCCTGCGCCAGTTCGCCGAGCTCATCGTTGACGAAGATGCGCAAGGCTTGGAAGACGCGCGTTGCCGGATGGATCTTGTCCTTCATCTTACGTGGAGTGACGAGCTCGATGAGACCTGCAAGATCGCGCGTCGTCTCGAACGGCTTTTCCTCGCGGCGCTTCTCGATTGCATGCGCGATGCGCGGCGACTGGCTTTCCTCGCCGAGAAAATGGAAAATGCGGATGAGATCGGCGACTTTGGCGCGATTGACGACATCGGCGGCCGAAACGCCTGTCGCCGACATGCGCATGTCGAGCGGTCCATTCTTCTGAAAGGAGAAACCGCGCTCGGCCTCATCGATCTGCATGGAGGAAACGCCGATATCGAGCACGACGCCGTCAAGTCCGCCTTGCGGCACATGATCGGCAAGATGTGAGAATTGCGAATGAACGAGCTTGAGACGGTCACCATGGGCGGCGACCATTGCCTGGCCAGCGGCAATCGCCGTTGGATCGCGGTCGAGCGCGATCACCTCGGCGCCGGCAGCAAGGATGGCCGAGCTGTAACCGCCCGCACCGAAGGTACCGTCGAGAATGAGCTTGCCGGGCGTGGGCGCCAGCGCTGAAAGCACTTCATCGAGAAGGACAGGAATGTGACGAACCGGTCCGCCACCGGCATCAGTTGAACCTCCGCCAGGATTCGCCACCATTCCGTTCCCTCGTTCTTTCAGGAACGCTTGCCCGCCAGCTTGCGCTCCCCTCGTGCCTGCACCTGCGCAGCCACAAAAGCCTGCGGCTGCCAGAGCTGAAAATAGTCCGCCCGACCGACGAAGGTCACTTCGTCCGAGATGCCGGTAAAGCCGCGAATGAAATCCGTGACCATCAGCCGTCCCTCGGCGTCGAGCTTCATGAAGACCCCGCCTCCATGAATGAGAAGCGACATCTCGTTCGCATCCGGCGAAAACGGATCCTCCGCAGCAATCCGCCGTTCGAATCTTTCGAGAAGATCCGGACCGCCGACGCTGATCGCCGGAAACACAAAGTCCTGGAAGCAATAGAGCTCCTGAACATTGCGCTGCGCCAGCACGGAACGAAACGCGGAAGGCACGGAAACCCTGCCTTTGGCATCGATCCTGTTGGTCGCACTCGAAAGGAAGCGGCTCATCACACGAAACATCCGTTCCCGCAGGGATCCGGACCAAAAGACGCCCGAAACTCCCGATATCAGACACAGCTTCGCAAGCCGGATGAGCAAAAACCCCTCCGACGCTTCCGGAAAGGAAGACGCCTTTGCTTTGCGATGAATGGGCAGATGATTGCCCCGGTGCAGTGCGCATTTGGGATAGCATGGGACCATATGGGCGTCAATGGGATGCGCCCATTTTGCAGTGGACGCATGATCAAAAATTTATAAGCCGTTAAGTTTAACAAAGGGTTAGGATCACCCTCTCACGATGGCGCGCAACCGTGCTTTCGCAAAAAGAATTTTCGCCCGGCGGATTGCATGAGCATCCACTTGAAAACTTTCAGTTTCAGCAACTTATCTGGAAGTGATTCTTGAAATTGCGGCTTGATCGCGCCACAAAAGTTAATCGCCAGTTGGCCTGTAAGCCGGGTTCTGTATGGCTCCGGCGTGAACCGGAACGTGGCAGCCATTCCTCTGGGACAGCGCTCGCACGCTGCCTCGCGCAACCCACCCGGATGGCTGGCCTGGAAACCGGCCGGAAGGCCTTTCGGCCTGCCACGTCATCCCTATTCGGTCTTGCTCCCGGTGGGGTTTACCGTGCCATTTCCGTTGCCGGAGATGCGGTGGGCTCTTACCCCACCCTTTCACCCTTACCTGTCATGACAGGCGGTTTGCTTTCTGTGGCACTTTCCCTGAGGTCGCCCTCGCCGGACGTTATCCGGCACCGTGTTTCCGTGGAGCCCGGACTTTCCTCACCCTACCGCCTTTCGGCATTGATAAAGCGCGGCTGCCCAGCCAACTGGCAGGGCTCCCATAAACGAGAGAGAGGGCAATTGCCACCGAAATCAAAATTTATTTAGCGAAATTGCGGTGTGAAATCCGTGGAGTAGCCTTGTTCGCTGATTCCGCCTGCCAAAAGCAGCTCGGCCCCAAGCCGGCCGATTTCGTCCGAACTCTTGGCCGACGTGCCAGCACAGCCCGTCGCCACCGCGATTTCTGGCGATGAGGTATAGCCGATCATCGGGTAACCACTCGCCGTCTGCGACACGACGCAGGCGGCCGTCGAAATCGAGAGCGGCACCAAGTCGGGCACGAGACCTTCAACGATGCGCTTGAGGTGTGCCCCCACGCTGTCGCGCCCTTCTGTTTTGAACCAGGCCCGCATCGCCGCCTCGTCGCCGAGTGCCAAATCGTCGGGATCACCGCCGATCTTCAGGTAGAGTTTGCCGTCGGGATAGCGGATCGGCGGCAGCAGATAGATATGGAGGCCGGGCACATTTAGAATGAGCGACGGCATGGTCGCAAGGCGCGCCGCGTCGGTCTCGCTCACTTCGAAAAGCGTGACGGTCCGACCATAAACCGTCATGGCAACGGGCTTCGGCAACAGATTCTCGGCAATAGAAAATCCGCCCGCAGCCAGCAGCACCTTTTCACCGCGATAGGTCCGGCCGCCTGCAGTCTCGACGACAGCCGATCCGCCCTCGCTGCGGATCGAGACGACATGGTCGCAAATGACGGCAGCACCTGCCCTTTCAGCCAGCAGCGACTGCGCCTTCACCAGCTTGCGCGGGCTGATATGCCCGGCCCCTCTCGCCTCGAAGACGCCGGCGGCGCCATCGGGGAAGGCGAAGAAGGGAAAGGCGGCCTTCAGCCCGGCCGCGTCGAGAAGGCTGGTTTCGACGTCCAGCAAAACGGCAGCCTGCCGGGTCTTTTCGAGATAATCGCTTCGATCAAGCGCGACAACGACGCAGCCGGCCTCGCGATAAAAGTCGATGCCGCTGTCGCGGGCGATCTCGCCATAGCGACCGATCGAGCGGTTGGCGAGCAGCGCCCAGTTGCGGTCAGGATCGATGGTGCGGGTGATGCGCCCTTCATCGTAATGGCTGGCGAAAACGCCCTGATGCGCCTTGCGATCATCAGGTTCGTCCGGGCCGATCACCGCAACACCGTCCGCTTGGCGCGCCAGATGCCGCGCCGCCGCAGCCCCCATTAGCCCGCGCCCAACGACGATGTATTTGAAATCGATTGTCATCGCATTTCTCCTCAAACGAAGACCGGCGTGAGTTCACTGCCGAAATCCGCGTCGCCAAGTTGCCCTTCCGTAAGAAGCACCGCTCCCAGCCGCCCAAGTTCGTCGGAGGATTTGGCCGCGACGAAATTGCCGCCGGTTAGCACCGCGATGCGCGGCGACTGGGTATATCCGGCATAGGGATAACCGGTCGGTGTGAAATTCGCCACGCAGGGCGCCGAAGTGACCGGGCAGCTGGCAAGCTCCGGCATCAGTTGCAGGGCGATGGCTGAGAGATTATCGCGCTCGGCAGCATTGCCGTCTGAACGGAACCACGCGCCGACATCCTCCAACCTGTCGAAGGAAAGTGCCTCGGTGTCGCCACCGAGCTTCAGATAGGTCTTGCCGTCGGGATAACGCACCGGCGGCAGGATATAGATGTGGTCCTCCTCCCGGTCGCCGAGCACGATCGTCGACGGCATATCACCGAAGGTCGCCATCTCGCGCTCGCCGATCTCGTAGAAGGCGACCGTGCGCGCCAGGACTCTGGTGTCGACAGGACGCGGCAGCAGGGCATGGAAATTGCTGAAACCGCCGGCAGCGACCAACACGCGCTCGGCGCTGTAGCGTCTGTCGCCGACCGTCACCTCGACATGCGAACCGGCATCGCGCACCGATGTCGCAGTTGCCTCGATCAGCGCAACACCGCCCTGTTCGGCAAGCCTCGTCTGCGCCCGCACCAGTGACCGCGGGTTGATGTGCCCGGCGCGCTTGCGCTCGAAATATCCCGTGAAATCAGGATCGACGGCAAGATAGGAAAAACGTTGGCGAAGTTCCGACGGCGCGATGGTCTCGATATCGCTGCCAAGCGTCCGGCTGACAGTCAGCGCCCGGTTGATGTAGTTCCGCTCATCCTTCACCGTCGGACCGGTGAAGAGGCAGCCGACCTCCGAATAGAAGGAAATGCCGCTCCTTGCCTCGATCTCGCCGTAGCGGTCGAGCGCCCGGGCGGCGAAACTTCCCCAGGCCAGATTGCCGTCGAAGGTGCGGGTGATGCGCGCTTCGTCGTAATGGCTGGCGAATATCCCCTCGTGGGCGTTGCGTTGCTCCGGCTCGCGCGGGCCGATCAATGCAATGCCGTCGGCCATCGACGAGAGGTGTCGTGCGGCAGCGGCACCCATCATGCCGCGTCCGATGATGATGAACCTGAAATCGACTGCCATATCTAACCTCGTATCGAGGTAGCCCACCTCGTTTCAGGTGGGGATATCACGGCGAGCGTCCTGATTCATATCGCAAAAATGCCGGAAAGAAATTTCTCCCGACCCGTCTGGCGAAGCTCAATCGAGCATCGCCAGCACCTTGCCGCAATAGGTCTTGGATACCGGGTTCATGCGGGTAGCGGCATGGCCGGCATTGTATTTCAGGATAGTGTTGCAGGTCTGCCCGCCACCGAGCTGATGGGCGGCCGCCAGATATTTCATCCCGTATTTGATGTTGGTCTCCGGATCGAACAGGCCTTTCTTCGTACCGGAGTAACCCATCATCCGCGCCGTCGCCGGCTTGATCTGCATCAGGCCGACTTCGCCGGCGCTGCCGCGGGCATTCGGATTGAAATTGCTCTCGACACGCACGACAGCCTGGGCGAGCGCGACGGGCACGTTGTATTCGGCGGCATATTTATTGATCAGCACGGCATAGGGAGTGCTCGTGGAAAAATCCGGCATGGCGTAACCGCTCTGGCGATCGACGGTTTTCAACGAGATGGTTTCGGCCCTGGCACCCCAGTCATCCCCCGCCAAGGCAAAACTATATCCCGCCAGCAGCATGCCAACGCATGCCGCAGCACCAACAATCATATTCTTCATGTAGTCTATTCACTCCGACCCATAGAATTGCAGGACTGCGCGCCTCGCCGTCATCCGGTTATACGCGATCAAGGATTGACCGTGTTCCGCAGCAATTCTTATCGTTTCATTTGGCGCTCATCGTTACACTTGGAAAGGCCGCGAGCGCTGTTCAGCGGGCGTTCTTAGACCATCGCAATGAGGAGATAATAGGGAAATGATGTGGCGAGGTGGTTTTCCCGCCGGTCGCGAGAAATCCGCCCTGATGTCCGGCTCTTCCGCTCAGGAATAACGCGGCAGCGCCGACAGCAGCCGGTGCAGCGTATCGATTGTCGAGAAATCGGCGATGCCGTCCACCCGTTCGGGACGAAAATGGCGTTGGAAGGCTTCCACGTCACCTGCCGTCTTTTCGGAAAATTGACCTGTGATTTCAGTGCTGTAGCCATAGAGAGACAGCATCGACTGCAGTGCTTCGACAGGCTGGCCGGCGTCACCCCGCTGGAAGAAGCGTCCGCCGGTGATCGTTGCCGGCTCGACCCAGTGCCCGATGCCCGCCCGGTGAAGTTCGGCCCAGGGGAATTTTTCGCCCGGATCAACCTTGCGGATCGGGGCTACATCGGAGTGCCCGAGGACCCGTTCCGGCGCGATCGACCAACGTTTGACACAGTCGCGACACAATTCGATCACCGCGGTGATCTGCTCATTCGGATAATCGGGAAGCCCGCCGGGATGGCCGGCATTGGCGATCTCGATACCGATCGACAGCGAATTGATATCCGTCTCGCCCTGCCAACTGCTCTTTCCAGCGTGCCAGGCACGCCGCGCCTCCGGTACGAGCTGCACCACCTCACCGTTCTCATGCACGAAATAGTGGCTGGAAACCTGGCTTTCGACGCGACAGAGCCAGTCGAGCGCGCCATCTGCCGTTGGCATGCCGGTATAGTGCAACAGGACCATGTCTGGACGGCGCCCGTCCGTTCGCTCGCCGTGGTTTGGCGAAGGCTGCACGCGGGCGCTGCGGCAGTCGGCCTCGAACGAGGTCATGCGGCACGGCGTTCCTTCTCGATCGCCGCATAGGCTGCATTCAGCGCCGCCATGCGTTCGTTGGCGATCACGTGGAATTCCTTGGGCACGCCGCGCGAGATCAGCCGGTCGGGATGATGTTCGCTGACGAGGCCATGGTAGCGGCGGCGGATGGTCGGGAAATCATCCGACGGCGAGACGCCGAGCACCTTATAGGGATCGCGGCCGGACGAGACATGGCGTGCGGCGATCTGCTCGAAGCGGGTCTCGCTCATCTGGAAGATCTCACCGATATGGCTGAGGAAATTCAGTTCCTTCTCGTGGATCAGCCCATCGGCCTTGGCGATGTGGAAGAGGCCGTCGAGCACGTCTTCCAGCACGGTGCAATTGGCCGCGCAGGTGACGCAGAGCGTCGAGAGCCGTTCGGCATAGGCCTCGTAGCCAGCGACGTCCTGGCGTGCAAGGTTGTAAAGCCTGGCGACGTTCTTTGCCTGATCCTGTGGGAATTCGAAGATTTCGCGGAAGGCTTCGACCTCCTTCTCGCTGACGATGCCGTCGGCCTTGGCCATCTTGGCTGACAGCGCGATGATCGCCACGGAGAAAGCCACTTTGCGCCGGGTCTCGGGATCGCCTTCGAAAACTGTTCGGATAGCCTCGACCACCGCAGACAGCGCATTGCCCGCGGTATTGCCAATGGCATTCAACAGTTTTTCCCAGAAGGACATCGAAATCTCTCGCATGATTATAGGCTTATATGCAAACAGCTTGACCAAAGAATCGTAGCCTTTGCAAGGCGGCTATTGGTCGTAGGGCCGAACACAGTTTTCACGATTTTGTAATTGTCGCACCGCAGCAAAGGATTCTCGTGCACTCGGCACTTCCGCTACGGTGCGCGCCACGCCGGCAATTTCCACAACTGTTCTCGGCAGTCAGAACCGGCCTGAAACGATTATATCAGTTCTTCCGGTCACTACGCGGCAGAAAGGCGCTTTTTCGTAAATTCTTTACTTTACAGGCTCCTTTCCCTGCCGCATCCATGCGCTCATGCATTTCGCCCGGAAGTGCAGCGGTTCCGGGATAGCGACGTGCATAAAAACAATGAGCTAAGCGCATCGCTTGAATCGACTTTGATGCGACGCCTATAGCTGATGCCGCCGCACCGAAACGCCATAGGAGGGATCATGGCCAAGCAGAAAGTTGCAATGCTGACCGCCGGAGGCCTTGCGCCCTGTCTCTCCTCCGCCGTCGGCGGCCTCATCGAACGCTACAGCGACATCGCCCCCGACCTCGATATCGTCGCCTACAAGTCCGGCTACCAGGGCGTACTGCTCGGCGACAGCATCGAGATCACCCGCGAAATGCGCGAAAAGGCGCCGCTGCTGCATCGCTACGGCGGCTCGCCGATCGGCAACAGCCGCGTCAAGCTCACCAACGCCGCCGATTGCGTCAAGCGCGGCTTGGTCAAGGAAGGCGAGAACCCGCTGCGGATTGCCGCCGAACGCCTCGCCAATGATGGTATCACCATTCTCCACACGATCGGCGGCGACGACACCAACACCACGGCCGCCGACCTCGCCGCCTATCTCGCCGCCAACGGTTACAACCTCACCGTCGTCGGCCTGCCGAAGACTGTCGACAACGACGTCGTGCCTATCCGCCAGTCGCTCGGCGCCTGGACGGCCGCCGAAGTCGGCGCGCATTTCTTCGACAATGTCGGCAACGAGCAGACGGCCGCCCCCCGCACCCTCGTCATCCACGAGGTCATGGGCCGCCATTGCGGCTGGCTGACGGCCGCTACCGCCCGCGCCTATCTCCAGCGCACCAGCCGCAATCAGTATGTCGACGGCCTGATCATGAACGCACATCTGAAGAGCATCGACGCCGTCTACCTGCCTGAGATGGCCTTCGACCTCGACGCCGAGGCTGCCCGCCTGAAGGAGAGCATGGACCGCAACGGCCACGCCACGGTCTTCGTCTCCGAAGGCGCCTGCCTCGACGCCATCGTCACGGAGCGCGAAGCCGCCGGCGAGACCGTCAAGCGCGACGCCTTCGGCCATGTGAAGATCGACACGATCAATGTCGGCGCCTGGTTCCAGAAGCAGTTCGCCAGCCTGTTGAACGCCGAACGTTCGCTCGTGCAGAAATCAGGCTACTTCGCCCGATCGGCGCCGGCCAACGGCGACGATCTCCGGCTGATCCAAAGCATGGTCGATCTCGCCGTCGAAAGCGCGCTCAACAAAGTCTCCGGCGTCACCGGCCATGATGAAGCGCAGAACGGTAAATTGCGCACTATAGAATTTCCGCGCATCAAGGGCGGCAAGGCTTTTGACCTTTCGACGGCATGGTTTGCCGAAGTCATGGACAATATAGGTCAGAAATACAAAGAAGCGTGATTGACGGATGGTTAATATGATGTCTTTGCTTGTTCCCGAGGAATAGGGAGGAGACACCATGTCACTTGAAGCTTGGCTCGCTTTTGCGGCCGCATCCGCCATTATGCTGGCCATACCGGGGCCGACGATACTGCTCGTCGTTTCCTATGCGCTCGGTCATGGCCGCAGGACTGCGTTTGCAACGGTGTGCGGCGTGGCGCTGGGTGACTTCACCGCGATGACGGCGTCTCTCTTTGGTCTCGGCGCCGTCCTGGCCGCCTCCGCCACCCTTTTCACCGTCCTGAAGTGGATCGGCGGCGCCTACCTGATCTGGCTGGGAATCAAGCTCTGGCGGGCTCCCATCATCGGCGAACCGGTTGCCGACAACGACAATCTGCCGGAAGAGAAGTCGCTCAAGATCTTCCTCCACGCCTATGTCGTCACCGCCCTCAATCCGAAGAGCATTATCTTCTTCGTCGCCTTCGTGCCGCAATTCCTCAATCCGGCCCTGCCTTTCGTCGGTCAGATGGCGATCATGGAGGCCACATTCCTCGTACTGGCGATCCTCAACGCTTCCACCTATGCGTTTCTCGCCCATACCGCGCGCGGACTGATTCGCAAGGCGAGCATCCAGCGCGCCGTAAACCGTACCGGCGGCACGCTGCTCATCGCTGCAGGCGCCGTAACGGCCGGGTATCGCCGTATTGCAGCCTAGTAACATTGCGTGGTTGCCGGAATGTCACAAATAGGTTAATGGGGTCACCAGGGCTTAAGGTTTTTAGTAACTTTTATACGCTGCCGGGGCGGCGCGATTTCACGAAAGTGGCGGAATGGTAGCGATCGGATTGTCCGGCCTGAAACGCAGTCTTGTCGTTTCGACGATACTCTGCGGCGTGATGACGGGATGCGCCAGCGTCGAATACACATCTCAGGCCGAACTGACAGCCGCCCAGACCGTTGTGCCGATGCCTAAACCCGGTGAAGACGCCACGCTTGCTGCGATTCCGACAGCCGAAGGCACAGCCGGTCAGGCAGTCGCCGGCGCCACCCTTCCCCAGGCATCCCCTTCCCCGACCGCGACGGCGATGCCGACCGTGACAGCCTCTCAGCCTGCCGACCTCGCCATACAGCCGGCAGCCTATGCGCAAATTCCGCTGACGCCCGAAATGACGGCGATCCAGTCGGTGGTGCCGACGCCGCGTCCAGGATCCCCTGCGCAGCCGACGACGCAGCTTGCCTTTGCCGCGACACCGCAGAACGGCGCGCTTGCGGCACTTGCCGCAGTCGATACGACGCCGCGTTCCAGCATGGACTACGGGTTCGATGAATCCGGGCCGATCGATCCGCCGACGGCGCCGCCGATGTTTAGCGACGACGACAAGGACGATGCGCCGACCGTCGAAAAGAGCTTCGTTACCAAGCTCATTCAGAAATATTCGAAGCTCTACGAAATTCCCGAGACGCTGCTCCACCGCATCGTCCATCGCGAGAGCCGCTACAACGCCAAGGCCTACAACAAGCGCGGCTATTTCGGCCTCATGCAGATCAAGTACAACACCGCCAAATCCATGGGGTATGACGGCGCCCCCGGCGGTCTTTTCGATGCCGAGACCAACATCAAATATGCCGCGAAATATCTGCGCGGCGCCTGGCTCGTCTCCGACAGCAAGGAAGACGATGCCGTGCGCCTCTATGCGCGCGGCTATTATTACGACGCCAAGCGCAAGGGCATGACCGACATCGCCCAGGGCAACTATTAAGCAATAGAACGACTGAAACGACGAAGGCCGCCTATGGCTGCGGCTGCGCTGGCCGTTGCGATCCCGCCTGCTGTTGTGGCTCTCCCGGTTGCGGCAAGGTCGCCAGGACCGCCTTGAGAAGCGTCTGCGGCTGATAACCGAGCCGGCTCGGCGTCAGCCCGAGCCGGATGACGACCAGATTGGCGGACGGCACGATCGCCATGCTCTGCCCGTCATGCCCCGTCAGCCAGAATGTATCCTCGGGCAGCCCGAACTTGGCACTCGGGCCGCCGGGCGCGAGCCAAGCCTGGCCCTGCGTATAGCGGCCGTTCGACGCTGCCGTCGGCGTGCGCATGGCGCCGACAAAACCTTCCGGCAATAGCCGTTGACCGTCCCAGACTCCATCCTGCAGCAGGAACTGGCCGAAGCGCGCCCAGTCACGCGCCGTCGCGTAGAGATAGGAGCTTCCGGCGAACGTGCCGCGCGCATCGAGTTCGAACACGGCGCTGGTCATGCCGAGCGGCGAAAACAACGCGTCATCAGGATAGGAAAAGGCCGCCTGTGCATGGCCGACCCTGTCCATCCAGATGCGCGACAAGAGCACCGCGGTGCCGCTCGAATAGCGGAAGCGCTTACCCGGCGCTGCCTCCAGCGGTGCGTTGGCCGGCAGCGACACCATGTCGGGGTCAAGATAAAGCATGCGCGTCACATCGGCGACATCACCATAATCCTCGTTGAAGGCAAGTCCGCTCTCCATGCCGAGCAGGTCGGAGACCTTGATCCTGGCGCGCGCATCGTTCTTCCACTGCGCCAGCAGATTGTCGTCGTCGAATGAGATCTTGCCGTCGAGCATCAGCCGGCCAAGGATCGCAGCATTCACCGTCTTCGTCATCGACCAGCCGATCAGCGGTG
This sequence comes from Rhizobium sp. NZLR10, assembly GCF_019685125.1. NCBI lineage: Bacteria > Pseudomonadati > Pseudomonadota > Alphaproteobacteria > Hyphomicrobiales > Rhizobiaceae > Rhizobium > Rhizobium sp. NZLR10. The sequence goes on along the minus strand of NZ_JABDWE010000003.1, from coordinate 120,892 downwards.
TCTTCGCCGAGAAGCCGGCGCCATAAGTTTCGGCGACGATGCGGCCGTTGCGCAACACCACGATCGCCCGCATGGCCGGGCCGGCTACTCTCTCATCGGCAAGCAGGGCGGCGATCTTCCCGTCCGGCCGATCGCCGGCGCCGTCACCCTCCGGCCACAAAGCCTCGTTCACCTCCGCTCTGGCCGACGCATTGAAAGGCACCGCATTCGCCGCCGCCTCGAAATTGCCGTCCGGCACGCTCGTGCAGCCGAAAGCGCCACGATAGAGCGCATAACTCGGCGCAAACAGTCCCATGAAGCGCGCCGTCACACGATCGCCGTCGCGGTCGACACTGACTCGCACCAGCCGCAGCAGCGGATTTCCGGGCGCCTGGACATCATCATGGAGCACTTCCTCGGCCTCCCGGCCGGCGATGAAGACGTTGGAGCAGATGATCTTGGCGGCATAGCCGTCGCCGACACGTAGCAATTCCGGCGGCTGGACGAAGAGCCAGCCGGCGACGCCGATGACGGCGAGAACGACAAGGAGAGCAAGCGCCTTCGGCATACGCAGGACAAATCGCATGGCATTCCTCCATGCCCGAGAGAAGCAGGAATCGCACGCGCCGGAAAGGGGCCGCGGCGGAGAAGAGCCGTCATTGCGATCACTTTACCAGGAGGGCGATCACTCCGGAGAACGGCGCCCACAGCCCACGTCATCAAACTGTAGCAGTGGCGCGCTACACGCCCTGAACGCTAAAAAGGTGACAGACTCATGTCAGAATTTGCACCGGATGCCGGCTTCCGCAAGAACCGGAAACTCAAGGACGCCCTTCTCCGCCACAAGGCTTTTTCGAAGGATGGTTTTTCCGAGCGTCTCTTCGGCCTTCTCTTCTCCGGCCTCGTCTATCCGCAGATCTGGGAGGATCCGGATCTCGACATGCAGGCGATGGAGCTGAAGCCCAACCACCGCATCGTCACCATCGGCTCCGGCGGCTGCAACATGCTCGCCTATCTCTCCAAGGCGCCGGCCTCGATCGACGTCGTCGATCTCAATCCGCACCACATCGCGCTGAACCGCCTGAAGCTTGCCGCCTTCAAGCACCTTCCCGGCCATTCCGACCTCGTCCGTTTCCTGGCGATGCCGAACGAGAAGTCGAACAGCCGCGCCTACGACCAGCATCTCGCCGCCAAGCTAGACGAGGCGACCCGCAGTTATTGGAACGGCCGCAAGTTCGGCCGCCGCCGCGTTACCGTCTTCGACCGCAACATCTACGAAACCGGCCTGCTCGGCCGCTTCATCGGCGCAGCCCACCTTCTTGCCCGCCTGCATGGCGTCAAGCTGCGCGAGATGACCAAGACCCGCTCGATCCGAGAGCAGCGCCAGTTCTTCGAAGAGCAGATCGCGCCGCTGTTCGAAAAGCCGGTCGTGCGCTGGATCACCGGCCGCAAGAGCTCGCTCTTCGGCCTCGGCATTCCACCGCAGCAATATGACGAGCTCGCCAGCCTCGCCGCTGACCATTCGATCGCAGCGGTGCTGAAGCACCGCCTGGAAAAACTCGCCTGTCATTTCCCGATGCGCGACAACTATTTCGCCTGGCAGGCCTTCGGCCGTCGCTACGGTACCGAAGAGGAAGGTCCGCTGCCGACCTATCTGAAATCGGAGCATTACGAGGTGATCCGCGCCAATATCGACCGCGTCAACGTCCATCATGCAAGCTTCACCGAGCTTCTGGCCCGCGAGCCGGCCGCCTCGCGCGACCGCTACATCCTGCTCGACGCGCAGGACTGGATGACGGACGAGCAGTTGAACGACGTCTGGCGGGAAATCACCCGCACGGCGCGTGATGGCGCCCGCGTAATCTTCCGCACCGCGGCCGAGAAGAGCATCATCGAAGGCCGCCTGTCTTCCTCGATCCGCGACCAGTGGGATTATTTCGAGGAGAAATCGCGTGAGCTGACGGCGCTCGATCGCTCGGCAATCTACGGCGGTTTCCACATCTACGGGAAGAAGGCGTGAGCAAGGTCGACACCGAGATGGCAGGAAAGAGCGGCGAACATGCCAGCCTGATGGATGGCATGTACCGCTATCAGCGCCATATCTACGACCTGACCCGCAAATATTACCTTCTCGGTCGTGACAGCACGATCCGCAATCTCGACGTGCCCGAGGGCGGCACCCTGCTTGAAGTGGGCTGCGGCACCGGGCGTAACATGGCCTTCGCCCATCGGCATTTCCCGGCCGCGAAGCTGTTCGGCCTCGACATTTCCCAGGAAATGCTGATTTCGGCGCGCAAGACCTTCGCCACCAAGGCGACCATCCCGGAATTCCGCGTCGCCGACGCCACGGCGTTCACGCCGCGCGAATTCGGCGTCAGCGGCTTCGACCGCATCCTGATCTCCTATACCCTATCGATGATCCCCGACTGGGAGCGCGCCGTCGATGCGTCGATCGCCGCACTCAACCCCGGCGGCCAGCTGCACATCGTCGATTTCGGCCAGCAGGAGGGCCTGCCCGGCTGGTTCCGCCACATGCTGCAGTCATGGCTTGCGAAATTCCACGTCACCCCGCGCCTCGATCTGCGCGACGTCCTGGAAGCGCAAGCCCATGAAAACAACGCGAGATTGTTGTTCGGTACCGTCGGCGGCGGTTATGCCTGGCGGGCGGCTATTATCAGCAAGCGCTCATAATTCACTTGAAACTAACCGAATTTTTACGTTGATATGGTGAAAAGAGGGTTATCCTCTGCCGACTCGTCTTTTTCGAAGGTCAGGCTGTGGGGCAAAGAGATCATTCGAGTTACGACGGGACGCCCATGCGCCGGCTTTTGTTTTGCGTTTTGCCCCTGGCCATCCTGTTGGCCGGCTGCTCCTCCTCCGGGTATGACTATCTCGAAACGGCATCGATCAAGCCGAAGATGCGTTTCAAGGATACTGATCCGCAGGATTTCGGCCCCAAGCATCCGCAACAGAACCAGGTCCATGGGATCGACATCTCCAAGTGGCAGGGCGATATCGACTGGGCGACGGTGAAGAATTCCGGCGTCGCCTTCGCCTTCATCAAGGCGACCGAAGGCAAGGACAGGATCGATCCGCGTTTCGACGAATACTGGCGCGAGGCCCGCGCCGCTGGCATCCCGCATGCGCCCTATCATTTCTATTATTTCTGCTCCTCGGCCGATCAGCAGGCCGACTGGTTCATCCGCAACGTGCCGAAAGAGGCCATGCGCCTGCCGCCGGTGCTCGATGTCGAATGGAACGCAGAATCGAAGACCTGCCGCTATCGTCCCGATCCGGAAACCGTGCGCGCCGAAATGCAGCGATTCATGGACCGGCTGGAGGCCTATTACGGCAAACGCCCGATCATCTACACCTCGGTCGATTTCCACCGGGATAATCTGGCCGGCTACTTCCAGGACTATCATTTCTGGGTCCGTTCGGTGGCAAAACACCCCGAGGTGACCTATTCCGACCGCCGCTGGGCCTTCTGGCAATATACCTCGACCGGCGTCATTCCCGGCATCAGCGGTCCCACCGATATCAATGTCTTTGCCGGCAGTGCAAAGAACTGGAACAATTGGGTTGCGGCCGTTTCCAAGGATAGAAATTCTTAGTAACGTCTTCCGATGTTTCTTGCTTCCGTCACATTCCTCTGTGAAAGCGACGGCAATCTTTTTGATATAAGGACCGCATCCATGCACCGCTCGCTCACAAGCCGCTCTGCACTCGCTCTTCTGTTTGCCCTCGCCCTCGCCGGCGGAGCAGCCGCCCAGCAGGCGCCGGACGCAGCCGCGGCAGCGCCCTGCGGCGGCGATCTCTCCGCCTTCCTTGAAGGCGTCAAGAAGGATGCGGTTGCCGCTGGCGCAAGTGCGGCAGCCGCCGACGCCGCCTTCGCCGGCGCCGAGATCGATCCCAAAGTTCTGAGCCGGGATCGGGCCCAGGGCGTCTTCAAGCAGACCTTCCTCGAATTCTCCCAGCGCACCGTCAGCCAGGCCCGCCTCGACATCGGCCGCCAGAAGATGAAGCAATATGCCGAGGTCTTTGCCCGCGCCGAACAGGAATTCGGCGTTCCCTCCGGCGTCATCACTGCCTTCTGGGCGATGGAAACCGATTTCGGCGCCGTCCAGGGCGATTTCAATACCCGCAATGCTCTGGTGACGCTGTCGCATGATTGCCGCCGCCCCGAACTCTTCCGCCCGCAGCTGATCGCCCTCGTCGAGATGGTTCAGCACGGCGACCTCGACCCCGCTACCAATACCGGCGCCTGGGCCGGCGAAATCGGCCAGGTGCAGATGCTGCCACGCGACATCATCGCCTATGGCATGGACGGCGACGGCGACGGCCATATCCGCCTGAAGCAGAGCGGCCCGGATGCCATCCTGACGGCAGCGAAATTCATCCAACATCTCGGCTTCGAACGCGGCCAGCCCTGGCTGCAGGAAGTGACCGTGCCGGATAACCTGCCCTGGGAAAAATCGGGCCTCGGCGGCACGATGAAGGCCGGCGAGTGGTTCGCGCTCGGCGTCAAGCCGCGCGACGGAAATACCGCCTTTGGCAATCTCGAAGGCGATCTGGTGCTGCCGCAGGGCCGCATGGGACCGGCCTTCATCGCCTACCCGAATTTCAAGATCTATCTCGAATGGAACAAGTCGTTCATCTACACGACATCGGCCGCCTATTTCGGGACGCGTCTTTCGGGCGCCGAGCCCTATCTCAAGGGCGTGCCGGAACAGGGACTCGCCAGCGACCAGATGAAAGCGCTGCAGACCAAATTGCAGTCCCTTGGCCACGATGTCGGCGAGATCGACGGCATCCTCGGCTCTGGCACGCGTGTCGCTATCCAGAAGGAGCAGCAGCGCCTCGGCATGCCGGCCGACGGCTGGGCCACACCTGCCCTTCTCAACGCTCTCTGATCACCGCTGACACCTAACGCCGCCCACTTCGCAAGAAACGGGTGGCGCGGTCCGCCGTCTGCGCTAAGCATCAGATCTGAAGCGGGTGCCGGTCTTCGTAAACGACCGGCTTACGGTGGAGGAAGCGGCGTGGACAGCAGAATGAATGCCTGGATCTGGGGCCTGCTGGTCCTGCTCGGTCTGATCTGGGGCGGCTCCTTCTTCTTTGCCCGTATTGCCGTCCATCACGTGCCGCCGCTGACCCTCGTCTTTCTCAGGCTGCTGCTCGCAGCACTGGCGCTGCATATCTATATCGCCGGCCGTTTCGACGTCTATTCGACCCTCAAAGCCCGCTGGCGCGAATTCCTGATCCTTGGGCTCATCAACAATGCCCTGCCGCATGCGCTGATCTTCTTCGGCCAGACCCGCATCGGCGCCGGCCTTGCGGCGATCCTGAATGCGACGACGCCGATCTGGACGGTGCTCATCGCCAACTCCTTCACATCGGATGAGAAGCTATCACCGGCAAAGATCACCGGCTGCCTCGTCGGCCTCACCGGAACGATCGTTCTGATCGGCCCCGGCATGTCGGCTGGCGGCGAGGCGCCGCTCTGGGCACTGCTTCTCCCCGTGCTTGCCGCGATCTCCTACGGCTTTGCCGCCACGTACGGCAAACGTTTCAAGAATGTTCCAGCCCCGGTCACTGCTGCCGGCCAGTTGACCGCCTCCTCGCTGATCGCGCTGCCGCTGTCGCTGCTCTCAGATCGCCCCTGGGCGCTGGCCGCCCCGCCGCTCGAAGCGCTGCTTGCCATCCTGGCACTGGCGCTGCTGTCGACCGCTTTTGGCTATATCCTCTATTTCCGGATTATGGCGGCGGCCGGAGCCACCAACGCCTCGCTCGTCACCCTGCTGGTGCCGCCGAGCGCCATCCTCCTCGGCGTTCTTTTCCTTGATGAAAGCCTGGCACTCGGCGAATTCGCCGGCATGGCGCTGATCGGTTTCGGCCTCGTCATTCTCGACGGCCGGGTCTATCGCCTGCTGGCGAAGACCACCTGATACCGGTTGCGAATTCCGCATGTTTTCAACCGGTTGCCCGGTTGCCATGTTTTGGGCGCATAGGTAAATCCGCACTCGCCGGATTTAACGGCATGTTAAAATCTGTGACAAAATTTCATCGAAAATAATATAATACTTTCAATCGCTTGATTAAATTCTGCTCAGCTTATCCACCGCATCGTTCTGCAGCGCAGCATAGAATCTGCTTCCCAACCGACATATTTCAGACATATTATTGGCCGGTTAACGCGAGGAGACAGACATGGGACTCACGCAATCCTTGAATGTTCTGTTGGTCAGTGCAGCGTTTGCTTTCGTCTTGTCCATGCTCTTCATCTGAGCCGGCCGAGGAAAGCGGAATGACTGGTAGCACCTGAACTCCCCTGATCAATCCGCCAATAAAAAAGCGCATGTCCCGCCCGACATGCGCTTTTTCATCTTTTTGAACTAAGCATGTCGCGCAAAAGCGTGCAGCGGTTTTGCGGCTACGACATGCGTAAAAACAAAGCGCAAGGAGCGAATCTGAAAGATCGCGACGCGCTTTAGAAAGATCAGGCGGCCGCGCCCGCACTTTTTGCCGCCCGGCGTGAAAAGCCGAGATTATCGAGCACGGCGGAAACCAGCGGCGCGCGGTTCATCGTGTAGAGATGGAAGTCATAGATGCCACGCCGGACAAGATCCTCGATCTGTTCGGCGGCGACATCGGCTGCGACCTTGGCGCGCTCATCGGGCTTGTCGTCGAAGCCGTCGAAGCGCTCATCGAGGAAGGCCGGGATCACAGTGCCGCAGGCCCCGGCAAAACGCTTCAGCTGCGTCAGGTTCTGGATCGGCATGATGCCGGGCACGATAGGGATCGAGATGCCGACAGCGCGCACCCGCTCCAGGTAGCGTTCGAAATTGTCGTTGTCGAAGAAGAACTGCGTCAGCGCCCGGTCGGCGCCATTGTCTGCCTTGCGCTTCAGCATCTCGATATCGGCAGTCGTATCGCGGCTTTCCGGGTGTTTTTCCGGATAGGCGGAAACCGAAATCTCGAAATCGCCGATCTCCTTGAGGCCGGCCACCAGCTCCGCTGCGTTGGCGTAACCGCCGGGATGCGGCTGATAGGGCGCGCCGGCGCCGCCGGGCGCATCGCCGCGCAACGCAACGAAATGCGTCACGCCAGCCTTGCGGAATGTATCGATCACCTGATGCGTCTCTTCCTTCGTCGCGCCGACGCAGGTGAGATGCGAAGCGGTGGCGAGCGGCGTCTGCGACAGAAACCGCGAGACGGCGGTCAGTGTCGGCGCCTTGGTGGTGCCGCCGGCGCCATAGGTCACCGAGACGAAATCCGGGTCCCAGTCCTGCAACTCGCCAACCGTCTGCCAGAGCTGACCTTCCATCTCTTCCGATTTCGGCGGGAAGAATTCGAAAGAGATCCCGATGTTGCGGCCGCGTACCTCGTTATTCAAAGCCATGTCATACTCTCCCGGCAAAGGTAGGTTCGGCGCCTTCGCTTGTCTGCGAAGCCATGAGGCGCCTCGGGTCGCGCGCGAGCCAGACGGTGACCGTCAACCCCTGCCCGTTTGGCTGACCCGGATGAAGATCGACGACCTGCTCGACGTCGAGCCCGGTCCTGTGCAACCAGTCGGATATCGCCTGGTGCGAAAAACCGAGACGGACATGCGCATGCTCGTCGCGGAGATATTCGAGCGTGTGCGGCGCAAGGTCGATGACCACGAGCCGGCCGCCCGGCCGGAGCATGCGCGCCGCTTCCGCGATCGCAATCTCCGGCTGATCGAAGAAATGCAGCACCTGATGGATCGTCACCACATCGAAATCCTGGCCCTCGAACGGCAGGTTCAGGATATCGGCGTGGCGCACGGTGGCCTTGGTGATGCGAGACTTGTCCAGATTGGCGCGGGCTACGCTCAGCATGTCGCGGCTGGCATCGACGCCGATCGCCCGGCGATAGAGCCCGGAGAGAAGCTCGAGGATGCGGCCGGTGCCGGTGCCGAGATCAAGCAGCGAGTCGATCGGCTGGCCGCCGAGCAACCGGATGACGGCGGCATCGACCTCTTCATCGGCGGCATGCAGGCGGCGAAGCTCGTCCCATTCCGCCGCGTTGCGGCTGAAATAGGCCTGTGCCCGCTCGGCGCGCTGGCGCTTGACCTGCGACAGCCGTTCGCCGTCGCGAAGAACGGTCGGATCGTTTTCGGAGACATGCTTCAGCAATGCCCGAACGAGCATTGCCGCCTTGCCGTCCTGCTTGAGGCGGAAATAGGCCCAGGCGCCTTCCTGGTAGCGTTCGATCAGTTCGGCCTCGCCGAGCAGCTTCAGATGGCGGGAGATGCGGGGCTGGGATTGGCCGAGAATTTCGGTAAGATCGGTCACCGTCAAGTCGCCGCCGTCGAGAAGCGCCAGAAGCCGCAGACGCGTCGGCTCGCCGGCCGCCTTCAAGACGTCCACCAGCGCATCCAGTCCAAGCTTCAAGGGTTCACTCATCTTCGGTCCAATCAAGATATAAAGATATCTTTATGTGATTTGAAAGACGGTGACAAGCGTCAATTCGCGCTCCCGCGAAATTGCCTGCTCAAATTGCGACAGGCCAGACGTGAAAAAGCCCCGGCCGAACCGGGGCTTTTTGACTGGAAAAACGGCTGCGATCAGCGCGTCAGGCGCTTATGGGCCTGGCTGCCCGGGTTGAGCGCGTCGGGGCCAAGGCGACGAACCTTGTCCTGTTCATAATCTTCGAAGTTGCCTTCGAACCATTCGACATGGCCCTCGCCTTCGAAAGCCAGAATGTGGGTCGCCAGACGGTCGAGGAACATGCGATCGTGGCTGATGATGATGGCGCAGCCGGCAAACGCCTCCAGCGCGCTTTCCAGTGCACCGAGGGTTTCCGTATCGAGGTCGTTGGTCGGTTCGTCGAGCAGCAGAACGTTGCCGCCGGCCTTCAGCATCTTGGCAAGGTGAACGCGGTTGCGCTGGCCACCCGAGAGATTGCCGACCTTCTGCTGCTGATCGCCGCCCTTGAAGTTGAAGGCGCCGCAATAGGCTCTGGAGTTCATATCGAACTTGCCGAGCTTGATGATTTCCGCGCCGCCTGAAATTTCCTCCCAGACGGTCTTGCTGCCGTCAAGCGCATCGCGGCTCTGATCGACATAACCGAGGTGGACCGTCTCACCGATGCGGACCGATCCCGCATCCGGTGTCTCCTGGCCGGTGATCATGCGGAACAGCGTCGTCTTGCCGGCGCCGTTCGGGCCGATGATGCCGACGATGCCGCCGGGCGGCAGCTTGATCGACAGGTCGTTGATCAGCGTGCGGCCCTCGAAACCCTTGGTGATGCCTTCCATCTCGATGACCACCTGGCCGAGGCGCTCGCTGACCGGGATAATGATCTGCGCGTCGCCGGGACGCTGCTTTTCGGCCGCCTCCACCAGTTGTTCGTAGGACTTGATACGCGCCTTGGATTTTGCCTGACGCGCCTTCGGGCTGGAGGCGATCCATTCCTGTTCGCGGCTGATCGCCTTCTGGCGGCCGGCCTCTTCCCGGTTTTCCTGCTGCATGCGCTTGGCCTTGGCGAGCAGGTAGGCCGAATAGTTACCTTCGTAGGGAATGCCACGGCCGCGGTCGAGTTCGAGGATCCATCCGGTGACGTTGTCGAGGAAGTAGCGATCATGGGTGATCATCATAACGGCGCCCGGATAGTCGCGCAGATGTTTTTCGAGCCAGGCAATCGTCTCGGCGTCGAGGTGGTTGGTCGGTTCGTCGAGCAGCAGCAGATCCGGCTGCGAAAGCAGCAGCCGGCAGAGAGCGATACGGCGGCGCTCACCACCGGAAAGGCTGGTGACATCGGCGTCGCGCGGCGGGCAGCGCAGGGCTTCCATGGCCATCTCGACCTGACTTTCCAGATCCCAAAGGTTCTGGCTGTCGATAATGTCCTGAAGCTTCGATCCCTCTTCCGCCGTCTCGTCGGAATAGTTCATCATCAGTTCATTGTAGCGCTCGAGCACCGCCGTCTTCGAAGCAACGCCTTCCATGACGTTCTCGAACACCGTCTTGTTGGCATCGAGGTGCGGCTCCTGCTCGAGGTAGCCGACTGTCGCTCCTTCGGCGAGCCAGGCTTCGCCGGTAAATTCCGTGTCTTGACCGGCGATGATGCGCAGCACCGTGGATTTGCCGGCGCCGTTCGGTCCGAGGATACCGATCTTGGCATCGGGGTAGAAGGAGAGGTGGATATTCTCCAGGATCTTCTTGTTGCCATAGGCCTTGTTGAGGCCGGACATATGATAGATGAACTGACGTGCCATGCTGCGCTGCTCCGGGCGGAAAACTTCGATCGTGCCGCTATGTAGGCGAAACAGCGCCTGCGGGCAACGCCGAAACCCGGTTACTCAGGATTTCCGGTCAAAAGCCCGCAGCATCGACGACGCCCTCGTCGCAGCCGAAGGAGGTTTTCCCCGCCCCCTGGATCAGATCGGCAAGCCCGGCGCTTTTCGCCGACGCCGCCCCGGCGGCCTCCGAAAGCCCGATGGTCAACCCGCTGATCATCTTGACATTGCCGGCCCGCCGGCAGCTCATCTTGACGCGCTCGCCGGCGCCCGGCCCGAAGCTCTTGTCGAAAGCTGCCTTGATCGCCTCGGCCTTAACCTGCTTGCCGATATTGGCGGCGAAGAGATCGCGCACGGCCGAGGTATTGAGCGCGCCGAGGAGATGCACGCCGACGCCGAAATAATCTTCGGCGCTCATTTTCGTGCAGGTGCCGTGTTTTGTCCACTCATGCCGTTCCAGACCGGATTGCGTCCCGGGCATGGCCTTTGCGAGCGCCGCCTGCGTCTCCGCCGAAAGCGTGACCGCCGGCAACGTGTTCCAGCTGCCGTCCTTATCGGCGGCCTTCTGCTCGGCGTTGACGTCGCAATAATTCTGTCGCATCGGCCAGAGCCCGTGCAAGGAAAAATTCGTCGCATCGGGGCGCTCGCCGGTCTGGCTCGCACATTCGGCCTTCTTCTGGTTCGTTTGGCAGAAAGCCGGCTGCCAGCTTGCTGAAAGAATAAAACGGGTGCGCCCGCCGGCCTCCTGCGCCACGGCGGCGCCGGCAACAACCATCGAAACGGCGAACGTCAAGGTACGCAACTGCATGCTGCTCATTTCAACCCCCAAAAAAGAACAATACAGGAACAAATAAGCACGAAGATCGAAAGCCCGCAACCCTGAATCGTAGCGTTCCCGCATTTTGTTATCGGATAACTCAAGGCTCGGTGTTGCATTTGCCTTCAGCGCCGCGCGTCTTTTCAGACGCGCAAAGGACGCTGCAGCACATTGCTGCTGCATAATTCCTTAAATCGATTCCGATTTAAGGAATTATGCAGTGCGATCTGGTCTGTTCCTGCAAGGAGGATCCAGATGTTTTCTGAAACGCAAAAGCTCACCGTGCCGGGGGCGTCGCTTGCCTATCACCATGTCGAGGCCGCCGGCCCGGCGCGCGGCATCCTGTTGATATCGCACGGCCTCGCCGAACATTCGAAACGCTATCGCGCTTTCGCAGAGGCTATGGCGGCGCGCGGCTATCACGTCTATGCCCATGACCACCGCGGCCACGGCGAGACGACGGCCCCCGACGCGCCGATCGGCCGCTTCGCCCGGCGGGACGGCGTCGACAGAGTGATCGGCGACGTCATCGCCATGCGCGCTCACGCGGCCTTGCGCCATCCCGGCCTGCCGGTGATCCTCTTCGGCCATTCGATGGGCGGCCTGATCGCCCTCAATGCCGCCGTCACGGCGCCTGTCGATTTCGACGCCGTCGCCGTCTGGAATTCGAATTTCGCAGTCGGTCTCGCCGGCCGCGCCGCCCAGGCGATCCTGCTTGCCGAGCGCATGCTGAAGGGCTCCGACGTGCCGAGCGGCCTCCTGCCGAAACTCACCTTCGGCGCCTGGGGAAAGTCGATTCCGGGATGCCGCACCGAGTTCGACTGGCTCTCGCGCCTTCCCGACGAAGTCGACAAATATATCACCGATCCGCTCTGCGGCTTCGACGCCTCGGTCTCTCTCTGGCTCGATCTTTTCGACCTGACTTTTCGCGCCCCGCAGAAGCGCCATCTGGATCGGCTGCCGCGCCACATGCCAATCCATCTGGTCGGCGGCGGTGAAGACCCGGCGACGGCGCGTGGAAAAGCCATCGTCTGGCTGTCAAACCATTTGAAAGCCCGGGGCTTCTCTCGTATCAGCACTGAGATATATCAGGGCATGCGGCATGAGACGCTGAACGAGATCGGCGCAGAAGCGGCAACCGCAGCCTTCGCGGACTGGTGCGACGAGGCCGTCGCCAGACCCCGAGCGGCCAGATCCTGAGCAACAAGGATTTCATCATGAGCAACACCACTGCCCGCCCCATATCGTCCAACCCCGACGTGACCACAGGGCTTGCGCTGATGTTTCTTTCGGTAATGGTCTCGCCGCTCATCGACATCTTCGCCAAGCTTGCCGTCGTCACGATCCCGTCCGCCGAGATCACCGCCGCCCGCTTTGCCCTACAGGCGCTCTGCATGCTACCGATCGTCATATGGCGGCGCAGCTTCACCGACTTCTCCTGGCGCCAGAGCCTTTTCCATGCCATCCGCGGCGCGATCATAACGGTCTCGATGATCTCCTTCGTCACCACGCTGAAATATATGGCCGTCGCCGACGCGATTGCGATCTTCTTCGTCGAGCCGATCGTGCTGACCATTCTCGGCGGCATTTTCCTGAAGGAAACGATCGGCTGGCGGCGCTATACCGCCTGCGGCGTCGGCTTCTTCGGGGCAATGCTGATCATCCAGCCGAGTTTCAGCGAAGTCGGCTACGTCGCGCTCCTGCCCGTCCTCAGCGCGCTCTGCATCGCGATCTTCGTACTGATGACCCGCGTCCTCTCGCACCGGGAAGATCCCTGGGCGATGCAGTTCCAGATGGGCATCTGGGGCCTCATCTTCTGCGCCATCCTGCTTTTTGCGGGCGAAGGAAGCGGTTCCGATCTCTTCGATCCCGTCATGCCTGAAGGCAGCGCCTGGTTCTACCTCGCCGGGGTCGGCGCCATGGCCGCGATAGCGGGCATCTTCGGCGTCTATGCCTATCGTGCAGCACCGGCCTCGACGCTGGCGCCGCTGCAATATTTCGAGATCGTCTCGGCGACGATCTTCGCCTGGCTTGTTTTCGGCGACTTTCCGGATGCGGTCAAATGGCTCGGCATTATGATCATCATGGCGTCGGGCTTCTACATCCTCTGGCGCGAGCGCCGCTTTGCTTCAAAGCCTGTATCCGATACATCTGAGGCGACACTGGCGCCGTAGAAACGGACGAGGAAATATGACGACGAAAAAGCCGCCGCTTGCCGGCATCCGGGTGATCGAGCTTGCCCGCGTGCTCGCCGGTCCCTGGGCGGGACAGATGCTCGCCGATCTCGGCGCCGATGTCATCAAGGTCGAAAATCCCGACGGCGGCGACGACACCCGCCAATGGGGGCCGCCCTTCGTCGAAGGCGCCGATGGCGAAAATCTCTCGGCCGCCTATTACCACGCCGCCAATCGCGGCAAGCGCTCCATTACTGCTGATCTGAAGAGCCCCGAAGGTCAGGATCTCGTCCGCCGCCTTGTCGCCACCGCCGATGTAGTGATCGAGAATTTCAAGCTCGGCGGCCTCGTCAAATACGGGCTCGATTACGATAGCTTGCGCCAGGTGAACCCGAAACTCGTCTACTGCTCGATCACCGGCTTCGGCCAGACCGGCCCCTATGCCAGCCTCGCGGGCTATGATTACATCGTCCAGGGCATGTCAGGTTTCATGTCGATCACTGGCGAGCCGGACGGCCAGCCGATGAAGGCAGGCGTTGCCATCGCCGATATTTTCACCGGCATCTATGCCGTCTCGGCAATCGAGGCTGCCCTGATCCACGCGCTCAAGTCAGGCGAAGGCCAGCTCGTCGACATGGCCCTGCTCGACGTGCAATCGGCCGTGCTCGCCAATCAGAACATGAATTACCTCGTCTCCGACAAGGCACCCACCCGCCTCGGCAATGCCCATCCGAATATCTCACCCTATGAGGTCGTGCCGGCGGCAGACAGCTATCTCATTCTGGCGGTCGGAAACGACGGCCAGTTCCGTCGCCTCTGCACCATCCTCGGCCTTGACGCCATCGCCGGCGACGAGCGTTTCGCCACCAACAGGGCCCGCGTCGCCAATCGCGGCGAGGTGCGCAGCCTCATCTCGACCGAGACCCTGAAATGGCGGAAGGCGGATCTGCTGAAGGCCTGCGAGGAGAATGCGGTTCCCGCCGGCCCGATCAACACGATCGAAGAGATGTTCGCCGACCCGCAGGTACAGGCCCGCGGCCTGCGCATTGACCTTGCGGATGCGGCCGGAACCGTGATCCCCGGGGTCAGGACGCCGGTGGTGCTGTCGGAAACGCCGTTGTCTTACATCAGGCCGAGCCCACGTCTCGGCGAACACAGCGAAGAAATTCTGGCGGAACTCGCCGAGCGCGAGAGGAAGGTATAGGCATGAAGAGGACCGGCGGGCAACTGATCGTCGAGGCGCTGAAGGCGAACGGCGTCAAGCGTCTCTCCTGCGTGCCCGGTGAGAGTTTTCTCGCCGTTCTCGACGCCCTGCGCGACAGCGAGATCGACGTCGTCGTCTGTCGCCAGGAGGGCGGAGCGGCGATGATGGCGGATTGCTGGGGCAGGCTGACCGGCGAACCCGGCATCTGCATGGTGACCCGCGGCCCCGGCGCTACCAACGCCTCTGCCGGCCTGCATATCGCCAAACAGGATTCGATCCCGATGATCCTCTTCATCGGCCAGGTGCAGCGAGAAGCCCGCGAGCGCGAGGCCTTCCAGGAGGTCGAATTCCGCCGCGCCTTCACCGAATTCGCCAAATGGGTGGGCGAGATCGACGATGCCGCCCGCATTCCCGAGTTCGTCACCCGCGCCTTTGCGGTCGCAACCTCGGGCCGGCCCGGCCCAGTCGTGCTGACGCTGCCGGAGGACATGCTGCGCGATGAGGTCGAGGCTCCCCGCGCTAAGCATTATGTCAGCGTCGAGGCGCATCCCGGCCGCCGCCAGATCGACGATCTCCATGTGAGACTGCTAAAGGCCGAACGGCCTATGGTGATCCTTGGCGGCACGCGCTGGGATGCCGACGCCGTCGCCGACTTTGCAGGCTTCGCCGAGCGTTTCCGACTGCCGGTCGGCTGCTCCTTCCGCCGGCAGATGCTGTTTGATCATCTCCATCCCTGCTATGCCGGCGATGTCGGCATCGGCATCAACCCGGCGCTGGCGAAGGAGATCAAGGAGAGCGACCTGCTGATCCTGCTCGGCGCCCGCATGTCGGAAATGCCGTCTTCGTCTTATACGCTGATCGACATACCCTACCCTCAGCAATCGCTGATGCACATCCATCCCGACGCATCCGAACTTGGCCGTATCTATCGTCCCGATCTTGCCATCTGCGCCGCACCTGCCGATTTCGTCGCAACGCTCGCCGATCTGGAAGCGCCGGCCGAGCCGCGCTGGGCCGAGCGCACGAAGCATATGCATCAGGCCTATCTTTCCTGGTCGAAGCCGCCAGCGACAGGTCCTGGCCCGGTTCATATGGGGCCGATCATGGAGTGGCTGGAGGCCAATACCCGGCCGGAAACGATCTTCACCAACGGCGCTGGCAACTATGCCACCTGGGTGCATCGTTTCCATCGTTTTCGCCGCTTCAACACTCAAGCCGCCCCCACCTCCGGCTCGATGGGTTACGGCCTGCCGGCCGCCGTCGCTGCCAAGCGGCTCTTTCCCGAGCGAGAGGTCATCTGCTTTGCCGGCGACGGCTGTTTCCTAATGCACGGCCAGGAATTCGCCACCGCCATCCGCTTCGGCCTGGCGATCATCGCGGTCGTCGTCAATAACGGTATCTACGGCACGATCCGCATGCATCAGGAGCGCGAATATCCCGGCCGCGTCAGCAGCACCGACCTGACCAATCCCGACTTCGCAGCCCTTGCCCGCGCCTATGGCGGGCACGGCGAGACGGTGGAGCAAACGGCGGAATTCGGCCCGGCCTTCGAGCGGGCGCGTGCCAGCGGTAAGCCGGCGATCATCGAGATCAAACTCGATCCCGAGGCGATCACGCCGACGCGCACACTCTCGGAAATCGCGCAAGCAAAAAGCCGGTAGGTCTCCCCACCGGCTTCGACACGCAATCCCGCAGTGACCTCAGTCGATCGCGGCCGTAACGATGAACTCGACCTTGTATTTTGGCGCAGCGAGCTTGGCTTCGCTGGTGGCGCGGGCCGGCGGATTGGCCGGATCGATCCAGCCTTGCCAGACAGCGTTCATCTCGGCAAAATCGGCGATGTCGGAGAGATAGATGATCGTCTGCAGGATCTTCGACTTGTTGCTGCCGGCTTCAGCCAGCAGGCGGTCGACTTCGGCAAGCGAAGAGTTGCACTGATCGGTAACGCTGTCGCCCTCACCGACCTGGCCTGCGAGATAGACAGTGTTGCCGTGAATGACAGCGCCGCTCATGCGCGCGCCGACGTCGATACGCTTAATGCTCATCATAGTCTCCTGAGTGAATGGAAGGTGGCGGCGCTGCGGCACAGCGCCGGAAAATCGGGCGCCGGGACGGGCGCGGTTAACGGGGCTCAGCCGCGGATATGGTGGGTCTTCTGGTAGATCGCTGTCGAGCGGGCGCCGGAGCGGCAGTAACCGAGCATCGGCCGCGGGAATTCGTCGAGCGCGTCGACCATGCCCTGCACGGCTTCCTCGGTCACGCCCATCGGTCCAACCGGCACATGGGCGATATCGAGACCAAGCTCTTTGGCGCGCGCCTCGATGACCGAGAACGACGTCTGGTCGGGGCTCTCATGGTCGGGACGGTGGCAGACGATCGATTTGAACCCCATCGCCTTGATCTCGTCGAGTTCTTCAAGCGTGATCTGGCCCGAAACCGAATATTCATCGTCAATCTGGCGAATATCCATCGTCTTGTCTCCTCAAAATCGTGGGCTGAAGGTCTACGACGGGAGGCCCGCGAGCGTCAACAACACTTCGCTCAGAGGAAGGCGAAGGTCAGCGCATAGCTGCGGCTCTCGCCGGGTGCCAGCATGTTGAACTCACCGGCCACCTCGAGCTCGTCGCGGGAGACCCAGCGATGCGAGACCGGTTCGATGCCAATGATATGGGCCGGCGCTTTCTGGTTCCGCCACACCTGCAGATGGGGCAGCGTATTGGCGCGGAAGCGCACGCGGAGCGTCCTGCCGCCGATCGCGGCAATCGGTCCAAGCCGGATCTCCGCGAAGCCTTCCTCCGTCGCTGGCGCCGGAACGCAGAAGATGCCCCCCGGCTCCTCACCGAATGTCCATGGGAAACCGCCATTCTCAAGCATCCGGCCTTCAAGCAGCGTGCCCTCGTCCAGCCATTTGCCCCCGGTATTCATGTGATACATCAGGAAGGTCGGCACCGTGTGATCACTCGTATTGACGACCCGGTCCTCGAGCTGCACCTCGCCAGTCGCCCCGTCGATCCGCCACAGCCGCTCGATGCGCTGCGGCAGTCCCTCGACAGTGGCGATGTCGATATCGGCGCGGCATTCGGCATTGCCGTTCTCGTACTTCGTCCACAGCACCTTGGCCGCATGGCCGGAGGCCGATCCGTGCAGCGGATAGACCTTGCCGTCGGCCCGGCCGGCAATCGGCTGCCGGTGGCGGATATGGTCCGGGCCGCAAGTGAACAGGAAGCCTTCGAGCGAGTGATCGATTCGCGGATCGCCGTCGTCGGGAATGGCGCGCTTCGGCGCAATGTCGACGCCTTCGACGATGCATCCGCCGATATCCAGCACCGACGTTTCATCCAGCATCAGGCGCGGCCCGCTTGCGGCAGCAAATTCGATCATCGCAGTCTCCTCAGGAGGTTGTCGGCGGCCGTAGCGTTAGGTTTCGCGCCGTCATTCGTCAATCGGCGCAGTCCCCATCCTGTGTTTTTGCCGCAACCATGGATTTTGCGGAACTGACACAGAGACGCAAACGTTTATGAGTAAAAGGAAATCTTAGTGATTTTCATATTTTGTTCAGCACGGTTTCATAAATTCCACACTAGCGTCAAAATTCGCAGGTGTGTGTCTGCCAGTCACAGTTCCGAGGTATGAGACGTGAATCGCTTTTTGAAGTCGGCATTTTCGCTTGCGGCCGTGCTGGCGGCCATCGCGGCTGCAGCACCGGGGGCAGGCGCGCAGCAGTTCCGTGACCGCCGGCAGAGCGATGTCGTGCTGGTTACGCCGAACGGCGAAATTCTCGACTATGTCCCCCGCGGCTATATCTATGCCCGCGACCGCAGCGGCAATCGCGTGATGATCGATGCCTATGGCAATGTCGTCGCCACCGAGATGCGCGCCCGCGGCTACTATCCGCCACGGCCCGGTCCGCGCGAGGTCTATGCCGACCAGAACGGCAACGATCCCTATTACGCCGACGACAACGCCTCTGGCGATACGCGTTATTCTGAGCGCGGTGCGGTCACCGGCGGTATTCCGCGCGATGCGGCGATCGAACGCCAACCGCTCGACGGTCAACCCTATCCCAATGACAACAGCATCGGCAATCCGCAGCCCGGCGACGATTATGCCTCGATCGATCCCGACCAGCAGCTCCCGCCCGCTGACGCGCCGAGCGCCGCACCGGATGAGCCCGTCATCACGCTGAAGAACAAGTCGAAGCCCGAGATCGTCGCGCTGCAGGTCTTCCTCGATCGCGCCGGCATCTCCCCCGGCGTCATTGACGGCCATATGGGCTCGAACGTCACCAAGTCGGTCTATGCCTATGACCAGATGACCGGCTCCAGACTCGACCCGAACGACACCGACGCCATTCTCGAAGAGCTGCGCATGAACGGCGGCCTGCCGGTCGTCAGTTACACGATTACGCCGGCCGATGCCGCCGGCCCCTTCGTCGCCCAGATCCCGGAAGACTATTCGCAGAAGGCGCTGCTGCCGTCGCTCGCCTTTTCCTCGACCACCGAAATGCTGGCCGAGCGATTCCACATGGATGAAGCCTTCCTCAAGGAAATGAACCCCGGCGCCGATTTCACCGTTGCCGGCACGATCATCAAGGTCGTCAATCCGGGCGAGCCGAAGAGCGGCGAGGTCGCCCGCATCATCGCCGACAAGGGCCGCAAGCAGGTCTTTGCCTATGACGGCGCCGGCAATCTCATTGCCGCCTACCCGGCATCGATCGGCTCGACCGACACACCCTCCCCGTCGGGCACCGTCACGGTCGAGCGCGTCGCGTTCAATCCCGGCTATACTTATAATCCGAAGATCAATTTCCAGCAGGCCGGCAACGACAAGATCCTCAACATTCCGCCCGGCCCGAACGGCCCCGTCGGCACCGTCTGGATGGCGCTGTCGAAGCCGACCTACGGCATTCACGGCACACCCGAGCCTTCCAAGATCGGCCGCACCCAGAGCCATGGCTGTATCCGCCTGACCAATTGGGATGCGACCGAACTTGCCAAGATGGTCAAGCCGGGCGTGACGGTCGAATTCGTCGACTGAGGATATCTGGTGCACACGGAAAGGCCGCCGGATCACTCCGACGGCCTTTTCCGTTTCATAAGGAGGATGCTCAGGCCGCCGTCGCCATACGGGCAGACTCCGTCAGCCTGACCGGCAGCTTGCTCATCATTTCCTCGGCGAAACAGGTGGCGTTTTCACGCGCCTTGTCGAGATTGCTGACGCGTGTGGGCTCGATCGTGTGCAGTGTGCCGCCACAGTCGAAGATGTCGCGGAAGGCCGAGCGTTCGATGATGGCGGTATCCAGCACCGGAACATGCCGCTCGCTGAGCAGCGACTTGACGACCTGTAGCGCCCTTGTCGTCACCATCGAGTTGACGCGGGTCAGCACCACCGAATGGCCGATCTTGATGCCCGCCTTCTCGTCCAGATACTGGAGCAGTTCAAGCACCTGTGCGCCACCGCGCGCATCCATCGCACAGCCCTGGATCGGGATCAGCACGTGATCCGAAAGGCCGACGGCGGTGGCAAGCAGCGGATTGCGCGCACCCGGCAGATCGACGATGAAATAGTCGGTATTGTGCTTGTTCTCGCTGATATGCAGCGGCAGCGAAGCGGTTGTCACGAAGTCAATCACCGAAATATTGGGCACATGACCCGATATTTCGTGCCAACGCGAAATCCAATGCTGCGGGTCGGCATCGAGAATGGTGATGCGGTAACCCTTGCGGGCTAACTCGGTGGCGAGCAGCAGAACAGCGGTCGTCTTGCCGGCCCCGCCCTTGGTATTTGCGAATGTAATGACAGGCATGTTCGGTCCTCGGAAGGAAATGGCGCGAGCCGGAATCGCTCTTTTACGCACCGTCGGAGCATCGTGCGGTTAATCCATTCTTTACAATCATGGTTAACAAATCCCGAACACGCCCGCCGAAATTGCAGTTGGTATTTTTCACATCCCTAAAATTCATGCATGTCGCCCAAAAGTGTTCAGCGGTGTTGGGACAACAATATGCATCGGGCCAAGACTTGAAGCACGGATGCCGCCAGTACAAAAAAGACAAAAAAGCCCGGAAGCCAATAGCTTCCGGGCCAGTCTGAAGGTCCGCTGTTATGGTCAGAAGCAATCCCTGAAAAGGGCCTTGGTATTTTCGAGCGTCAGTGCAACCGGGTTGCCGCCGGCACTTGGATCTTCGATCGCCATCGCCGACAATTCGTCGATCCGGTCAGCCGCGATTCCCATCGCCGACAACGTCTCGGGCACGCCGAGCTCGGAGCGGAGTTTCAGCACATAATCGTAGAAGCCGTCGAAACCGCCCGAGATCCCGAGATAGGCAGCGGCGCGCCCGATCTTCTCCTCGATCGCCTTGCGATTGAAGCGCAGCACCGCCGGCATGACGACGGCATTGGTCATGCCGTGATGGGTGTTGTAGACGGCGCCAATCGGGTGCGACAGCGCATGAATGGCGCCGAGCCCCTTCTGGAAGGCGACCGCGCCCATAGCGGCAGCGGACATCATGTTGGCGCGGGCTTCGAGATCGGTGCCCTCTCTATAGGCGCGCGGAAGGAATTCCTTGACAAGCCGCATGCCTTCAAGCGCGATACCGGCTGACATCGGGTGATAGAAGGGCGAGGAATAGGCCTCCAGGCAATGAGCGAAGGCATCCATGCCGGTGCCGGCGGTGATGATCTTCGGCATGCCGACCGTCAGTTCCGGATCGGAGATGACGACGCCAGGCAGGAACTTCGGATGGAAGATGATCTTCTTCACATGCGTTTGCGAATTGGTGATGACGCTGGCGCGCCCCACCTCCGAACCGGTACCGGCCGTTGTCGGCACGGCGACGATCGGGGCGATGCCCTCGAGGCTCGCGCGCGTCCACCAGTCGCCGATATCTTCGAAGTCCCAGACTGGCCGCGTCTGGCCGGCCATGAAGGCGACGCACTTGCCAAGGTCGAGGCCGGAGCCGCCGCCGAAGGCGACGACGCCGTCATGGCCGCCATCCTTGAAAGCCCTGACGCCGGCATCGAGGTTCTTCTCGTTCGGGTTCGGGTCGACATCGGCAAAGATCGCCCGGCCGAGGCCGGCATCCTCGAGAATATCGAGCGCGTTCTTGGTGATCGCCATCGAGGCGAGGCCGCGGTCGGTGACGAGCAGCGGCTTTTTGATGCCGAGGCTCTTGCAGGCGTCGGCCAGTTCCTTGATGCGGCCCCGGCCGAGCTTGACCGATGTCGGGTAGCTCCAGTTTGCGGTGATGTTGCTGCTCATGCTGTGACTTTCTTCAGATGGAAGGATTTCGGACGCGTGAGATTTTGGAAGCCGATGATCGACAGCGAGCCGCCGCGGCCGGTCTCCTTGACGCCGGTCCAGCAGAGCGCCGGATCGAGATAGTCCGCACGGTTCATGAAAACGGTGCCGGTTTCGATCTCGCGGCCGAGCCGCGCTGCCCGCTCGACATCGCCGGTCCAGAGCGAGGCCGTCAGTCCGTACTGGCTGTCGTTCATCAAAGCGAGTGCCTCCTCGTCGCTCTTCACCTTCATGATGCCGACCGCCGGACCGAAGGTCTCCTCGCGCATGAAGGCCATGGAATGGTCGACATCGACGAGAACCTGCGGTGCCAGATAAGCGCCACCGTCATCCTGCGGAAAAAGCTTAGGGTCGACAAGCGCCTTGGCACCCTTGGAAACCGCTTCGGCGATCTGTTCGCGCACCACTTTGGCGAAGCGCTTATGCGCCATCGGCCCGAGCGAGGTATCGGGATCGAGCGGATTGCCGAGCTTGTAATTCGACACCCAGGCGACCGACTTCTCGACGAAGGCGTCATAGAGCGATTCATGCACATAGATGCGCTCGATGCCGCAACAGCATTGGCCGGAATTATAGGTCGCGCCGTCCATTAGCGTATCGACGGCAGCCTCAAGATCGGCGTCATCCATGACGTAACCCGGATCCTTGCCGCCGAGTTCGAGGCCGAGGCCGGTGAAGGTGCCGGCGGCTGCCCGCTCCATCGAGCGTCCGCCTTCGACCGATCCGGTGAAATTGACAAAATTGAAGCTGCCGGCGGCAATCAGCGCCGACGTCGTCTGATGGTCGAGGAAGACGTTCTGGAACACGTCATCGGGAACGCCGGCCTCGACGAAGGCCTGAACCAGCCGCTCGCCGACCAGCAGCGTCTGCGAGGCATGTTTCAGCACCACCGTATTGCCGGCCATCAGCGCCGGTGCGATCGTGTTGATCGCCGTCATATAGGGATAGTTCCACGGCGCGACGACGAAGACGACACCATGCGCTTCGCGTTCGATGCGGCGCTCGAAACGCTCGCTCTCCTCGACGACAACAGGCGCCAATGCATCCGCCGCAATCGAAGCGACATAATTCGAGCGCTCGTTGAAGCCCTTATATTCGCCGCCATACTTGACCGGCCGGCCCATCTGCCAGGCAAGCTCCGGCACGACGACATCTGACATCTCGTTCAGCCGCGCCGCACCCTTCAGCACCAGCTGCACGCGCTCTTCGAGCGGCCGTTTCGCCCAAGCCTTCTGCGCCTTGCGGCCCCGCGCCACCACGTCCTTGGCGGCATCGAGAGAAAGTGCGGCGCGCTCGGCGTAGACCGACCCGTCAACCGGTGAAATACATTGGATCATTGCCATGATCGATTTCCGTCCTCGTATGATCAAAAATTTCGTCGAGGGCCATAGCCCCTCATCCGCCTGCCGGCACCGTCTCTCCGCTCGCTTGGCGAAGGGGGCATGCCGATGCCTCTCCGTCCCCAGCCCACCCCTCGCATGGTACGTCCCCTCTCCCCGTCAGAACGGGAAGAGGGTTGGGGTGCAGGACAAGCAATCCGTAAATGCCTATTAGGCTCTTTCGAAACCGCGCGCCACTTCCCAGTCGGTGATGCGGCGGTCATATTCTTCCTGCTCCCATTCGGCGGCACGGGTATAATGGTCGATCACGTCGTCGCCGAAGGCTTTGCGCAGCATTGCCGATTCCGTCATTTCGATCGTAGCGGCACGCAGCGTGCGCGGGATTTCGCGAACGCCCTTGCCGCCATAGGCGTCGCCGACAAAGGGGGCTTCGAGTTCGAGCTTGTTCTCGATCCCGTCGATGCCGGCGGCAAGCAGTGCGGCGAAGGCGAGATAGGGATTGAGATCTGAGCCGCCGACGCGGCACTCGATACGGATTCCCTTGGTCTCCTCGCCGCAGAGCCGGTAGCCGGCGGTGCGATTGTCCTTGCTCCAGATCGCCTTGGTCGGCGCAAAGGTGCCGGCCATGAAGCGCTTGTAGGAGTTGATGTAGGGCGCCAGGAAATAGGTGATCTCGCTTGCATGGGCGAGAAGCCCGGCCACGTAGTTGTGCATCAGCGGCGACATGCCGTATTTGCCGGTATGGTCGAAGAATAGCGGCTTCTCCTCCAGGCTCCAGAGCGACTGATGGATATGCGAGGAACTCCCGGCGGCGTTGTAATTCCACTTGGCCAGGAAGGTGATTGCCTTGCCTTTTGACCAGGCGATCTCCTTGCAGCCGTTCTTGATGATCGCGTGCCGGTCGGCCATCGCCAGCGCATCGGCGTAACGCACGTTGATTTCCTCCTGGCCGGCGGAAGCCTCGCCCTTGGAATTCTCGACCGGAATGCCGGCGCCTTGCAGCCCGGTGCGGATCGCCCGCATCACCTCTTCCTCCTTGGTGGTCTGGAAGATGTGGTAATCCTCGTTATAGGCGCTGGCGAGCTTGAGGTTGCGGTAGCCGGACGCCTGCGCCGTCTCGTAGCTCTGGTCGAACAGGAAGAATTCGAGCTCGGAGGCCATGTAGGCCTTCATGCCCATATCCTCAAGGCGCTTCACCTGCTTCTTCAGGATCGCGCGCGGCGAATGGGCGACCTCTTCATGGGTATGATGGTCGAGCATGTCGCAGAGCACCAGCGCCGTGCCGTCGAGCCAGGGGATACGGCGCAGCGTCGCCAAATCCGGCTTCATCGTATAGTCGCCGTAGCCCTTTTCCCAGCTTGTCGCCTTGTAGCCGGAGACGGTCTCCATCTCCATGTCGGTGGCGATCAGGTAGTTGCAGCTATGCGTCTCCTTCCAGGCGCTCTCGAGGAAAAATTCCGCCTGGAAGCGCTTGCCCATCAGCCGGCCCTGCATATCCACCTGGCAAGCCAGAACCGTATCGATGCGCCCTTCGGCAACATCCTTCCTGAGATCGTCGATTGTGTAGCTGCTGCTCATGATTGATCCGCCTGACATTGGAATTGAGAAGATCGGGGCAACGAAATCGCATGCGCACGGCCGGATGTGGACCTGATGCCTTTTCGTTGAACCGGTGATGGGGCCGCAGGATGCGGCCCCGCCATTTGAGAGGGAAGCCTCGATGCCTAAAGCATGTCGCGTAAAAGTGTGCCGCGGTTTTGCGCTAACGACATGCGGAAAAACAAAGACCTAGAGTGCGAGGAGCGATCTGAAAGATCGCCCCGCGCTTTAGTGTTCGCCGCTTTCGCCAACGGCTGCTTCGGCCGCCGCGATCTCGGCCTGGCGCTTTGCCACTTCGGCGCCGATCGGCGGCCCCTTGAAGCGCCGGCTTTCGAAGCCGAACCAGACGATCGCAGTAACGAGGAGGAAGCCAACAGTGATGTAAAGCGCCCATTCGTTCGGCGGCTGGATGCCGAGAACGAAGATCAGGATCATCGCGATGACAGTCAGTACGGCAAAGAGCTTGAAGACGCCCTCACCGAGGTTCCACGGGCCCATCTTGTCCCACTTCGACGTGCCCCAAGCGAACAGGCCGAGGGTGATCGGGATCGCGAAGGAGAAGAACAGGAAGATGACCGTGCACGCGACGACGATTGTATAGACCGGCGTGTCGCCGATCGAAACGAGCGAAGAACCCCAGACGAAGAGAACAGACAGGATCGAGCCGGTCCAGATCGCAGCCACCGGCGTGCGGTACTGCGGGCTGACCTTCGACAGCGCCTTCGATGCCGGCAGACCGCCGTCACGCGAGAAGGCGAAGATCATGCGCGAGACCGAGGTGACCGTCGCAAGACCGCACAGCCACTGGCTCACCAGGATGGCGAAATAGAGAATATCCTTGACGATGGGATTCACTTGGCTGTCCATCGCCCAGAAGAACACATTCCAGCCCTGTTTTGCCGCATCGTCCATGTTCGGCAGCATCAGGACGAAGGCACACAGCATGATGTAGCCAAAAAGCGCCGACCAAAGCACCGAGGCGACCATGCCGCGCGGAACCGATTCGGCAGCCTTGACCGTCTCTTCCGAAGTGTGAGCCGAAGCGTCATAACCGGTGATGGTGTAGATCGGCAGCAGCAGGCCGAGAAGGAAGACCCATGTTCCTGACGTGGCCGGCCAAACGTTGCCGCCGGCTTCACCGGAATAGTTGGCGAAGGTGAAGAGGCGTCCGACCTCATAGGAGGGGGCGGCGGCGAGGCAGACAACCGCGAGCGCGATCGAGCTCGCGAAGATCAGATAACCGGAAAAGTCGGTCAGCTTCGCAGTCAATCCGATGCCCATGTGGTTCACGAGCGCCTGCGCGCCGGTGATGATCACGAGGAAGATGATGCGCACCGTCGTCGTGTCCGTCAGCCCGAGATAGGTGGTGCCGAACGAACCCATGAAGAAATAGTAGGTGCCGACATTGATAGCGCCGAGCACGGTGACGAGACCGAGCAGGTTGAACCAGGCAGTCAGCCAGCCGGTGAAACGATTGCCGAGGATCGAGCCCCAGTGATAGAGCCCGCCGGCTGTCGGATAGGCCGAGCTGATTTGCGCCATGGCGATGGCGAAGACGAGCGAGACGAAGCAGCCGAGCGGCCAGCCGATGCCGATCGCCGCTCCGCCGGCACCGGAGGTCGCCTGCGCCAGCGAATTGATGCCGCCGGAGAGGATGCAGATAATGGAGAATGAGACTGCAAAATTCGAGAATGAACTCATTCGCCGTTCGAGTTCCTGGGCATAACCCATGGAATGCAGGATGTGCACATCCTGTTTCTTGTCCAGTTCGGAATAATCCGACATGACTTCCCCCTGTTCACGATCGGCCGCGGGATTGCGGGCCGGTTCAGTGCCAAATTGTCCGCGGCCTTCTCGCCGTACGGACGTCCGCAGTTAGACTGCTCCCTCGGGTCTTCTTTTTATGTCAGGCGTCCAGGCTTTGCTGGAGCAGCCCTGTTAGATAGTCGGCCATGACCCCTTGGCCGACATCGTCTGCGATGAGGTCGTTGCGGACCTCGATCATCACATTGCGCAAGCCGTTCGAAAGCCCGTGCAGGATCAGCGTGTGGGTCACGCCGTCCTCGGGCCCGTAAGGCTGGTTGCGTTCTGTCCTGTAAAGCGGCGCCTCGGCCGCTGCCTTCAGCATAAGGTCGGCGAACCGGCTGTCCTCATCGTGCAATATGCCGAGTTCCACCGGTCGCTCGCGGCCGTGATAGACCGGCGTGAAACTGTGGATCGTCACGATGATGCTGTCTTGTCCCCTCGCCCGGCGATCGCGGATCAGCCCACGAATCGCGTCGTGGAAAGGCACGTAGAGCGCGTCGGTGCGCGCAAGGCGTTCTTCGGCGGTCAATTCCTTGTTGCCGGGAATGGCGTAAATCTCGCTCGTCTCCGGCATGGCGCCAGGTGAACTGGGCGGCCGGTTGCAGTCGTAGATAAGCCTGGAGAACCGCTGGTGAACGAGCGTCGCGTCGAGCCCTTCCGATATGCCGCGGGCAACCGCAAGGGCGCCCGGGTCCCAGGCAATATGGCTCGCGAGTGCTTCGCTGGGCAGGCCAAGATCGCCAAAATGCGCCGGAAGCGCATTCGAGGCATGCTCGCAGATTAGCAGCACCGGGCTCTGGCCACGGACGCGCTCGATCCCGACACAGTCGCCATCCGCTTCGCTGAGGATTTTCGGCCCGGCCAGCACCAAAGGCGCCACTCCTTATCCCTTAACAAATTCCTTATGAAGAAAAGAATTCTTCAGGTTTCGATCACTGTCAAGCGTCGACTGAAAATTTCTTTTCACGACAGTGGTTGACATGGATTATGACAGCGTTCTTAATTTGAGTGGGAAAGTGGCGCCAGACCATCCCGGGGAGCATAGTCACGTGACAGTTGCGTCGAAGACGGTTTCGGACGTCATACACTCGCATTTCGGGGTGTTGACGCGTGCCGAAAAGCAACTGGCCGAAAGCCTTCTCGACAATTATCCGGTGTCCGGTCTCGGCAGCATCACCACGATCGCCGAGAATGCCGGCGTTTCGACGCCGACCGTCGTGCGCATGGTTCAAAAGCTCGGCTTCAAAGGCTATCCGGACTTTCAGGCGCATCTGCATCTGGAGCTCGAGGCGACGATCTCCAACCCGATCACCAAGCATGATCGCTGGGCTCAAAATGCGCCGGGCACTCATATCCTCAATCGTTTCGCCGATGCCATCATGGGCAATCTGCGCCAAACGCTGAGTGATCTCGATACCGCGACCTTCGACAGTGTCGCTTCGCTACTCTCCGACCGCAAGCGCGGCCTTTATTTCGTCGGCGGCCGCATCACCGGCGCGCTTGCCGAGTATTTCTTCACCCACATGCAGGTGATCCGTCCTGCAACGACGCTGCTGTCGTCGAATTCCAGCAGCTGGCCGCAATATGTCCTCAACATGAACGCCGGCGACATCCTGATCATCTTCGACATCCGCCGCTATGAGCAGGAGATGGTGAGCCTCGCCACCGCCGCCCGCAAACGCGGCGCCGAAATCGTTGTCTTCACCGACCAGTGGGGCTCGCCGGCCGCCAAGCTGGCCCGGCATGCCTTCCGCGTCCGGATCGAGGCGCCGTCGGCCTGGGATTCCTCCGTCGTCACCCTGTTCATCGTCGAAGCATTGATCGAGGCCGTTCAGAATTCGACCTGGGACGAGACGAAGGAGCGCATGAAGACGCTTGAGGGCTTGTTCGAGCAAACCAAGCTTTTCCGCAAACCGGGTTAGGAGGACAAGACTAAAACAGAGAAAAAACAAGGACGGATTTTCGCGGAAACAAAGCAGTGCCGTCGCAAATAAAACACGTGTCGCAAACGCCTGCTATCCATAGAAAATTAACGTCATCCAGCCGTCACACAAGCTTCATGTAAGCTCATTAACAGCATCGCCAGACACTGAAAACCCGAAGGAGAACAACAGTGATCTCTAACATTTCTCGACTTCTGTCGCTCTCTACTGCGATGATCGTGGCTTCTACCGCGATTGCCGCCGCCGAGCCGAGCGCTGAATTGATCGCCGCCGCCAAGAAGGAAGGCACTCTGACGACGATTGCTCTTCCGCACGACTGGTGCGGCTACGGCGACGTCATTGCCGGCTTCAAGGCCAAGTATGGCCTCGAGGTCAACGAACTGAACCCGGACGCAGGGTCGGGCGACGAAGTCGAAGCCATCAAGGCGAACAAGGGCAACACCGGCCCGCAGGCTCCTGACGTCATCGACGTCGGTCTCTCCTTCGGTCCGTCTGCCAAGAAAGACGGCCTGATTCAGCCTTATAAGGTTTCCACCTGGGATTCGATCCCGGACTCGGCCAAGGATGCCGAAGGCTACTGGTACGGCGACTATTATGGCGTTCTCTCGTTCCTCGTGAACAAGGATCTCGTCAAGGAATCGCCGGCCGACTGGACCGACTTGAAAAAGAGCGATTACGCAAACAGCGTCGCGCTGGCCGGCGATCCGCGCAGCGCCAACCAGGCTGTCCAGGGCGTCTATGCCTCTGGTCTTTCCGCATCCGGCGGTGACGCGGCCAAGGCGGGCGAAGAAGGCCTGAAATTCTTCGCCGAACTGAACAAGAACGGCAATTTCGTGCCTGTTGTCGGCAAGGCGGCTCCGTTCGCACAGGGCTCAACGCCGATCATCGTCGCTTGGGACTACAACGCGCTCTCCTGGGGCCAGAGCCTCAAGGGCAACCCTCCGTTCGAGGTTGTCGTTCCGAAAACGGGCGTCGTTGCCGGTGTCTACGTCCAGGCGATTTCTGCCTTCGCTCCGCATCCGAACGCTGCCAAGCTCTGGATGGAATACCTTTATTCCGACGAGGGTCAGCTCGGCTGGCTGAAGGGCTATTGCCACCCGATCCGCTTCAACGATCTTGCCAAGAACAACAAGATCCCGAAGGACCTGCTCGACAAGCTGCCGCCGGCAGCAGCCTACGAAAAGGCCGTCTTCCCGACGCTCGAAGAGCAGGCCGCCGGCAAGGAAACCATCACCAAGAACTGGGATTCCGTGGTCGGCGCCAGCGTCAAGTAACCTCTGATCCTGCCTCCCCGCCGCATAGGCGGGGAGGTTTTCTCACTCCGACGCCCCAGGATGAGCTTTTTCCATGAGCACGGTTTCAACGCCTATGGTGAGCAGTGCCCCCTTGATCAACAGAGATCGCGTGATCGACTGGCTGGGCATTGCACCCTTCATTATCTTCTCCCTGCTGTTCCTGATCATCCCCACGCTTTATCTTGTGGCGGGCGCGTTCCTGACCCCTGAGGGCAACCTCACGCTGAAGAATATCGGCGATCTCTTTACCCCCTCGATCATGAGCGCTTACTGGATCAGTATCCGTGTCTCGGTGGCGTCGGCTCTCGGCGGTGCGTTGATCGGCTTTTTCCTCGCCTGGGCCGTCGTGCTTGGTGGCCTGCCCGCCTCCGTCCGCTCGACCCTTTTGACCTTCTCCGGCGTCGCCTCGAATTTCGCCGGCGTGCCGCTTGCCTTCGCCTTTCTGGCAACGCTCGGCCGCACCGGCCTTGTAACGATCTTCCTGCGGGAATGGTTTGGCTTCAATCTGTACGGCACCGGCTTCAACCTGCTGTCCTTCGTCGGCCTCACTATCACCTATATGTATTTCCAGATCCCGCTGATGGTGCTGATCCTGACGCCTGCCCTCGACGGTATGAAGAAGGAATGGCGCGAAGCCTCGCAAATCCTCGGCGCCACCAACCGCCAGTACTGGACGATGGTGGCGCTCCCGATCCTCTGGCCAAGCCTGCTTGGCACGACGCTGCTGCTCTTCGCCAACGCCTTCGGCGCCATTGCCACCGCTTTCGCGCTGACCGGCAGCTCGCTGAACATCGTACCGATCCTTCTTTATGCACAGATCCGCGGCGACGTTCTGCACAATGCCAACCTCGGCTACGCCATCGCCCTCGGAATGATCGTCATCACCGGCGTCTCCAACGTCCTGTACCTCATGCTGCGCATGCGCGCCGAACGGTGGCAGAAATGAAAGCGCAACGTCTCGGAGCCTGGATCGCCATTATTTTGGGCGCGTCCTATTTCATCATTCCGTTGATCGGCACCATTGAGTTTTCGCTGCGCATGCGCCGCGGCGAATACAGCCTCGACGCCTATCAGTCGGTCTTCTCGGACGCCCAGTTCCGCGAGACCTTCGGCTATTCCATGATGATGGCACTTTTGACCATCGTCTTCGGCATGCTGCTCGTCGTTCCAACGGCCTATTGGGTGCGGCTGCGCCTGCCGCAGATGCGCCCGGTCGTCGAATTCATCACGCTGCTGCCGCTGGTCATTCCGGCGATCGTCATCGTCTTCGGTTACCTCAGGATGTACAACTCATCGTCCTACCTACCGCTGACGGGTTCGACGACCGGCACCAACATCCTGCTGGTCTTCTCCTACATCACACTGTCGCTGCCCTACATGTACCGCGCCGTCGATACCGCCATGCGCGCCATCGACGTCCGCACCCTCACGGAAGCCGCTGAGAGCCTCGGCGCCCGCTGGACGACCATCATGTTCAAGTGCATTTTCCCGAACGTCATGAGCGGCGTGCTGTCTGGCGCCTTCATCACGCTTGCGATCGTCATGGGCGAGTTCACATTCGCTGCCTTGCTCAACCGTCCGGCCTTCGGCCCCTACCTGCAGCTCGTCGGCGCCAACAAGGCCTATGAGCCTTCGGCGCTCGCCGTCATCGCCTTCTCGATCACCTGGCTCAGCATGGGCCTGCTCAACCTCGTTTCCCGCTTCGGCAAAGCCCGCCCGGCAAAGGCTTAAGGTAATTGGCTCATGTCTTTTCTCACGCTGACCAACATTCAAAAATCCTTCGGCCCGGTTCAGGTCGTCAAAAACTTCAACATGAACATCGAGAAAGGTGAATTCGTCTCCTTCCTCGGACCGTCCGGCTGTGGCAAGACGACCGTCCTGCGCATGATCGCCGGCTTCGAAACGCCGACCGGCGGTACGCTGACCATCAACGGCAAGGATCAGAGCGCGCTGAAGCCGAACCAGCGTAATATCGGCATGGTGTTCCAGGCCTACGCGCTTTTTCCCAACATGACGGTGCACGACAATGTCGCCTTCGGCCTCAAGGTCGCCGGCGCCCCGAAGCCTGAGATCGATGCCCGCGTCAAGGAAATGCTCGGCCTGATTAAGCTCGATCACCTGGCCGACCGCTTTCCCTATCAGCTGTCGGGCGGCCAGCAGCAGCGTGTCGCCCTTGCCCGCGCGCTTGCCGTCAAGCCACAGGTACTGTTGCTCGACGAGCCGCTCTCCGCACTCGACGCCAAGATCCGCGTGTCGCTGCGCGAGGAAATCCGCCAGATCCAGCAGCAGCTCGGCATCACCACTGTTTTCGTTACCCATGACCAGGAAGAGGCCCTGTCGATCTCCGACCGCATCGTCGTCATGAATGCCGGCAAAGCCGACCAGATCGGTTCGCCGTTCGAGATCTACAATGCGCCGGCAACGCGCTTCGTCGCCTCTTTCGTCGGCACGCTGAACCTCATCGAGGCCAAGGTCGTCGACCCCGATGCCAACCGCATCCAGATCGGTGATCAGAACATCACGCTGAAACAGTCGGTCGCAGCCCACAAGGCCGGCGAAACCATCTCGCTGGCGCTGCGCCCGGAGGCCGGCTCGCTCTCCGACAGCGTCAGAAGCGATACTGCGCTGACCGGTCACGTCGTCTCGGCCCACTTCCTGGGGTCGGTCATCCGCACCCGCATGAATGTCGGCGGCAACGTCATCTCCTTCGACATGTTCAACAGCCCGGGCACCACCCCGCCGCAGGCCGGCGAAACCGTGACACTGCGCTTCATGGCAGCCGACCTGCTGATCATCCGCGACTGAGTTCGCCAAACAGCTCAAGCAAAAGGCGCCGCGAAACGGCGCCTTTTTCATTTCAGTCCTGCCGAATTGTCAACAAACGTGATGCAGCCATCACCACAAAGCACTTGAACTCTTTAAGCTCGCTGCCAGAAGTTGAGCAAATCAAATGAACCGCGCGGCACTCCGCACTGCATTTTACGCGATGGGATATGTCAATGATTACCTGCCACCTGCGTTATGTGATCGATCCGTACAAGCTTGCCGAATTCGAGGAATATGCCCGGCTCTGGATTCCGATCGTCAACAGGATAGGCGGCACCCATCACGGTTATTTCCTGCCATCCGAAGGCGCCAACAACATTGCCGTTGCATTGTTTTCCTTCCCGAGCCTGGCCGCCTACGAGGACTACCGTACGCGCATGGCAAGCGATCCAGAATGTCAGGCCGCTTTCGAGCTCGACAAACGCAACCGCAGTATCGTCAGCTATGAACGTAGCTTCATGCGGCCCCTGCTCGGCTGACCGAACCGGCACACGGCCACTGGAAATGAAAAGCCCGCACGCTGGCAGGGCTTTCATTCTGTCATGCGCTCAGCGGATCGCCTGGTCGTCCACATCGAAGCGGTGCACATGCGCCTGGTCCGGCGTCGCATAGACGATCTCGTCCGGCTCGTACTGGTGCTCGCCGAAGAGACGGGCCGTCAGCAGGCCGCACTGGTCGGATTCCAGATAGATGATCGTGTCGGCGCCGAGATGCTCGACATGCACGACCTTCGCAGCCCAAGTCCCCTGCTCGCGCGACAGCGTCATGTGTTCGGGACGCACGCCGATCGTCTTGGCGCTGTGATCGCCAACCTTCTCCGCCGCAATAAAATTCATCTGCGGCGAGCCGATGAAGCCGGCGACGAAAACATTGGCCGGTCGTTTGTAGAGTTCCATCGGCGAACCGATCTGCTCGATCGCGCCCGCGTTCAAGACGACGATCTTGTCGGCAAGCGTCATCGCCTCGACCTGATCGTGGGTGACGTAGATCATCGTCGCCTTCAGGCTGCGGTGCAGCCGGGCGATTTCGAGCCGGGTCTGGACGCGTAGCGCCGCATCGAGGTTCGATAGCGGCTCGTCGAACAGGAAAAGTTCCGGTTCGCGCACGATGGCGCGGCCGATCGCGACGCGCTGGCGCTGGCCGCCGGAAAGCTCCGCCGGCCGGCGCGCCAGATAGGGCTCCAGCGACAACATGCCCGACGCCTTGCCGACGCGCCTTTCGATCTCGTCCTTGGCGGTGCCGGCCTGTTTGAGGCCGAGCCCCATATTGTCCTTGACCGTCAGATGTGGATAGAGCGCATAGGATTGGAATACCATGGCGATGCCGCGCTTGGCCGGCGGCGTCAGCGTCTCATCTCGGCCGTTGATGACGACAGCGCCCGAGGTGACGTCTTCGAGGCCAGCGATGCTACGCAACAGCGTCGATTTCCCGCAGCCCGACGGCCCGACGAAGATGACGAATTCGCCGTCCTTGACCTCGAGGTCGATGCCTTTCAGCACCTCATGCGTGCCATAGGTCTTGCGGATGGATTTGAGTTGAAGCGATCCCACTGATTTTCCCTTACAATCTGACCGGCTGGCCGGTACGCACGCTCTCGTCGGCGGCAAGGCAGATGCGCAGCGACGCCACCGCATCCGCCATATGGCGATCGAGGTTCAGATCCTCACGGATCGCCCTCAGCACGAAGGCCTGTTCCAGGTCGCAGAGCGCCTGATGACCGGGCTCGCCCGTCATCCTCATGTCCTGGTCGGGCCGGATGAATTTGCCGTCCGGGCCGGTTTCGGCGGTATGCAGACGGATCACCGAGGTCTTAGTATGGGTGTCGATATCGTCGGACTTGGCGTTCGGATCCATGACGATCGACACTGCGCCCTTCGGCGACATCACATCCTTCACGAAGAAGGCGGTCTCCGAGATCATCGGGCCCCAGCCTGCCTCGTACCAGCCGACCGAACCGTCCTCGAACAGCACCTGCAGCTGACCGTAATTATACATATCGGCGGCGATTTCCTCGGATAGCCGCAGCCCCATACCGCGCACTTCGACGGCCATGGCATCAGTGATCTGGCACATCACGTCGACATAATGCACGCCGCAATCAACGATCGGCGAGGTCGTGCGCATCAGCGACTTGTGGGTCGCCCAGGTCGGGCCGCTGGACTGCTGGTTGAGGTTCATGCGGAAGACATAAGGCGGGCCGAGCTTGCGCGCTTCTTCGATCAGCCTCGTCCAGGAAGGGTGATGGCGAAGGATATAACCGATCACCAGCTTACGGCCTGCCTTCCTGGCGGCCGCCACGACGCGCTCGGCATCGGTGACGGTGGTCGCCAGCGGCTTCTCGACGAAGACGTCGCAGCCAGCCTCGAAGGCGGCGACGGCATAATCGGCATGGCTGTCGGAATAGGTGTTGATCGAGCAGAGGTCCGGCTTCAGCTCGGCGAGCGCCGTCGTAAAATCGGGATGGATCGTATAGGCCTGCAGCTCGGGTTCCAACTTCGGCGTCGAGCGGTTGACCATACCGACGATCTCAAAGCCTGGATTGTTGTGATAGGCGAGCGCATGACTGCGGCCCATATTGCCGAGGCCGGCAACGAGGACCCGGATCGGTTTATCGGATTGGCTCACTTGACGGCTCCTGAAGTGATGCCGCGGATCAGCTGCCGCGAGAAGATGACGTAAAGGACGAGGATCGGCAGGATCGCCAGCGATAGTGCGGCCAGCACCGCATTCCAGTTGGTGACGAACTGGCCGATGAAGATCTGCGAGCCAAGCGTGACCGTTTTAGTGGCCTCGGAGGGCGCTAGAATCAGCGGGAACCAGAGATCATTCCAGATGGGGATCATCGTGAAGACCGCGACCGTCGCCATCGCAGGGCGAACCAGTGGCAGCACCAGCCGGAAGAAGATCGCATATTCGGAAAGCCCGTCGATGCGCCCGGCATTCTTCAGATCGTCCGAAACCGTGCGCATGAATTCCGACAGAATGAAGATCGCCAGCGGAATGCCCTGCGCGGTATAGACGAGGATCAGCGCCGTCAGCGTATTGACGAGACCCGCCGCCACCATGCCCTGCAGGATCGCCACCGTGCCGAGACGGATCGGGATCATGATGCCGATCGCCATGTAGAGACCGAGCAGCATATTGCCGCGGAAGCGATATTCCGAGAGCGCGAAAGCCGCCATCGCACCGAAGAGCAGCACCAGCAGGATCGAGACTATCGTCACGATGAAACTGTTCTGGAAATAATTGGCGAAATCGCCCTGGCCGAGCACCGTCTGATAGCCGACGAGGCTGAAGGTTGACGGCGTCGGCACCATCAGCGGCTCGCGGAAGATCGAGGCGCGATCCTTGAACGAGTTGACGATGGTCAGGAAAACAGGAAACAGCGCGACCAGCGTATAGGCGCCAAGCGCCAGATGCATGAGGCCGGTGCGAATGGGAGATGTGCGTGCCTTGGACATGCCCGCTCCTCAGAATTGGTAGCGACGCATGCGCCGCTGGATAACGAAAAGATAAAGCGAGACGCCGGCGAGGATGATGAGGAACATGACCGTGGCGATCGTCGCGCCCATCGAGCGGTCGCCGAGCTGAAGCTGGAAACCGAAGAAGGTGCGGTAAAGCAGCGTGCCGAGAATGTCGGTCGACATGTCAGGCCCGGCGAGAGCGCCCTGCACGGTGTAGATCAGGTCGAAAGCGTTGAAATTGCCGACGAAAGTCAGGATCGAGATGATGCCGATCGCCGGCAGGATGAGCGGCAGCTTGATCTTCCAGAATTGCGCCCAGCCGGTGATGCCGTCGCATTCGGCCGCCTCTATCACCTCTTCGGGGATGCTGAGCAAGGCCGCATAGATCAGCATCATTGGAATGCCGATATATTGCCAATTCGAGATAAGCGACACGGCAATCAGCGCCGAACCGGGCTTTCCGAGCCAGGGCGCGAACAGGAATTTCAGCCCGATAAGATCGAGCATCCAAGGCGCCACGCCCCAGATCGGCGAAAGGATCAGCTTCCAGATGAAGCCGACGATCACGAAGGAGAGCAGCGTCGGAAGGAATATCGCCGTGCGGTAAAAGGCGACGCCGCGTAGCTTCGGCACCGAAAGCAGGGCGGCAAGCGCCACGCCGATCGGGTTCTGCACACACATGTGGATGACGAAGAAGACAAGGTTGTTGACCAGCGCGTTCCAGAAATCATGCGCCCAGCGCGGATCGCCGAACAGAACCTCGAAATTCGCAAGGCCGACGAAGGCCGGCTGCCCGTCGATCGTATTGTAGAGTGAAAGCCGGAGCGTTTCGATGAGCGGCAGGACCATGATGGCGGAATAGACGATGATCGCCGGCAGCATAAAGACGAAAATATGCCAGCGCACCGGGCGCTTGATCGGAACGATATCGACCGCGTTGTGGTTTTCGCTCATGGCTTTTGCCTGTTCTTGTCGACTGGCTGCAAGGGCAGCACAGATGGAAAACGTTTCGCCTTCTCCACCCTCTCCGCCTATGGGCGAGAGGGAACGCGCCCCGCTTGGATGCCAAGTCGGGCTGGAAGGTCGCTTGCGAGTCTCCTTCTCCCCTGAACTGTGGAGAAAGGGGCCGGCAGGCCGGATGGGAGGGGCGGTAAACGCCGCCCCTCCGCACCATTCACTTGGCCGGCTTGTACCAGCTGTCGAGGCCCTTCTGGAGCTTCTCGGCAGCGACCTGCGGCGTATCAGTGCCGTTGATCACATTGGCCGATTCAACCCAGGTCTCGTTTTCGAGGTTCGGCTTGCCGCGCGACAGGATCTGGTAGGTCGAGCGCACGGTCGACTTGTACGGGCCGCGCCAGGAAACGAACTCCTGAGCAAGCGGATCGGACATCTTCACCGGGTTGGAGTTCAGGCTGAAGAAGCCCGGCAGCGAATTCGCATAGATATCGGCGAATTCAGGCGAAGCGACCCAGCTCAAGAACTTCTTGGCTTCCTCTGCATGGGTGCTCTTCGCGTTTAGCGCGACGCCGATATCGGGGTGGTCGGAGATGTAGCCCGTGTCGCCGGCCTTCGGAATCGGCGGCGGGAAGGCGCCCATCTTGAACTGGGCCTGGCTGTTGAACAACGAGATTTCCCACGAACCGGCCGGATAGATCGCCGCACGGCCGAGCGTGAAGAGGTTCTGGCTGTCGGAGTAGGTCTGCGCTTCGAAACCGTCGCCGAGATAAGGCTTCCACTTGGCAAGCTCTTCATAGGGCTTGACCCAGTCGGCGTCGGTCAACTTTTCCTTGCCGGAGATCAGGGCGGCGCGGCCGTCCTCGCCCTTCCAGTAGTTCGGGCCGATATTCTGGTAGCCCATGGTGGCGGCTTCCC
Source organism: Rhizobium sp. NZLR10 (assembly GCF_019685125.1). Lineage (NCBI taxonomy): Bacteria > Pseudomonadati > Pseudomonadota > Alphaproteobacteria > Hyphomicrobiales > Rhizobiaceae > Rhizobium > Rhizobium sp. NZLR10. Next base: position 83,012 of record NZ_JABDWE010000003.1, on the reverse strand, counting down.
AGAGGTCCTTCGTGCCCATGGCAAGCGGAATGTAGGTGCCATCGGCCTTGATCTTGTCGAGCGCCGCGTAGAACTCGTCCTGCGTCTTCGGCACGGAGATGCCGAGCTTGTCGAAGGCATCCTTGTTGTAGATGAAGCCGTGGATGACCGAAGCCATCGGCACGCAGAAGGTCGACTTGCCGTCGTCGGTGCTCCAGGCGGCCTTGGCGACCGGCGAGAAGTTTTCCATGCCCGGCAGGCTGGTGATGTCGGCGAGCTGCTTCTTGTTGAAGAGTTCAAGCGAGGCATCGAACGGGCGGCAGGTGATGATATCGCCTGCGGAGCCGGCATCGAGCTTGGCGTTCAGCGACGCATTGTATTCGGTCGGCGCGGTCGGCGAGAAGACGATCTTGATGCCCGGGTTCTTCGCTTCGAAGGCCGGGATGATCTTCTCCTGCCAGATCTGCAGGTCGTCGTTACGCCAGCTTTCGACCGTCAGCGTGACGTCGGCGGCATGGACGAGGCCCGCTGAACTCAGCAGGCTGGAGGCAAGCAGCAAGCTTTTCAGAGCAGTGTTTTTCATTTCCCTCTCCTGTGTTTTAAGCGCCGGAAGGCGCTGTTTTCGATCTGAAACAAGCAGTTGATGTGCCCGAGGAAACACCCAATGCCCCTTGGAGGACCGCCAGCGACTGCCGGCCCCGAAAGCTCGATGACCGCGAAGGCGATTGCCTACGGCCTGGCCGCCTCCCGGCGACTTGCATCGGGCGCGGCAAATTGATGGGAAAGCCGATGGATGTCTGAGTTTCGCCACCAGCCTGTCGGCCGACGGGTTGTTCTCTCGATCATCCTCGAAGCGGTTCCGGCTTGGTTTCGCTGCCGGTTTTCGTGGGCTTCGATGTGCTGTTCCCTTTTGACGAATTAAGGCCAAAAAAATACCAATTGTCCAGCCGAATTTAACTTTTCGGCTGGATTAAAATCATTAAAAAATTTTATTCAACAATATCAATAACATAAAAAGGCATATTTTTTCTACCATTCCCACTTGGTAAATGGTATTTTTTTGGTATTGTAGAAAAAACATAGGGAACGGCGTATTTCGGAGGCCCGATGACAGAGCTTGCAATCGGCATAGACGGCGGCGGAACAAGCTGCCGGGCGGCTGTCGCGGACAGAGATGGCAATATCATCGGCCGTGGCAAATCAGGCCCTGCCAACATCCTGTCCAATCTGGAAAACTCTCTTCTCAATATCGTCGAATCCGCCCGGCAGGCGCTGCGCGACGCGGGCCTGGCCGCTGAAACCATCTCCTCCGTTGCATCGGTCGTCGGCGTCGCCGGCGCCAATGTCGGCGATTACGGCAGGCGGATCGAAGAAGCCCTGCCCTTTGCCGAAGGCCTAGTTGTCACCGATGCGCTGATTGCCCTGCAGGGGGCACTCGGCGATGCCGACGGCATCGTCGGCGCCTTTGGCACAGGTACGGTCTATAATGCCCGCAGGAACGGCCGGCTGAACGGCATCGGCGGCTGGGGCTTTATTGTCGGCGACCAGGCAAGCGGCGCCCGTCTCGGCCGCGATCTCATGGAACGATCGCTACTTGCCCATGACAGCGTGCGCCCGGCGTCGCCGCTCACCGAAGCGGTCATGGCCGAATACGGCAACGATCCCGAACGCATCGTCGAATTCGCACATTCCGCAAGACCGACGGATTTTGCCCGTTACGCGCCCATCGTTTTCGACCATGCGGCCAAGGGCGATGCCGTCGCGATCGGCATCGTCACGGATGCGGCAACGGCAATCGGCGAAAGCCTGGACGCGTTGCTCTGGCCGGATTGCCCGTCGATCTGCCTGCTTGGCGGGCTTGCGGAAGCTTATGAACCGTGGCTTTCCGAACGCTATAGGTCACGGCTTGCCAGGCCGAAGGGCGATGCCCTGCAGGGTGCGGTGGAACTTGCGGTGAAGCTCCTCAACGACAGGCAGAGAGGTGCGGCATGACCGACGACCTCGCCACCCTCCTGTCCCTGGAGCGCCTGCAGGCAGCAGGCACGGGCCCGCTCTACGTCAAGCTGCGCCGCAGGCTCGAAGAAGCCGTGCGCACCGGAACGCTCGGTCACGGCGATGCGCTGCCGCCGGAACGCGATATCGCCGAATTCGCCGCCGTCAGCCGCGTTACCGTGCGCAAGGCGATCGACGAGCTCGTCGCTGACGGCCTGCTGGTGCGCCGCCACGGTTCGGGCACCTTCGTCGCCAAGCCGGTCTCCAGGGTCGAGCAGCGCCTGTCGCAGCTCACCTCCTTCACCGAGGACATGGCGAGGCGCGGCATGTCCTCCCGCTCCGAATGGCTGCACAAGGGCGTTCACACCCCCTCGCCGGACGAGATGATGATCCTTGGCCTCGGCACGGACGTGAAGGTTTCGCGCCTCTCTCGCCTGCGAATCGCCGACGAGCAGCCGCTGGCGATCGAAAATGCCAGCGTCTCTGGCGAATTCCTGCCCGATCCGTCCGCCGTCACCAATTCGCTCTACGCCGAGCTCGAACGCCTGCAGGTCCGGCCCGTGCGCGCCGTGCAGCGCATTTCGGCGACCAACATGAAGGAAGCCGACGCCCAGCTTCTCGGCGTCTCCGTCGGCGCCGCCGGCCTGTCGATCGAACGTATCTCCTATCTCGGCTCCGGCCGCGCCGTAGAATTCACCCGCTCGCTTTATCGCGGCGACGCCTATGATTTCGTCGCCGAGCTGACGATCGGGGTGACCTGACGGCTTGAACTTATCCAAATTATACGTATAGTTCGGAGATCAACGTTGGGAGACTTCTCATGGCACGGACCACGGCTCTGGAATTTCAGCGAAAATTCGGCGAGTTTCAGCATCAAGCGCAACGCGAACCCGTCGAGATCACGCGTCATGGCCGCCGTGAATTTGTGCTGATGTCAGCCGAGCAGTATGATTGGCTGAAGGCCGCTGCGCAACGGACTCATAGGACAGCCGATGCCTTGTCCGTTGTCATCGATGCCGTCGAAAGAGCGGAGATGGATGCTGCCCACACACCCCTCGATGAACTACTGAAATAACGCATCATGGGGTCAATTCCCGAACCGAAGCCCGGCCTCGTCGTGCGCTATGATTACCTGTGGTTGCGCGAAGCATCGGCGGGTCGCGATCAAGGCAAGGACAGGCCCGCCTGCCTCGTCGCGGCAAGCGATAGTCTAGCCAATCCCCGCTACGTCATTCTGCTGCCGATCACGCACACGCCGCCGTCCGGCGAAACGGTCGGAATAGAAATCCCGCCAAAGGTGAAGCACGCAATCGGTCTGGACGACGCTCCGAGTTGGGTCATCGTCTCCGAACATAACATCGACGAATGGCCGAATGGCGGGCTTTCGCCCGTGCCAGGCAGCGAGGGGATATTCGCCTACGGCTTCATCCCGCCCGGGCTTTTCGCAACGATCAAGGCGAAATTTCTTGATCTTGCCAAATCCAGGAGGAGCGATTCCGTCCACCGCTGATTACACGTTCATTTTAAAACGCATGAAGCCGGAAAGTGAATCACTGTCCGGCTTCATTGTTTCCCAAAGCAAAGTGTTACAACGCAGGCAGCTTCTCACGCCGCGTCTTCGATCTCTTCGCCCGTCTTGCGCGGCACGTAGTTGAGCACCGGTCCGAGCCAGCGCTCGATTTCGGAAACCGCCATACCCTTGCGCCCGGCATAGTCTTCCACCTGATCGCGCTCCACCTTGGCGACGCCGAAATAATAGGAGTCGGGGTGGCCGATATAGAGGCCGGAGACCGAGGAACCGGGCCACATCGCATAGCTCTCCGTCAACTTCACACCGGCCGCCGTCTCCGCATCGAGCAGCGTGAAGAGCGTTGCCTTTTCGGTGTGATCCGGCTGGGCGGGATAACCGGGCGCCGGGCGGATACCGGCATAGGCTTCGGTGATCAGATCCTCTTTGCTAAGCGTCTCGTCCTTCGCATAACCCCAGTATTCGCGCCGCACCTGCTCATGCATGCGCTCGGCAAACGCTTCGGCGAAGCGGTCGGCCAGCGCCTTGACGAGGATCGAGGAATAATCATCATTCGCCCGCGCGAAGCGTTCGGCGATGGCGATCTCCTCGATCCCGGCCGTCACCACGAAGCCGCCGACATAATCCTGCACGCCGCTCGAAACCGGCGCGACGAAATCGGAGAGCGCCACGTTCGGCCGCCCGTCCCGCTTCGAAAGCTGCTGGCGCAGCGTGTAGAAGGTGGCGAGCTCCTGGCTGCGGCTCTCGTCCGTGAACAGGCGGATGTCGTCGCCGACAGCACCGGCTGGCCAGAAACCGATGACGGCGCGCGGGCGGAACCACTTCTCGTCGATGATCTTCTTGAGCATCGCCTGCGCATCGGCCCAGAGCGCGCGGGCTGCCTCGCCCTGCTTCTCGTCCTCGAGAATGGCGGGGTAGCGGCCGCGCAGTTCCCAGGTCTGGAAGAACGGCGTCCAGTCGATATATCTGGCAAGCTCGCCCAGATCGTAATCCTCGAACACCTGCGTGCCGAAGAATTGCGGCTTCGTCGGCTGGTAGCCGGACCAATCGACCTTATGCGCATTCTCGCGGGCCCGCGGCAATGGCAGGCGCACCTTCTCGGCTTCGCTGCGCGCGTGGGCGGCCGCCACCTTGGCATATTCGGCTCTCATATCGTCGACATAGCCTTGGCGTGCCTCCGGCGACAGCAGCGCCGAGACGACGCCGACGGCGCGGCTCGCATCGGTGACGTAGACCGCCTGCCCCTTGTTGTAGCCCGGATGGATCTTCACGGCCGTATGTACGCGGCTGGTCGTCGCCCCGCCGATCAAAAGCGGGATCTCGAAACCCTGCCGCTCCATTTCGGCCGCGACGTGTACCATCTCGTCGAGCGACGGGGTGATCAGGCCTGAAAGTCCGATGATGTCGACCTTTTCGGCAATCGCCGTTTCGAGAATCTTCGTCGCCGGCACCATGACACCGAGGTCGACGATCTCGTAATTGTTGCAGGCAAGCACGACGCCGACGATGTTCTTGCCGATATCGTGCACGTCGCCCTTGACGGTCGCCATCAGGATCTTGCCGGCCGAGCGACGTTCCTCGCCGCCGTTGAGGCGCTTTTCCTCTTCCATGTAGGGCAGCAGCACGGCGACCGCCTGCTTCATGACGCGCGCCGACTTGACCACCTGCGGCAGGAACATCTTGCCCGAGCCGAACAGATCGCCGACGACGTTCATGCCGGCCATCAGCGGTCCCTCGATGACATGCAGCGGCCGGGCAGCCTGCAGGCGCGCCTCCTCGGTATCGGCTTCGATATATTCGGTGATGCCGTTGACCAGCGCATGTTCGAGGCGCTTTTCGACGCTCCATTCGCGCCAGGAGAGGTCCTGGACCCGGCCCTCCCTGGCGCCGGCGCCACGGAAGCGCTCGGCCACTTCGAGCAGTCGCTCGGTGCCATCGGGACGGCGGTTCAGCACCACGTCTTCGCAGGCCTCGCGCAGTTCCGGATCGATATTGTCGTAGACGGCAAGCTGGCCGGCATTGACGATGCCCATGTCCATACCCGCCTGGATGGCGTGGTAGAGGAACACGGCGTGCATCGCCTCGCGCACCGGCTCATTGCCACGGAACGAGAAGGACAGGTTGGAGACGCCGCCCGAGATATGCACCAGCGGCATGCGCTCGCGGATCGTCCGCGTCGCCTCGATGAAGTCGACGCCGTAATTATTGTGCTCTTCAATGCCGGTCGCGACCGCGAAAATGTTCGGGTCGAAGATGATGTCCTCGGGCGGGAAACCGATCTTTGCAGTCAAAAGCTTATAGGCGCGTGTGCATATCTCCACCTTGCGCTCGTAGCTGTCCGCCTGCCCCGTCTCGTCGAAGGCCATGACGACGACGGCCGCACCGTAATTGTGCAACAGCCGCGCCTGGGCGAGGAAATTCTCCTCGCCTTCCTTCAGCGAGATCGAATTGACGATCGGCTTGCCCTGAACGCGCTTCAAGCCGGATTCGATGATCGAGAACTTCGACGAGTCGATCATCACGGGCACGCGGGCGATATCGGGCTCGGCGGCGATCAGGTTGAGGAACTCGACCATCGCCTTCTCGGAATCGATCAGCCCCTCGTCCATGTTGATGTCGATCACCTGCGCGCCGTTCTCGACCTGGTCGCGCGCCACATCGAGCGCTGCGGTGTAATCGGCATTGGTGATCAGCTTGCGGAAGCGGGCCGAGCCGGTGACGTTGGTGCGCTCGCCGACATTGACGAAGGGAATGTCCTTGGTCAGCTCGAAAGGTTCGAGACCCGACAGCGACATGAAGGGGCGATGCTCGGGAATCGCACGTGGCTTGTACTTGGCGACGGTCTCGGCGATTGCCCTGATATGTTCAGGCGTCGAGCCGCAGCAGCCGCCGACGATATTGACCAGGCCTTCGCGGGCGAAGCTGTCGATCTGCGCCGCCATCAGCTCCGGCGTTTCGTCGTACTGGCCGAATTCGTTCGGCAGGCCGGCATTCGGATAGGCGCAGATGAAGGTGTCGGCGACGCCGGAAAGCTCCTGCAGATGCGGGCGCATCGCGTTGGCGCCGAGCGCGCAGTTGAGGCCGATCGTGAAGGGATTGGCGTGGCGCACCGAGTTCCAGAAGGCCGATGGCGTCTGGCCGGACAGGGTGCGGCCGGAAAGGTCGGTGATCGTGCCGGAGATCATCACCGGCAGGCGCACGCCCTTGACCTCGAAGCGCTCCTCGCAGGCAAAGATCGCCGCCTTGGCGTTCAGCGTGTCGAAGATCGTTTCGATCAGGATGATGTCGGCGCCGCCGTCGATCAGCCCGTCGATCTGCTCGCCATAGGCAATGCGCAGATCGTCGAAGCTCACGGCGCGAAAACCGGGATTGTTGACGTCGGGTGAGATCGAGGCGGTGCGGTTGGTCGGTCCGATGGCGCCGGCGACGAAACGGCGGCGGCCATCCTCGCGCTCGGCGCGCTGTGCTGCCCGGCGCACGATCTCGGCGCCTTCCTTGTTGAGGTCGTAGACCGCGCCTTCCATCGCGTAATCGGCCTGCGCGATGCGGGTCGAGGAGAAGGTGTTGGTCTCGAGAATATCGGCGCCGGCCTTGGCGTATCGGTAATGGATCTCTTCGATCGCATCTGGCTGGGTCAGGATCAGAAGGTCGTTATTGCCCTTCTGGTGGCAGGCGCAGCCGATGAAGCGCGTTCCGCGGAACTGGTCTTCGTCATAGCCGAGCCCCTGGATCTGAGTGCCCATGGCGCCGTCGAGAACAAGGATGCGCTCGCTCGCAGCCTGTCTCAAAGCTGCAAAAACTTCATTGCCGTCACGTTTGCCCGTTTCCGGACCAAAGAGGTTGTCAAACACGGGAGGGCTCCTTGACGTCGTAAGACCAGACAGTCCACATCACATAAAGATATCTTTATGTCAATATATGCCTATCAATTTCGTGCTTTGCAAGCCTGGCCCCATGACAGACTCGAATGGCCTCTATATAGGCATTTCAAAAGCATCGCGCACGAAATCGGAGGAAATGTCATGGCACCCGTGCTTGGAAACTGGACGAGCCGCGCCTATCATCGCGGCTGGCTGCTGAACCAGGCAAATGGCCTCTTCGATTTCTTCCAGCACAATTCGCGCAACCCCAAGGGCGGCTTCTACGATCTCGACGATACCGGCAGACCTCTCGACGCCGAAGGCCAGGTTCGCGGCGTCCATATCGCGGCGCGCGCCGTGCATTGTTTCTCGATCGGCACGCTGCTCGGCCGCCCGGGTGCCAGCGACCTCGTCGATCACGGCATGAACTATCTCTGGAACCAGCATCGCGACCGGAAGAATGGCGGCTATTTCTGGTCACTGAACAATGACGGTCCAGTCGACACCAACAAGCAGGGTTATGGCCACGCTTTCGTGCTGCTGGCCGCCTCCTCCGCCAAGACCATCGGCCATCCGCTTGCCGACGGCATGCTTGACGACATCACCGAGATCCTCAACACCAAGTTCTGGGAAGCAAAGCACGGCGCCATCGCCGAGGAATTCACCGCCGACTGGCAGCCGCTCGATGGCGGCACCTATCGCGGCCAGAACTCCAACATGCACCTGACCGAAGCGCTGATGGCCGCCTTCGAAGCCACCGGCGACAGAGAGTACCTGACCAAGGCCGAAAGCATCGCCGATCTGGTCATCCGCCGGCAGGCCGGTTCGGTCGACTGGCGCGTCGCCGAGCATTTCGACGCCGAATGGAACCTCAACAAGCAATACTATCATCCGAACGAAATGTTCCGCCCGGCCGGCACGACGCCCGGTCACTGGCTGGAATGGGCCCGCCTGATCCTGCAGCTCTGGACGCTCGGCGGCAAACGCATCGAATGGCTGCCGGATGCGGCCAAGGCGCTTTTCGCGCAATCCATGGCGCTCGGCTGGGACAATGACAAGGGCGGCTTTTTCTATACACTCGACTGGGACGACAAGCCCGCCAAGCGCAACAAGCTCTGGTGGCCGGCCTGCGAGGGTGCCGCCGCCGCCCACTTCCTCAACGAACACCTTCCGAGCGATTTCCACGAAGACAGCTACCGCAAGATCTGGAACGTCATCGAGCGCGCCTTCATCGACCACCACAACGGCGGCTGGCACGAGGAGCTGACGGAAGACCTCATTCCCTCGCACTCGCTCTTCCCCGGCAAGGGCGATATCTACCACGCCCTGCAGGCCTGCCTCATCCCACTTTTCCCGGCAACCGGCAGCCTGACGAAAGGCATCGCCGAGGCTGGCGGCAAGCTCTGAGCTTCAGTAACCCGGCGCCCTCAATTCGGCGTTTGGGTTGCGCTGGAACCATTCGACATCCTCGTTGACGCGGTCGAGTTCGTCCTGCACGTCGCGCTGGTCGCGGCGGATGTCGTGCATGTCGTCTTCCAGATCGTCGATCCGCCGGCGCAGCTCCGACCTGTCGCCGTCCTTCGCATCCTTAAGCTTGTCGGAGAGTTCGTCGATATTAGCCTCCTTGGAGCTGTAGTCGTTCTGCATCGCGTTGAAGCGCTCCTGCAGCCCGTGCTGCTTGCCGCCGAGGTTGAAGCCACGCAGGAAGCCCGACGCGGTTTCCGGCGGGCAGACATTGGCGTAGCCGCTGCCCGCCTGGCCGCGCGCCAGCCCGCTGAGCGGCGTGCAGTAGCGCACCAGGCCCGCCTGGTAGCCCTGGAACCAGATCGTCTGATCCGGCACGATCTTGACCCGCTCGCAGGATTTTGCATGCGCGGCGAAGCGCTGCTGCGGCTCGTAGCCCGCAGCACCGTCGCTGTCGCCGATCACCCGCCAGTCGGCGGCCAAACATTCCTCCTTGGAAAGCGTGTTGCAGGAGGCCAGGAGAAGGCCGAGACCGATGGCGGCGGCAAGCGCGAAGAACAAGCGGATCATGGCATCCCGGGAAGGTTAAGGAGGGCGATGCCGCACCTTAACCGCAGGACAAGGCAACGTCACCGCAGCGGCGACGAAATTTTGCAGTTTTCATGGCTTTTTTCTGTCGAAATTACGGCAGTCTACCCTTCAGAGCGGAGCGAGCCGCAGCGTATCCAGATCTTTCGCGAGCATCAGCGCCAGGGCCTCGACCGCGAGATTGTGGTCGTCGCGTTGCGGCAGGCCGGAGACGGTGACCGCGCCGATGCAGCCGGTGCCCTTGACGTTGATCGGGAAACTGCCGCCATGCGGCGCATAATCGGCGTCGGGAAGCCCGTTATCCTCAACCGTCTTGCCATCCTTCCTCAGCTTCAGGCCGGAGGCATAACTGCTGCGGAAATAGCGCAGCACCATGTTGCGCTTGCGCCGGACCCAGTTGACGTTATCGGGCGTCACACCCGGCAATGCCGCATAGAAGACCGGCATTGCGTGCAGGGTCACGTCGATCGCGATGCCGAGGCCGCGCTCGGTGGCGAGTTCCTGCAGGAGCTTGCCGAGCTGCCATGCCGTCGTCAGGTCGAAGGCGTCGAAGCTCAGAGCCTTCTCCTGCTCCGCAATCCGGCTGAGATCGTCCTCGATTGTCATGGGCAAGCGCTCCTCTGCCGCGATAATCCGCTGCAGACAATTCTCGCCAACAGCGAAAATGTAAAGCAAAAACTTGGGCCTACCTCACCTGTTAGAGCTTCGGCGTCAGCATCTCGAAACGATCGCGGATGGTGGCGCAAGTATCGCCGCCGAGCCTCGCAATGGCATCGAGCGCGGCCGGATCGACATGCAGCCGTTCCGGATCGACGACCCCGTCGCGGTAATGCGCATAGACGATCTCGCCCATGACGATCTGCCGCGAGCGGCCGAGCTCCAGGGTCACATGCCGCCGGCATTCGAAGGCGGCCGGCGCCTCGGCGATAAAGGGTGAGGCTACTTTCTCGCCTGATATCGCCGTCAATCCCGCTTCCTTCAGTTCGTCGACGCCGCGGGGATATTTGGCGCCGCAGACATGCATGGCCTCGGCGATGGCGAAGGAGACGATGTTGACCGTGAAGACCTCGGTCATGCGGATATTGTGGCCGGTGTCCTTGAACGACATGTCGGCATTGTTTTCGACCCCGATCGCTAGGATCGGCGGATCAGCCGAAAGGCAGTTGAAGAAACTGAAAGGCGCCGCGTTGACCTGGCCGTGCTCGTCGACCGTCGTCACCAGCGCGATCGGCCGCGGGATGATCGTACCGATCATCAGCTTGTAACGCTCGCGCTCCGAGAGCTGCTGGAAGTCGAAGGACACCGCCATGGGATCAGCCGACCCTCTGGGCCGGCGAGAACCCGCTCATCGCCCCTGTGAAGGATTTCGGCAATGGTGAGGCATAGGAGCCGCGCTTGCTGGTGGAAAGCTTAAGCGACACCAAGGCCTCGGCCTGCTTGACGGCGGCCGCCACACCATCGACGACCGGCACGCCGTAGATCGCCTGCAATTCGCGCGCCAGATCGGTCATGCCGGCGCAGCCGAGCACGATCGCCTCGGCGCCGTCTTCGGCAAGCGCCCGCGCGATCTCGGCCCGGAGCTTGCCGACCGCGCCCGAGGCCGCATCTTCCAGCTCCAGCACCGGGATATCGCAAGCGCGCACCCTGGCGCGGTCGCCCATGCCATAGCGGCGCACCAGATTGTCGATTAGCACCCGCGACCGCTCGAGCGTCGTCACCACGGTGAAGCGCTGCGCCAGGAAGCCGGCCGTCACGACTGCGGATTCGCAAAGCCCGAGGATCGGCACATCGGCAAAGCTCCGTGCCGCTTCGAGCCCCGTATCGTCGAAGCAGGCGATGACAGCCGCGTCGTATCCGGCCGCCTGCCGCTCCTTGAGTTCGCTAAGCAGACCGGGGATCGCCAGCGCGCCGTCATAGTGGCCCTCGATGGAGACGGGCCCCATGCGCGAGGTGGCGACGATAATCTCCGTGCCGGAAGCAGCCACCGCACGCGCGGCGGTCGCAGCCTTCTCGGTCATGGAGGCCGTGGTGTTCGGATTGACGATGAGGATGCGCATGTCAGTCTATCTTTGCCTGCCGCCGGCCGAGCATGGTCATGATGCCGAGCGCGATGAGAATGATGGTGAAGGAAAACAGTGTCGTCACCGTCCCGAGCGCATAGAGCACCGGCGTCGTGACATTGGTGGTCATGCCATAGATTTCGAGCGGCAGCGTGTTGTAACTGCCCGAGGTCATCAGCGTGCGGGCGAATTCGTCATAGGAGAGCGTGAAGCCGAACAGACCGACGCCGATCAGGCTCGGCGCGATCATCGGCAGCACCACATGGCAAAAGGTCTGCCAGGAGCTGGCACCGAGATCGCGCGCCGCCTCTTCATAGGCCGGCGAGAAGCGGTTGAAGACGGCAAACATGATCAGCACGCCGAAGGGCAGCGTCCAGGTGAGATGCGCGCCGAAGGCCGATGAATACCAGGCGGGCCTCAGCCCTCCCTCCTGGAAGACGACGCCGATACCGAGCGAAATGATGATCGACGGCACCACGAGACTTGCGACGGTGGCGTAAAACAGCGCGGTCGAACCTGGAAAACGGCGGCGGAAGGCAAGGCCGGCGAGCAGCGACACGGTGACGGTCACCACCATCACCATCAGCCCGAGAGTGAAGGAGCGCCGGAAGGAGGCGCCGAAATCGCCGACCGCCTGCTTCTCGAACAGGTTGAAGAACCAGTGGATGGAAACGCCGTTCATCGGGAAGGTCAGACCGCCGTCCGGCCCCTGGAAGGAGAGGATCAGGATCGCCGAAAGCGGGCCGTAGAGGAACAGCACGAAGATGACGAAGAAGATCGCCAGCAGATAGAATCCGAGGCCGCGTTTTTCGTGGTTCATCTCAAAGCTCCTTGCGGATGTCGACGACACGCAGGATGGCCGCGACCATCAAAAGCACCACGGCAAGCAGCACCACGGCATTGGCGGCCGCCGCCGGATATTGCAGCAGCGACATCTGGTTCTTCATCATCAATGCCACCGAGGCGCTCTGGCCGCCGGACATCACCTGCACCGTCGAAAAGTCGGCCATGACGAGGGTGACAACGAAGATCGTGCCGATCGCCATGCCGGGTTTGGCCAGCGGAATGACGACGTTCCACAGCACCTGCCAGCCCGACGCGCCCGCATCGCGTGCCGCCTCGAACAGCGACCGATCGATGCGCATCAGCGTGTTGAAGATCGGCGTCACCATGAACAGCGTATAGAGATGCACCATGGCGAGCACGACAGCGAAATCGGAATAGAGCAGCCATTCGATCGGCTGCGGGATGATGCCCATCTTGATCAGCGCCGAATTGATAAGACCGTTGCGCCCGAGCACCGGGATCCACGAAATCATCCGGATGATGTTCGAGGTCATGAACGGCACGGTACAGACGAGAAAGAGGATCATCTGGGTCGAGGTCTTGCGGATGTGGAAGGCCAGGAAATAGGCGACCCAGAAACCGATAAGAAGCGTCAGCGCCCAGACGATCGCCGTGAATTTCAACGTGTTGAGATAGGTCTTCCACGTCACCCACGAACCGAGCGTGTCGGTGTAGTTCATCGTCAGGAAATCGGGATAGAGGCCGGCGAAGTCGTAATCCCAGAAGCTGACGACGGATATCATAGCGATCGGCAGCAGGAAGAAGAAGCCGAGAATGCCGATCAGCGGCATCGCCTGGAGATAGGAGATCGCTGACGGGGAAAGGCGAAAGGAGCTTTTGCCGCGGGCGCCGTGACTGCCCTCTTCCGTTTCTGCTGCGATGGTCGCCATTATCCGGTTCTCCGTTCTGATTACGGCAGGTTGAACGAAGGTGCATGCCGCCCCCTCATCCGCCTGCCGGCACCTTTACCCGGGTCGAGCCACTGGTCTCGACCCGTCCCTTCGGACCCCCTAGGGGAGAAGAGAAACGCGGCAGCGCCTGGGCCACCGCGAACCTTGCTTTGGTTTCGCAGCATCGCTGCGAACTCCCTCTTCTCCCCGGCGGGGAGAAGATGCCCGAAGGGCAGATGAGGAGGCGGAGCGGAGCGACGTCTTCAGCATCAGCGAAAGACGACGCTGCCCCGCCCGAAACATCAGGCAGCGATGAACTCGTTCCAGCGGCGGACCATGTAGCGGTCTTCGTCCATCACGGAGTTCCAGCAGGCGACGGCGCCCATGCGGGTTTCGAACGAGCCGCCGTCACGCACGGCGCCGGCCTTTTCCATGACCTTGCCCTCGGGAGACAGGATGTCGCCCTGGGCCGGCTTGCCCTCGATCCAGTAGCCCCATTCGTCGGCCGACATGAATTCCTTGGCGGTGTCCATGGCAGCGGAATAGTAGCCCTGGCGGTTGAGGTAGCCGCCGACCCAGCCGGACGTGTACCAGTTGATGTATTCGTAAGCCGCATCGAGCTGGGCGCCCTTGAGATGCGAGGCAAGGCCGAGACCGCCGCCCCAGGCGCGATAGCCTTCCTTGAGCGGCTGGAAGGTGCAGGCGATGCCCTTGGAGCGGACGGCGGCGACGGCCGGCGACCACATCGACTGGATGACGACTTCGCCCGAGGCCATCAGGTTGACCGACTCGTCGAACGACTTCCAGAAGGCGCGGAACTGGCCGTCGGCCTTGGTCTTGATCAGGAATTCGATCGTCTTGTCGATCTCTTCCTTGGTCATGTTGCCCTTGTCGGCATATTTGATCTTGCCGGAGGCTTCCATGATCATCGCCGCATCCATGATGCCGATCGACGGAATGTTGAGGATCGCGGTCTTGCCCTTGAAAGCCGGGTCGAGAATATCGGCCCAGCTGGTGATCGGACGGCCGGTGAGGTCGGGGCGGATGCCGAGCGTGTCGGCATTGTAGATGGTTGGAACCATCGTCATCCACTGCGTCGGCTCCTTGGCGAATTTCTTGGAACCCTGCGCTTCGACGAAGCCGACCGTGTGCGGCGCCGTGCCCTGGGCGATGACGCTGTCTGCCTTCAGCTTGCCGTTGATGAACAGCGGCACGATCTTGTCGTAATATTTCAGCTTCTTGACGTCCATCGGCTGCATCACGCCTGTTGGAAACACCTTCTTGGCGATCCAGTATTCGATGTCGGCGATGTCGTAGCTGTCAGGCTGGGTGACGGCGCGCTGGGCGGCGGCATCGGAATCGGTCGCCGTCATCTCCAGCGTGATGCCGAGGTCGGCCTTGCACTTCTCGGCGATGGCATTGATGTTCGAAACACCGGTGCCGAACTGGCGAAGCGTGATGTTCGTCTTCGCCCAGATTGTCGGGAAGCCGGTGATGGCGCCGGAGCCGGCAATGGCGCCGACGGCGGCAGCACCCGTCTTCAGCAGGGTGCGGCGGGAAAGACCCTTTTCCGCCTTGGTCGATGTGGTTTCAGTCGTCATGCCAGTTCCCCTTTTTGTTGGATGGGCAAGGTTGGTTGTCGATGGTGGTTCAAGCGGAAGCGCGGCCGAGCAGCACGGCATCCTCGAGCGCCCAGCTGAGTGAGACGGCGTCGCCGACGGCGACCGGACGGGCGAAATAGTCGCTATCGTCGGCAATGACGGTGAAATCGTCGCTGCCGGCGCCGATAACGGTGATCTTCACCGAAGAGCCGCGATATTCGATGTTGGAGACGATCCCGTCGAAGCCGAGCGTCCATTCGGTCGCCACCTGCAAGCGGACACGGTCGGTGCGGATGCCGATATCGACGGGCTCTCCGATCTCCCTGCCCGTTCCACGCACCGAAAAGCTCTGCCCCTCCGGCACGCTCATGACGAGTACGCCGTTCTCGCTCGACGTTACCCGGCCGGTGAGCACGTTGTGATCGCCCATGAACCGGGCGACGAAGGCGGTCGCCGGCTTTTCGAAAATTTCGCGCGGTGCCGCGGCCTGCTCGATCCTTCCGTCATTCATGATGACGATGACATCGGCGAGCGCCATCGCCTCTTCCTGGCTGTGGGTGACGTGCACGAAGGTAATGCCGAGCGACTTCTGCAGTTTCTTGAGCTCGGCGCGCATGCGGATCTTCAAAAACGGATCGAGCGCCGACAGCGGCTCGTCGAGCAGCAGCGCTTCCGGGTCAGTGATCAGCGCGCGCGCCAGCGCCACGCGCTGTTGCTGGCCGCCGGAAAGCTGGGCCGGGCGCCTAACGGCATAGGACTCCATCTGCATCAGCTTCAGCATCTCGAGCGCCTTGGCCCGCCGTTCCGCCTTGTCGACGCCCTTCATCTTCAAGCTGAAGGCGACGTTGTCGATCAGGTCGAGATGCGGGAACAGCGCGTAGGACTGGAACATCATCGCCGTGCCGCGCCTGGCCGGCGGAAAATCGGTGACGACTGTATGGCCGAGCCGGATATCGCCCGACGAGATGCTCTCGTGGCCGGCGATCATCCGCAGCGTCGAGGTCTTGCCGCAACCCGACGGGCCGAGGAAGCAGCAATAGGAGCCGGCCGGAATCTTCAGGCTGATCTCATCGACCGCCGTCGTCGCGCCGTAGACCTTCGAAACGGATACTAAATCGATCTCTGCCGCTTTCGACATCATGCTTCCCCTGTTCGGAAAAGCCGATGCATCCGCCGTGCCAGATTCCCTCACGCCGCGCCAAGCTCTTGTGAAACAAAGATTTTGCCGACGACAGATCCATGAGGAGAATTTTGAGCACGACAGTGTCTGCACATGATTTAGGCTATCGTGCTCAATTTTTGCAAAAAATCGTATACAATTTAACCGGCATTTCGGGCACAAAATCATTTAACTTTTGCCGCGAAGCCGGATATGGTTTGCCCGCCATCAGGGAATGATTTCATGAAATCCGCCGCCACGGCTCAGCAGGCCGAAGAACCCGCCGAAACCGGCGCGCAACAGATCCGCGACGCCATTCGCGAGGCAATCGTCGAACGCAGGCTTTCGCCCGGCACCAAGCTTTCCGAAAGCGATGTCGGCAATCTTTTCAATGTCAGCCGTACGCTCGCCCGCGCCGCTTTGCAGGCGCTCTCCTATGAGGGCCTCGTCAACGTCGAAAAGAACCGCGGCGCCTTCGTTGCCTATCCCTCGCCTGAAGAAGCCCGCCAGATTTTCTCAGCCCGCCGCCTGGTCGAGCCCGGCCTGTTGCGTGAGGCAGCGGCGCGGATCACCCCGGATGACGTCAGAGATCTGAGAGAGCTGTTGCTGGAAGAGGGCCGGCTGATGGGCGAGCGTGGCCAGACGGCGCGCCGCGCCGAGATCAAGGCATCCGGCGATTTCCACTTGATGCTGGCGGTCATATCCGGCAATGCGATCATGCAGCGCTTCATGGAGGAGCTCGTTGCCCGCTCGTCCCTGGTGATCGCGCTTTACGGCCAGTCGACCGCCTCGAGCTGCGGCCATTCCGAACACGGCGAGATCATCTCGGCAATCGAAAGCACCGAACTGGACCGCGCCTGCGAGCTGATGCTGCATCACATCGCCCATATCGAGGGCGATCTCGACCTGCGCGAACGCAAGAGCCTCGGCCTCAAGGAAGCTTTCGAACTTTAACGGTGCCCGCCGAGCGATAAGCAGGCAAAGACGTCGGACGCGCGGCTTTCGCCACACTCCGTGTCGCGTCAAGCGGAGGGTCGAAACACTACCAAGGCGTCTGCTTCGGCAGCATTTCGAAGGCCGCGAAGATATCCTCGGCGGTCCGCGGCTCGCTCGAGCGCAGCTTCACGGCGCCGTCGCGGCCGACCAGGATCAGCCCGAACGCGCCGGATGGCGGCCCCTGCAGCCGCTCTCTGACATCGTCGGCATCGAGTTCGGAGCCGTCGTCGAACAGCGAGAAAGCACCGCCGCCGGCAATGATGAAAACCTCGACATCTTCCTCGATGAGACGCATATGCGCGTTCCGCAGCCAATCGTCCTGGATGACGGCGCGGTCGTCCTGCGCATCGGCGAAGATGATCAGCACGCGCTTTCTGTCGCGAAACTGCTCGAGCGATTGCGGAAGCTCCGGCGCGCGCCGCGGAGCGCCGATGATTTCATGAACGATGGATTTCAGCATGATGCTCATTCCTCACCCGCACTGGCGGCGGGCCTGCCGGTAAAACGGCTGGCAATGGGCGAGGTTCCGCCAGGAAGCGGAAAAGGATCGCGGCCATGGCCGCGATCCTCATCCAGTCAGTCGCGGTTCTGTTCTTCGGCGGTGCGAGCCGAAACGGCGACGAGATCAACCGTGCCATTGGCAAGAAGGCGCTTGCGCACCAGCACGCGCATGACACGCGCCGCCGTCGAGAAAGTCATCTGGTCGAGCGGGCCTTCGCCCTCCCACGGCTTGGTGAGCCGTTCGGTAACTGCGCCGACGATATTCATCGGCACGATATCTGTGCATTCGCGCATCGCTTCGAAAACGAAGCCGATGGGGATGACCCGTCCTTCGTAAGTCACGATCGGTTCGGTCAGTTCGCTGTCCCATTCCTCGAAGGCATAGAGCGCTTCGCGAAACAGCTGCTGGAGGGTAAACGGCGCATGGCCGTCATGAAGTGGCGGCAGGGCATTCATCATGTCTGTCTCCTCTTGATGGGTTGAAGCCAAAGTCCTCCGGTATCGGTCGCGCCAACGCGGGGAACGGAACGTTTTTGCTGCCCCTGCGAACCGATTAACACGATTGATTCTATAGACTAACGCGCCGGGGTAAAGCCCATTTATCGGCGATCCCGGAAGCGAATTCCATAACGCGCTGATATTCTTGCATTTTTTAGTTGAAATTTTCCCCGCGCCGACCGTTCTTGAAAATCTATGTCGCAGCTCCAGATTGCCCCGCAATGGCACGACCGCGCGAAAAAACGCTGAAAATTCACGGAACTTTTGTCGCTGTAATCTGTTTTGTTCTCACATTTGAAAAACAGTCTGGGGTAATCACCAATGACGCAAATCCGTGAACCGGAGCGCCGAAGCAGGATCCTGCGCGGCCGGCCCTACAGCCTTGATGAATTCGCTTCCAAATATGGCCTGCTGAGCGATCAGGCCGAAAGCCTGTTCACCCGCTTTGGCCCCTCCTCGATCGAACTCGACCTGCTGATGGCCGCCAAGCGCCGCCTGCCGGTTCGCCACGACAGACCAATTACTCATGACAGAATTGCGGAATAAACACCTTTAACGAATGGAATGAATAGATGAGCAACAGACGCCACGAATGGATCAGCAAAAGAGCTTACGCGATCTGGGAAGAACAGGGCCGCCCGCAAGGACGTGATGACGATCACTGGCGCCAGGCGGTTGCCGAACGCAATGCGCTGGAACGCACCCAGGCCTCCGTTGATGGCCGCGAGGTGCTGGTGAAGTTTCGCCCGAAGCCGCAGCGGCCGGAAATGCCATGCCAGGACTGGGCCAATCCATCGACAAAGGTCGGCTGATCTTTTCTGCGGAGCGCATCCCTTGCCAAGAAGCCCCCTGTGGCCGGCCTCGTCCTTCGAGGCCTCTGCGGGGCACCTCAGGATGAGGTCGGAGAGAGGCGCGCTTGCCTCATCGGAGAACGCGGCGCTTGCCGCCGATAGTCTAACAGCAGGCACAACAGCTAGCCCTCATGGTGAGGAGGCCCGCAGCCTCATCCACATCGCCACATTAATCGCCAGTGGCCGGCCTCGTCCTTCGAGGCCCCGGGCGGGGTACCTCAGGAGGAGGGCGGAGAGATGTGCGGCTTGCCTCACCGGAGGCCGCCGTGCCTCCGATAGTCTGGCAGCAGGGCGCAACAACTAGCCCTCATGGTGAGGAGGCCCGCAGGGCCGTCTCGAACCACGAGGGCGGGTGGCGGGGCACTCACGGCGCCGCACGATTGCTGCCCACTCGCTCCCCATGCTAGCCTTCCACCATGGAAGTCACCGTTTATATCCTCCGCTGCAGCGACGGCTCGTATTACACCGGCCTCACCAAGCAGGAGATCGAGGCGCGTGTCTGGGAGCACAATGCCGGGACCTATGACGGCTACACTGCCAAGCGCCTCCCGGTCGAACTCGTCTTCACCGAAACCTATGACCGCATCATCGACGCCATCGCCCGCGAGCGGCAGATCAAGGGCTGGTCCCGCCGTAAGAAGGAGGCGTTGATTGCCATGGATTACGAGGCCTTGCCGGAATTGTCCAAACGCGGGCCAGTCGAGGCCAAGTGAGCGCGCGTGGCCGGTGGCCGACCTCGTCCTTCGAGGCCCCTGCGGGGCGCCTCAGGATGATGGCGGAGAGAGGGCGCGGCCAGCCTCACCGGAGGGCGGAGCGAAGCTGAGATCCGTCGACCAAGCCAAAAGCACTCCGATCACCCACTAGCCACACGGCACCACGACCAGCCCTCATCCTGAGGTGCGCAGGCCAGAGGCCGGAGCCTCGAAGGGCGGGGGCGGGTGATAGCCGCAGCTCCCATTACCGGAGGAGATAGCGGTGGCCGGCCTCGTCCTTCGAGGCCCCTGCGGGACACCTCAGGATGAGGGCGGAGAGATGCCGCGGCTTGCCTGAGCGGAACGAGGGTGTAGCGCGTCTGTCGCGCGGGAGGGTCCGCAATGGCACAGTGCAACCGCTTCCCCGGACACTGGAAACGCTTCATCAAGCATATTGACACAAATCCATGGAATACGGGCTTTCCGCTTACCCGCCTGCGACATTGCCGCTCGACACTTTCTTCGCAAAATCGGAAACGGATAAGAATGAAACGTGGTCACTCGCGGGACACGGATTTTATCTCGCCGCGGCACCAATTCCGGTGCCCGGCCGATCCTGTAATATCGGGAAAAGCCTGAAACGCCCGCCAGGGCAGGCCATGTCAGAAAGCGTTGTTTTCCACGCAAAGCGCCCGGTGGACCTCGGTCCAGAACAGCGCCAGCGGCGTGTCGCCATTGCGTTCGGCAACGAGCGCGCGGATCAGCGCTTCGGAGCCTGCCATGTCCTGCCAGCTGGATTTCAGGCCCTTGGCGGCCTGTTGGCATTCGGCAATCTCGAATGGTCTTCTGCTGTCCATATGAGGTCTCCTCGTGGAAAGGCGCTAGCAGACGGAGCCTGGATTGTCATTCCCCGCATATGTGGGGATGCCTTGTATTTATGACGGTCCTCGCGGTAGGATTGAGGGAATTGGGGCAGTGGAAATGACTGAGAATACCTATAGCGAAAAGTTCGAGTCGGCTTTCGAACAGATCAAGGCTGCGGCCAATGTAGATGGCGCCATCCGCGTTCTGCAGGCGGAATATGGCCTCGATTTCGTCACCTACCACCTCGCCCAGACGATCGCCAGCAAGATCGATTCGCCCTTCGTGCGCACCACCTATCCGGATGCCTGGGTCTCGCGTTATCTCCTGAACAGCTATGTGAGGGTCGATCCGATCGTCAAGCAGGGCTTCGAACGCCAGCTGCCGTTCGACTGGAGCGAGGTCGAGCCGACGCCGGAGGCCTATGCCATGCTTGTCGACGCCCAGAAGCACGGCATTGGCGGCAACGGCTACTCCATTCCCGTCGCCGACAAGGCGCAGCGCCGCGCGCTTCTGTCGGTGAATGCCCGCATACCGGTCGACGAATGGACCGAGCTGGTCCGCCGCTGCCGCACCGAATGGATCGAGATCGCCCATCTGATCCATCGCAAGGCGGTCTACGAGCTGCACGGTGAGAACGATCCGGTGCCGGCATTGTCGCCGCGCGAAATCGAGTGCCTGCATTGGACGGCGCTGGGCAAGGATTACAAGGATATCTCGGTCATCCTGGGCATTTCCGAGCACACGACGCGCGACTATCTGAAGACCGCCCGCTTCAAGCTCGGCTGCGCCACGATCTCGGCCGCCGCCTCGCGGGCCGTGCAATTGCGCATCATCAATCCCTGAAGCGCGTCGCGCGTCTTTTGAGACGGGCAAAGGATGCTGTAACTTCGAATCCTCGCATCGTGCTTTCCGAAAATCGTTTCCGATTTTCGGGCCGGTGCGCCAGGTCGTCGTTTGGCGCATGTCGTTGTCGCAAAACCGCGGCACAGTTTTGCGCGACATGCTCTGCCCCCCTCATCTGAGGGGGCCCATCTGAGGGAATTTCCGATCCGGCCCGTCTGAACCATTCTGCTCTCCACGAACTTGCAAACGCTGGAGGGCAAGATGTTTGTAATCATTCAGGCTCACGAATATCAGAAATACGCTGCCGTACTTGATCAGATGTTTCGCCTGCGCAAGCAGGTTTTCGCCGATACGCTCGGCTGGGACGTTCCCGTCGTCGGCCCTTACGAGCGCGACAGCTACGATGCGCTCGCTCCCGCCTATCTCGTCTGGTGCAACGACAGCCGCACCCGTCTTTATGGCGGCATGCGCCTGATGCCGACGACCGGCCCGACCCTTCTCTACGATGTCTTCCGCGAGACTTTTCCGGATGCCGCCAATCTCATTGCGCCGGGCATCTGGGAGGGCACGCGCATGTGCATCGATGAGGAGGCGATCGCCAGGGATTTCCCGAATATCGACGCCGGCCGCGCCTTCTCGATGATGCTGCTGGCGCTTTGCGAATGCGCGCTCGATCACGGCATCCACACGATGATTTCCAACTACGAGCCCTATCTCAAGCGCGTCTACAAACGTGCCGGCGCCGAAGTGGAAGAACTCGGCCGCGCAGACGGTTACGGCAAGTATCCCGTCTGCTGCGGCGCCTTCGAGGTGTCGGACCGCGTGCTGTGCAAGATGCGCGCCGCCCTCGGCCTGACCCTACCCCTTTATATCAGACACGTGCCGGCCCGCTCGGTCGTGACCCAAT
The DNA here is from genome assembly GCF_019685125.1 of Rhizobium sp. NZLR10. Lineage (NCBI taxonomy): Bacteria > Pseudomonadati > Pseudomonadota > Alphaproteobacteria > Hyphomicrobiales > Rhizobiaceae > Rhizobium > Rhizobium sp. NZLR10. The sequence goes on along the minus strand of NZ_JABDWE010000003.1, from coordinate 60,893 downwards.
TCCTGGAGATGGCAGCATGAACCGCCTCGCTGAAACCGCAATACAGAAAGATATCGGCGCCTTGGAGCGCCACGTGCTCGCCTCCCGCGACATTGCCACGCAGATAGGGGATCCCTTCCTCTCCTATCTCCTCTCGATGGCGCTGTTCACGATCTACGAAAAGAAGGCTCACCACGAGAACGAGGCGCTGAAGAGCAGCTTCAGCTGAGGGCGCGACCCCCTCCGCACGCCCGAAGACCAGCATGTCTCCCGGCGCCTCGCGCGCAGCCGCAAAACCGTCCCCGTTTTGCGGCTGCGCGCCCAGTCATGTCATGGGGAAGTCCTATCACCAAGCAATCCAGTCACGTCATCAGCGAAGCGATCGTCGAGATCAGCGCGTCGTGCATGTAGGGCTTCGGCAGGAAGGCGGTGTTGGCCGGCAGCGCCATGGGGTCCAGCCGCACCATGCCCGAGGTGATGATGATGCCGATATTCGGCCGCATCGCCCTCACCCGCTTGGCAAGCTGGATCCCGTCCATCGAACCTGCCATGTTGACGTCGGTGAACAGGATATCGACATCCTGCCTGCCCTTCAGCACCACCAACGCCTCATCGGCATTTGCCGCCTCCAGCGCCACATGGCCGACATCTTCAAGCACATCGAGGACAGTGAACCGGATCAGCGGCTCGTCCTCGACGATAAGCACCACGGCACTGTTCAACGCCACCATCTGCGACCGCCCTCTTCATCGAATCCAATCTCTGTAATTGCCGCCCGCGCGAGAAGGTTCCAGTACCGGCGCCCACGAAAGATGCACCGTCCACAGATGCTTGCGCTCTGCGCTTGTGGCTCCCTGCAATTTGCGTTAGAGCGAACCGATGCTGTGGGAACCATTGCCCCGGCATCCAGGCGCCGGCCTCCGGCGCCAAGGCGCCCACCACCGGCGTCAAGGGCCTGTAGCTCAATGGTTAGAGCCGGCGGCTCATAACCGCTTGGTTGGGGGTTCGAGTCCCTCCGGGCCCACCACCATCCTAAGGTTTTGAATTTTCATAAATTTTAGGTGTAGCCGGACGCGAAATTCCGGAATTTTGACACGAGGTTCCGGAATTTTTGGACATCTGTTGAAGCCCTCTTAAAGCTCGTTTGAAGCTGCCTCAAACCATCCTCAATGTCATTCCGCCCCGAAAAATTGCGATGGTCGTTTGACCATGTAGTGATCGTCACAGACAGCAATTTCCAATATAGATCGCCACTCGAAACGGAATGGCCAGAGAGGCAATCCGCAATATCACTGGGGGTGTATGAACGATGACGTTGATCGCGAGCTTCAAGTGGAGGCAGACCTACTTTGCGTTTGGAGACACGTTGGTCACCACCCCGAAGAAAACATACGAAGACACGCCCATACCCACACGAGACCTCCCCAATGAAACCGAGCAGCTGGATGGAAGTGGTCTCTGGGTTGCTGGCCTAGCAAGGAAGGTTTTCACGATCGGCCCTCATATCGTCTTCGGGTGGAGCGGGCCGATGGCAAATTTTGAGAAAGCTCTTCGATATCTTTACGCGGCGCCGCTCGATAAACCTTTATCGCTGGAGGATCTAAAAACTATCTTGAATAAAGCGGGACTTCCGACTGATCGAGCATCAGCCTGGTTCGTCAACGCATTTATATGTGATGGAGGTTTGGCAGGATTCAGCCACAACATGCAGAAAATCGCCCAGGAGAAGGACGGCGTAATTTCGGTTGCGGGTTCCGGGGCGCAGACATTCCGAGAGATCCTGGATTTGGACAGCGCCGCCGAGACGGACGGTCTAACCGTCTTTAAACGCACATTAGCCACTCAAGCGCGTTTGCTCCTTGGACAACAACGCCAAGGCCACCATCTCGACCATGCGTTTGGAGGCGCATTTGAATTCATAGGAAGTGCGAATCATTCATTCGTCAATTTGGATCGTGTGCTAATCGTATTTCGCGACTATTGGGATGTCGGCGAGCAAAATGACGTTCGTAAGGATGTGGACAATGTTTCGCGTGTCGGCAACACTTTCAGCAAAATTGACGCTGCCTACTACATGAGCCACATCGACGATACGCTGGTCGTTGGTCGCTGGTTTCCCGGATCACACAAAATGTTTGCCGCGCCTCGGCCATTTGACGATCAGTTGCCTTCACTGGGTGAAACCTCCTGGTGCGGGGTAGATCAGGTATTGGAGGTTTTAACGCACTATACTGGCAATAGGTCTTCGGTGTTCGATCGGATCCCGGATGAATACGATTTCGAGGTGATAGGGGAAGCAACCCGCGTCACCCTTCCAATGTCGCTCCCGGTGGACTTGGAGAGCGCACTTCGCGAACATATTGGTCAAGAAGCTTAAATGGCCGGACCGCCGTCTCGGGCATAGTTACTGTCCTCCGTAGCCGATTACTTGGCGAGAGATTTGTCTCGTCGGAGGCAGCGTCTAGACCGCCTATCACTTACGGTTTGCCAACTATCGGCTGGTGGAGACTTACCGAGAATGATCGGAAACCTCGAGTTCGGCAGCGCTTTGCGGATTGATACGCGCATGATCAGCCTGATCGCCGAGCCACCTGCCTTTCGATAGAAGTTGTGGTACTTATTAATGGATGTCGTTGTTCTCGGGAGGGGTAGCAATTCATGGTCGTGCACAGGGATATGACTAGCGACGAATGGAAGTGGCTTGTGCGCCTCTGCCAACACGAAGCGGATAGCATTCCGAAGGAAATCGAAGCGCGGTTTACCGAACTTGGTCTGTTCGGGCCGAATGGTCTTTCGGACAATGCCAGGAATCTGGTTCAAAATGAACTGCTGGCAGAGCGGCGGAACAGACTGCAAGGGCTTCACTGAGTGATAATTTTGGACGCCAAGCAGGCGTCCAAGGCGGTGATGTTCATTGCGGCACGGCCCAAGCCGGAAAACCGACTATCTCGGCGGCGGCGTTTCCTAGAGTGGCTATTTGGAGAGCCAATGGCCTCCCCAACAGGTTTTCCGGGTTAGGCTTAGCCCTCGGGTGAAGCTGGCGAAGGTTTGTCAACAAATAACGAAATCTTGATCGACAAGCACAGTTATCGGAATGCCACATCGACCCTAGTTGTCAGGAATACAAGGACACTCTTTGGGCAATGCTGGATGGTCACATGCTACAAACTCGCAAACTATTGGCAGCCATGACAACCGTCTTCGTCATCTCCATGTCGGCATCGTCCTGCACCACGAGCTCACATGACTCGGTGCAAACGGGCTCGGTCGGGTATACCTCTCACAGCGCTGACTTTGCTCTCCGGCCCGCCTGCCGCAATGGATTCGGCAACGATCGTCCGTGCAGCTATTAGCGCTGGAAATGCGGACGCCAGTGCCGTGATAGCTCCATTGGTCGGTGCCGCATCTTTCGGCACGGCATGCTTGTCAGACGGAAAAGTGGAGCCGCCGGCTGCAGGCAGTTGGCTGTAATTGCCCAACAATCTCCGCTTGCTCGGTCCATGGGAAGCCAGTCGTGGATTGGGCCATAGGGGCGATGTGGGGCGAAACATAGGCTACCGCCACGACAGCATCAGACTGACTTCGTCCAACGACATGGTGCTCAGGACTCTTCCTAATAACTACAAGAACGCCCGTCGCTAGGTCTGAACCCGCCCCCGCAGGCCGGGTTGAGCGGGCGACTCTCGTGATAGTAACCGTCGCCGATCGAAGAGGTCTGGTCGAGGCTTCCGGACGACGTGCAGGCCGACGTGATCGTTGCAAGGCTGATCAGCGTTCCGGTCGCGATAAAGGCGAAAAATCGGTTCATCTGAGCGTCTCCTTCGGAAGGGCGTGATTTCAGCCCAAGAGGGCAATCTACCACGCGATGACGGGTGTTTGTGAGGATTTAGAGCGGTTGGCCGCCTCGGCGGCCCCGCCTAACGCCAATGTGATCGCCTTTCACCTGCCTCCGAGCCATGCACTGTCGCATAACTGTCATGTAAAATTGCCCATTGCGATGGCAGCTTGGGCAAAATATATGCTGCCGGCTAACAAAAAAAAGAATGAGTGAACTGCCATGAGTGCCCTGCATAAACTTTTCAACCGCAATCTCCTGACCCGTTTCGTGACCGGTCTCGGTGCGGTTCCCCAGCGTTTTCGCGACGCGCGCGAAGAGCGCAAGCCTGCGATCCATCCGTCGTTTATGGATGATTTCGGCGCATAAAGCGCGCCGCGAAGCCGTCTGCGGCTTCTGATCAAGAAATAGGCAATTCCTTCCGGAACTAGGACCAGTCGACAGGCCGGCCTTCGGCGCCTGCGAAACCGTGGAACTGCAGACCAAGCCGGTGAAAACCGTGCCCAGGATGGAGAGGGTGTGCCGTGGTCGGCCCCCTCTGCCCTGCCGGGCATCTCCCCCACAGGTGGGGAGATCGGCAAGTGGCTAGGCCTTCCTACCTCTCTTCCGTTGCGTCGTTCTGCGACGCCAATTGTCTGGGGAAACCCGTGCGCCCAGCCAATCTCCCCACCCGTGGGGGTCCGAAGGACGGGTCGAGACCCGCGGCTCGACCCCGGGCCCGGCAGGGCAGAGGGGGCTGACACGGCACACTCTCCGTTACTCGCCAGCACAGGACGCGTTCTCTTTCACTCCCTGTTGAGCCGAATGTTGCAGCCGACCGCTGAACGGATTTTGAGTTCCACCCACGCATCCCGCACATTTTTCTCCCGATGCGCCTCCGCCCTTCCTTTCCGCCGCAATAGCTTCACAATCAACCGACAGAAAGTGGTTCCGGGAAACGACAACTAGGGAATGAAACATGGCGCCGATTCTCTCCAAAACTATTCTGATGACTGCCCTTCTGGCTCTGCCGCTTGGCAGCGCAGCGCCCGCATTGGCGCAGGAAGCAAAGCCGCGCGAGGCGGTGATCTCGGTGACGGGCGATGGCGAATCGGCCATCGCTCCCGATATGGCTGTCGTCAATCTCGCGGTCGTCAAGCAGGCGAAAACCGCCCGCGAAGCGCTCGACGAGAACAACAAGGCGATGAACGAGGTGCTTAAGGCGCTGAAGGACGGCGGCATCGCCGAGCGCGATCTACAAACCTCAGGCTTTTCCATCCAGCCGCAATATAACTATCCGCAGCCGGTCGATGGCCAGCAACAGCAGCCGCAGCTGATCGGCTACCAGACCATCAATTCGGTCACCGTCAGGCTGCGCGATCTCGCCAAACTCGGCCAGGTGATCGACCAGTCCGTCACCCTCGGTATCAACCAGGGCGGCGACATCCAGTTCACCAACGACAAGCCGGAAGCAGCCCTCGAACAGGCGCGCAAGAATGCCGTCGCCGAGGCCGTCAAGAAGGCGAAGACGCTGAGCGAAGCCGCTGGCGTCAAGCTCGGCCGGATCATCGAGATCAACGAGAACGTCCCTCGCCCGATGCCGCAGCCCGCCTATCGCGCCACGATGATGAAGGAAGCTTCCGACGCTGCCGTTCCCGTCCAGGGCGGCGAGAACAGTTACAATGTCAGCGTCACCGTGACCTTCGCCATCGATCAGTAAGCATGACAGCGCCGCGTGTCCTTCAGACGCGCGGCGCTGTCAAAGAATTACACAAAAAGAAAACCGCCCTTGCCGATCCGGGAGACTGGCAAAGGCGGTCGGTATTCTAGTCGATATCAGCGACGCAGAGCGGGGCAGCCGCGGACGTTGCCGAAGCTTATCTGGTCGGGGCCGCGACGTGTCCAGCCCTGGACGATGACGCGGCGCGGCGTGACGTCGACGACGCGGGCGCGGCGGAAGCCGAAATCGCGGGCCATATCTTCAGCGAGACGCGGATCGCAACCGCGCGGCCGGCGATCGTAGCCCAGAGGCGGACGGTCGTAGCCGGGCGGCGGACGGCGGTAATCCCGCGGCTGATCACGATCCTGATCGCCGATAATGATATTCAACTGCGCGGCGGCAGGCGCCATCGTGCCGGCAAGGGTGCCGGCTGTCAGCATGGCGGCAAGACCCGCCTTTGCCAAAAACTGCATCATTTAAAAACCTTTCGTTTGAAAGTCGGTGCGGCCGAGCCGCCCGCCTATTACTCCGCATTCCGCCGAAGCGTCATTTGGGAATCACCCATACGGGCTAGAGAAGAGACAAGTGAAAGTGTCGCCGTCAAGGCAAAAGCGGCCGGCAAGCGCCGTGTCGGTGCTTGCCGGCTCAGTCCTCAGCGCCGGATCAGCGGGCAGCCGCGGACATTTGCGAAGGTGATCCTGTCCCAGCCGCGACGCTCACGCCCCGCAACGACGACGACGCGCGGCGACATGCGGGTGATGCGGGCATCGCGCAGGCCGAAGTCGCGCGCCTTGCGCACCGCATGCATCGGCGAGCAACCGCGGATCGGACGATGGTATTGCGCTTCGACGACGAGGTTCGTCTGCTGCCCTGCGGCTGCCGCGGTCGAAGCCGTGACCGGAATGGAGCAGAGGGCGAGCAATGCGGCAAGCGAGGCTTTGGCGAGCAAATGCGTCATGGGGCGTCTCCGTCGATTTGTTCTTTGTTTTTACGCATGTCGTAATTGCGCGACATGCTCGAACTCTCCCTTCAGGGATTGTCTCGACAGTAAACGCTGCAAACTGAATGGCGTTCGAACCGCGCATTCAGTTCTCATTCAGAAGGATTAATCCTTTCAGGCACTGAGATGCAGGACGATTTCGCGCCGGTGCGGCCGGTCGCGATGTTCGAACAAATAAAGGCCCTGCCAGGTGCCGAGCATCAGCCGCGCCCTCGCGACGGGGATGCCGATCGACACCTGAGTGAGCGCCGCCTTGATATGCGCCGGCATGTCGTCCGGCCCCTCGGCCCTATGCACGACCCAGCCCATCGCGGGATCGGAGGCCGGCGGCACGAGGCGGCGGAAGAAGGCGAGAAGATCGGTTTGTACGTCGGGATCGGCATTTTCCTGGATCAGCAGCGAACAGGAAGTGTGCCGCACGAAGACGGTGAGAAGCCCCTCCTCCTGCCCAGCCGCTCTGACGAAGGCCTTCGCCTGGTCGGTGAATTCGTAAAGTCCCTGCCCACGTGTGGCTAGTGTAAGGACCGTCTGGGGCAAGGCGCTCTCCCGTCTCGGAGTGATATCCCCGCGAGTTGGCGCGTCATGGCGGCCAAGTCAATGCCTCGAAAAGCGGGAGCGCCGGCATCAGAGCCTGAGCAGCGTCTCGAAGCCACCATAGATCATCCGCTTGCCATCAAACGGCATCTGCCATTGGTCGCCTTTGAGCCTGGGATCGGCCATCACCTTGGCATTGATATCGTCGCGCTCCTGCCGCGACCGGTAGACGATCCAGGAAAACACCACCACCTCGTCCTCTTTGGCTTGCACGGCGCGAGGAAAGGAGGTCAGCGTGCCATAGGGCACGTCGTCGCCGATGCATTCGACATATTCGAGCGCGCCATATTCCTTCCAGATCGACCCGGCGAAGGCCGAGAATTCCTTATAGGCTTCGATATTCTCCTTCGGCACCGCCACGATGAAACCATCGACATAGGACATTGCACGCCTCCTCCATCTATCTCACGCTGACGGGAGAAATAGGAGACCAGTCGGGTAGTTCCAGACCGACCGACCGTTCACCCGATCGAAAGCGGGCTGGCAACACGGCTGTATCGAAATTTACTGATTTATTCTCCACTTATATAATGAACGCCTAAAATTTGACAGTATTGCTCCGCGATCTAATGTTACCTGACAGCACCCGCCTACGCGGCGTGTGCCCGCGTTCAGGCGTCGACATCAATACAGCTCTTGGAGGATGTATTCATGATCAAACTTGCTTCTATCGGAACAGCCGTCGCCCTTGGTATCGGAGCATTTACCTTCGCGTCTCACGCGAATGCGCTGACGATGAACGAATGCAGCGCCAAATACAAAGCGGCACAAGCGGCCAACAGCCTGAATGGAATGAAGTGGAACGATTTCCGTAAGGCGCAGTGCGGAACCGATGCCGCGGCAGCACCTGCGGCCACAGCACCTGCTGCGGGCGATGCCAAGAACGAAGAGCCGACGATGGCCAATACGGACAATGCATCCGAACCGCCGGCAACCACGACCAAGGCTCCGAAGGGCGTGGTCTTCCCCACCAAGGTCTCGGCGAAATACGCAAGCGAGACCCCGGGTAAGGCGAGAATGCATACCTGTCTCGATCAATACAAAACCGACAAGGCCAATGACAGCCTGGGCGGCCTCACCTGGATCAAGAAGGGCGGCGGCTATTACAGCATCTGCAACAGCAAACTCAAGTCCTGACGTCTTTTCGCTCGGCTATCACAGGCGTCGCCACGCGGCGGCGCCGATCACGATCTACACGGAGGATGCGATGAGTCTCTTTGATAATTTGGGCGGCATGCTGAGCAAGGCGATCAGCAACCATCCGGGCGGCCTCGGCGGACTGATGTCCGATGCCTTTTCCCAATTCGGCGGCCTGGACGGCGTGGTGACGAAACTGAACGACGCCGGCCTCGGGTCGCGTGTCAATTCCTGGCTCGGGCGTGGCGAAAACCAGCCGATCACCCCAGACGAAATCCGTTCCGCACTCTCGAACGAATATCTCGTCTCGCTTGCGCAGAAGCTTGGCGTGCCGACGGACCAGGTGGCGAATATCCTCGCGCAACACCTGCCGGTCGCGGTCGATCAGGCAAGCCCGGACGGCACGATCCGGACGCCCTGAGTCTCAACACGCCATAGCGGCCTTCCCTTGGCACGCTTCGGCCCGATCAGGGCCCATTGACCAGCTTGAGGATGAGCTGCTGGATATTTCCGCCGTCGCCGAGTTCGATCTTGTCGAAGTCGCGGCCGCTCTGGCGTTGCCTCATGGAAATCTCGCCGAGGCGGCGCGTCAGCTCGATCCGGATCTTCTTGCAGTCGGGATCATCGGCGACGGTGAGGCCGATGCTCATCGCCTCGATTTCCCTGACCATCGCCTTGATGGTGTCGCCATGCACCCGCTCATGGGCGTACACGCCCGTAATGAAGGCATCCCAGCTGCTTCTAACGGCAGGCGCCAGCGCTGCCGATGGCTTCGGCAGCGTATAGGTGATGATGAGCTTCGGCCGGTTGGTGATGATGACGCAGGCATTGCCCTGCGGTTCGTATTTCCGGGTCCATGTCAGCTTGAACGTCGTATGCGCGATCGCCCGGCTCGCGCCGGCTTCAGGCCCCCGCGCCCCGATCGATTCGTAGAGTTCGGCGCCGGTCGTTCCCGATATCGAATAGGGCCGCACCTCTTCCACAGCCTGCCAATCGGCCAGCGCCACGATCGGCGCCGATGCGAACACGGTCGCGAGCACACAGGATAGAAAAACTTTCGTCACGCGCGGTCCCCGCCGAATAATGTTTCGGGCGAACCTAACGGCGGCCGCCGCTGCTTTCAACGCACCAGCCATGCATCAGCCCTGCAGCGTCTTGACCTTGGTCAGGTCGGGGAAGAGCCGCACCCACAGGAGCACGACGATAACAGTGCCGAGCCCGCCGACGATGCCGGTGGCGACGGGACCGAGGGCTGCCGCCATCATGCCGGATTCGAATTCGCCGAGCTGGTTGGAGGTGCCGATGAACAGCGAGTTGACGGCGCTGACGCGGCCCCGCATCTCGTCCGGCGTCAGAAGCTGCACCAGCGAGCTGCGCACGACGACGCTGACCGTATCGGACGCGCCGACGACGAGCAGTGCGGCGACGGAAAGCGCGATATTGGTGGAGAGTGCAAAGACGATGGTGGCGACGCCGAATACCGCAACGGCGGCAAGCATTTTGCGCCCAACATTGCTTTCGAGCGGCCGGCGGGCCAGCACGATCGACATGGCGAGCGCGCCGACCGCCGGTGCGGCGCGCAAGAAGCCCAGTCCCCAGGGGCCGGCATGCAGGATATCGCTGGCAAACATCGGCAGCAGCGCGGTTGCGCCACCGAGCAGCACTGCGAAGAGATCGAGCGAGATGGTGCCGAGCATCACCGGCCGGCTGCGGATGAAGGAGACGCCGGCAAAGACCGAGGCAAGCGTCACCGGCTCGCGCTTGGCAGGCGCCCATTGCATGCGGATCGAGATGACGTTGACGCTCGCGACGGCAAAGAGCAGCGCCGACACGGCAAAGGGCGCGACCGGGTTCAGCCCGTAAAGCAGGCCGCCGAGTGACGGGCCGATGATCAGCGCCGTCTGCATCAGCGAAGTGGAGGTTGCGACCGCCTTTTGCAGCATCGAGGCCGGCACGATATTCGGCAGCAGCGCCGCCATGGTCGGCCGCTCGAAGGCGACGACGGCGCCGAGCACCGTGACCGCGACAAGAATGCCGGCTGGCGTCAGCCGTTGCTGCCAGGTGGCAACCGCCAGCACCAGCGCCGTCACCGACTCGATCACCTGGCAGACGAGGCCGATGCGCCGCCGGTCGAACCGGTCGGCGACATGGCCGACGACGAAGGTCAGCAGCGCCATCGGCAGGAACTGGCAGAGGCCGACGAGGCCGAGCGCAAAGGCGCTATGCGTCTGGTCATAGATCATCCAGCCCATGGCAATGCCGATGGACTGGAATGCAAGCGAGGAAAACACGCGGGAGGCAGCGAAGTTCAGATAGCCTGGGTGGCGAAGAACGCTCCGCGGGCCTTGGGATATGTCCATTGCGATGTCACCGGCAGGCCGCGGCTGCGCCAGCCTTCTTGGGAGTTCTGGGAAGGTCGGAACGGTGTTCTGCCCCGATACGCTGTTTGTCAATCGGAATGCGCTGGCGCGACCCGGTTACGCCATACGGGGCGCCGCATGACGCAAGCTTAATCCCGGGCGCTTTAGCGCGGCTCACTGTGGATGCTGAGATAGGCGGGATCGAATTCGGCGATTTCCTGCAGGCGCTCCCAATCGACGATGGTGATCGTCCGGTTCTCCCAGGTAAACACCCCCTCGCGCCGCAGCGCCTGCAGCGTCTTGTTCAGATGGACGACGGAAATGCCGAGCACGTCGGCCATCTCGATCTGCGTCAACGGAAATTGGAAGCTGGCGCCCCGCGTCCGCTTGACGACCTGCAAGCGCACGAAAAGCTCGCAGACGAGGTGGGCGATCTGAGCCCGTTTCGAGCGCCGGCCCATGGCGACGATCCATTCCCGGTGAATGGCGCCATCGATCAGAGTATCGAGCCAGAGCAGCCGGGTCAGATGCGGCATGCGCTCGGTGATCGCCCGGAGATCGCCATGATCGGCGAAAGCAACATGACAGGCCGAGAGCGCAACGATGCCGTGATCCATTTTCTTGAGGGGAAAGGCGTGCAGGTCGACGAAATCGCCGGCGACATGCAGCGCGGTGATCTGGCGGCTGCCATCGGCCATCACCTTGTAGCGCGCAGCGAAACCATCGAGCAGCAGCGTGCTGTAGGGCGGGCGGCTGCCTTCGGCGACAATATCCTCTCCGGCAGCAAAGTGCCGGTCCTTGACCAGGATCGACCTGAGACGGTTTTCCTCCTCGGTCGACAGCACATCGCGGCTTCCAAGGTTGAGCAGCAGGGCTTCAATCACGAGCTCGTCCGCCGAGTTCGAAAGAGGGGATCATGACGATGCGACCTGTATTTTCTATAGGAATCAATGCCTGGCCTCGGGAACAATTGTCTTCATCTGTAATTTCCCCTGTGACGCACAGGAAAGAACATGGCTCGCTATTTTTTCGATCTGCATAATGGCGAAGGTCCCACACGCGACGAGCACGGCACCGAGCTCAGATCGCGCGAGGACATTTCGAAAGAGGTGACCCGCATCCTGCTGGATGTGGCCCGTGACGAACTGCCTGCGGGTGATCGCGCCGTCATCGCCGTCACCGTTCGCAACGAAAGCGGCGACCCGGTGACGGTTGCCAGTCTCGTCTTCAACAATGAATGGCTCGACGTCTTGCGGTAGCGGCAACGGTTTCAGGGTTGCCGCAGGTCTCCGGCACCAATCCCACTCGGTCGCCGCTACGCTTAGGCTCTTTTTTTATGCATGTCGTTCGCCCGGAACCGCTGCACACCTCCGGGCGACATGCATTAAGACCCGCCTCCACCGCTGGCAATTAAATTTGACATAGTCGCGCCATTGCTCTGACAAACATCGCAAGCAGCATTCCGGCCTCGGCTATTTCGCGATTTCCTCGAGAATCAGCCGGATTTCCGCAATCGGCCGCCGGCTTTCGTCGAAGAGTTCGACCGACAGCATGTTCAGAGGTTCCGCCGGCAGGCCTTCGGCGGCCATCTCGGCGAGCACGCGCCGCGCCTCCGCTTTGGCGGCCTCGATGGAGGCGAATTGATATCCGGTCTCGGTCGCCCCGACACCATCACGATCGAGGAGCTGAAAGTAGAATTTAGGCACGACACATCCCCTGCTAGAACACGCTAACGATCCCGCGGGCAACATGTTCCGACTGCCGTGATCAGAAGGTGCCGGCTTCCGGTGAAGCCATTTCCTCGATGCCGTCGACCCGGTCGGGATAGAAGGCGAGATGGTCCTTGATATTGCTGACCGCGGCATTCGGCGCCTCGTACGTCCAGACCGCATTCTTCGACCGATCGCCGCCCGCAATGATACTGTAATAGGCGGCACCGCCCTTATAGGGGCAATGGCTGGTATGGTCGGTGCGCTGCAGCAGTGCCATGTCCACATCCTTGCGCGGAATATACTGCACCGGCGGATAGGAGGCTTCGCGAAGCGTCAGCGCATCGTGGCTATCGGCAATCACCTTGCCGTCAAGCGTGACGACGACGCGGGAGGGATTGTGTTCTACGGTGATCGGATGATCCGGCCCCGGGATCTTGATCGATTTGTCTGACATAGGGTTCGCCTCCAGGAAATGTCGATGCCGTGGAGATAGGGTGGGCATGCGGTTCGTCCAAGGCCTGAAACGCCGGCATCTAGAATTCGAAAAGCGGTGATCTCAGGCTCAGCATCGCCGTTTTCGGCGCCGCCGGCCAGTGACGTGTCAGTGCATCCGCGAGCGTTTCGATCAGCGTGCCGATATCCTCGGCCGCGGAGTCATGCAGGGCCTCGGCAACGATCAGCACCGAGTGCGTCGTCTGCCGCACCGCCGAAAGCCCGCTCTGCCGGTTCGTCCAGCGCCGAGCATGCGCCCTCTCTGCACTGTCTGCGAAAATCACTTCGTTCGGTTCCGGATGTTCGATTTCGCCGCCGAAGGTAAGATAGGTCTCGTGGCCCCCGGCTCGCCGGACCTCGAGATCATCAGTGATCTTCTCGGTGTCGAAGACGGCAATCGGAATGGCGAAGGCGAGCGAAATCGCATTGCAGAGATCGATCAGCGGATGCAGGCGCGGCAGGCCATGCTCCTGGCGGAAGCGGCGCAGCAGCGCTTCGGAGGCCGAGCGATATTGCGTCGGCTTCAGCCCCATTCGGGAAAAACCGCGCCGCCACGCCTGGATTTCAGGAAACTCGCCTTCCGGCGCTGCGGCCAGCCGGGCCTCGGCAATCGCGCCGAAGCTGGCGATCGCCGCCTCGACATCAGCATCCGCATGGATACTTTCCACATGAAGCGCACCGGCGCGAAGCTCCGGAAAGTCCTGCCAGATGGAATCGGAATGACGGAATTGCATGGCCTATCTCCCTCCGGATATTTTCAGCGCCACCCGGCTGTCGGCAAGGGCAAGCCCGAGCACGGCCGCCAGCACGCAGGCGATGCCGGCGATTTGGTTGAGCCCGACCGGCTCGCCGAGGATGAGGAAAGCCAGCATGACGGCGGAAACCGGCGCGAGCGCCGTGAAGAGCGCGGCTTCCGTGCCGCTCACCCTTGCCGCACCGGCATACCAGAGCAGGAAGCCGCCGACAGTCGGCACCAGCGCATAATAAACGACGGCAACGACAGCGCTTGCGGAAATCCCCGGCGCGACAGGCGCTTCGAACACCGCCGGGATGATGGCGACGACGAGGCCGATGCCAGCCATTAGCGTCGACTGGGCAAGCGGCGGGATCACCGCCCTCAGCCTCTTGTTCAGCAGGATGAACAGCCCTTCGCAGACGACGGCGCAGAAGATCAGCGCATTGCCGGAGAATGATCCGCCTGAAGCATCCGGGCTGAAGGCGATCGAAAACACGCCTGCCGTCGCCAGCGCCACTGCAACAAGCAGGGCGGGCTTCGGCCGTTCGCCAAGCAGCAGGATGGAGATCGCTGCCGACACCACCGGCAGGGTGCCGATGATCACGCCGGCGCCGGCCGCCGAGGTCAGGCGGAGGCCGGAAATCAGCAGCGTCGTATAACCGACGCTGCCGGCGCCGGCCTGAATGACGAGGATGAGGCAATCTTTCTTGGAGAGTTTCGGCAGCCGCACGCCGGTCACGCGCATCGCCACCAGCAAGATGGGAAAAGCCAGCGCGAAACGCAACGCCGTGGCACTGAACGGCGGCAAGCCGGACGCAATCAGCTTGCTGGCAATCACCGTGCTTCCCACAGTCAGCATGGCCAGCGCCAGATAGAAATACCCGTGAGCTTGTCTCGACATTCAACGTCTCCTGTTGGACGCGCCGAGGAAACAGCAGGGACGTGTTTGGGTCTTGAACGAAATTGCAGGCGCGGGCTCTTTACATAAAGCCGCCGGCATAGAGGCCCGGTGACAGGCCGTATTTGCGCACGAAAACCCGCGTCATGTGGCTCTGATCGGCAAAGCCGCTGGCAAAGGCCGCTTCCGCAAGCGGCGTTCCCTGAGCGATCAGCCGCCGTGCGAGGTGAATGCGGGCCTGGACGAGATAGGCATGCGGCGTCAATCCCGTCGCCTTGGCAAAACCGCGCAGCACCTGAAAGCGGCTGAGCCCGCTTTCCCGGGAGAGATCGGTCAGCGAGACGGCGGCGAGCGGATCGTCGTCGATCAGATCTCGGGCCGCGCGGATCGACGCGGGCACCGGCGGCTGCTCGTCGCTGCCGCCGCGTTCGCGCATGACATCGGCCACAAGCTGCAGAAGCAGTTGCTCGCGGAGCAGAGCATCGGCCACTCCACCGCCAGTAACCGCACGAAACAGGACCTCGAAACGGGCGGCGATCGCCCTATTGCGGATGACGGGATGCGGGATTTCTGATCGCCCTGCCCCGCCGTCGCCGATCTCTCGCGCCAGGCCGGCGACGATCTCAGGATCGAAATAGAGGATGCGCCACGACCGCCGCTGGCCGATCGGCGCGCCGTCATGCACTTCGTTCGGATTGACGGTGATGATGTCGCCGGCCTCGGCCTCCACCACGCCGCGGCCGCTCAGCGACGACTGCGCGCCGGCCGAAATCAGCCCGATGCCGAATTGCTCATGCGTGTGCCGGGAAAAACTGTGATGTGTTTCCGCTTCCACCGCTTCGACGCCCGCCAGCGCCGAGCGCAACATCCTGAATTGGTTTTTCGCCATCATCTGCCCGCAGATCCGATCGCCGGCCACTCTGCCAGCCGCGGCGACTTGACGCAATCGACCTAGAAGAACTCGTCGAGCAGCTGATAATAATCCAGCCTGGCCGGATCCGTGGCCGGCATGCCGTAACCATCGAGGAAAGGCTGCACCAGCGCCTCGCCGAAATTATGGGCGATGCTGCGGCAGGCGAGCGCGATATCCTGATAGCGATCGGCGACACCAAGCCGGCTGCAGTCGATATAGCCGGAAAAACCCTCTGCCCAAGCGATGAAATTCGGCAGGCAGGCATCGCCATGGGTGACGACGAGATCCTCGCCGCCAGGCTTTCTGCTTTCGAGTTCGGCAAACAGCGCCGTGGCACTTTTTCCAAGCCGCGTCTCGCCGAAATCGGTCTCGTCGACGATGCCGGCCAGCATCCGCGCTTTCGCCACCGCAATGCGGCTCTCCAGCCGGTGATCGAAGGGGCAGGATGCGATCGGCAGACGATGCAAGTCGAGAAGGGCCGCCGCCAGCAGTTCGACCCGTGCCAGCGGCGTCAGCGCCGATGCGCTGGCAAGATCATTCCCGGGCAGCGCGCTGATCAGCAGCCGGTTGCGCTCGCCGTCGCTCTCGCGGGCGATCACGTCAGGGCATGGCAAACCGCAGCCCTTGAGCCAGCTCAACCGGGCTGCTTCATCGGCAAGCTCGCCGAATGGCCCCATTGCCTCGACCTTAAGGTAGAGGACCGGCAAGCCCTCGCCTTCCAGCCGGAAGACGCTCGCTGCGGAACGACCCAGCGCATCCCGTTCCATCCGGTAGCCGGACAGCCGTGCGCCAAGCGATCCAGCCGGCAATCTCTCAGAAAATGTCAATGAATGGTGCCGGCAGGCGCGGCTTCGAGAAGGATTTCGAACGCCTCTTCCAGAGCCGCCACCAGAATATCGGTCAGCTCGTCGCCCTTGTTCTCCAGGAACAGTGCGCTCACGGCTTCATCCTGACGCTCAAGAAAATGCTCGATCTCGTTCGACATATCATTGTCCTCTTCTGCACCGTATCATCACGGCCATGAGGAGAGGCTAGATGCGGTTCCTTGCGTGTGGCTTGTTGCCGATGAGACGCGATCCCATCGCGAGGACTAGTCACGAATATCATACTTCGCATACTGACTGCGGGGGATCAACCCGCCAACTTCGTGGGCAAACGACACGACTTTCGTCGCTCCCTCATCTAACTCGCACCGGAAACGAACGTGGTACCAGCCTTTGGTTGTGCCAAAGGCCGCATCGTCCACGTTGAGAATGCTGCCGGCTCGCAACCCAAAACTGGGCAATGAGAAGGGGAAATAAGGCGGCGAACCGTGAACAAGTTGGGCCTGAAGCTCGGTGGCGCATAGCGTGGCCACTCGATTTTTACGTGGAAGGCCATCGATGGCAGTTTGCGCAATCAAACTGCCACCGTCCGTCTGTGAAAACAGCGTTTTCGCTTTGGGTAGATCGCTATTTTTAGCAATCGGTTTCGACGTCTCAGCAGTCTTTTGCTCAGGCGGTTTGGTCTGCTCGATAGTCGTATTGGCTTCGCCAGACACGTCTGCCGGCGGCCCATTGCGTTCCGGAGAAACGTCCGTCGTCGCAACCTCAGGAAGCTTCACATCATCTGGCACGGGTTTCGATGGAGGCTCGTCCGTTTTGGGTTTTTCGACCGCAGCCTTTGCAGGCACCTGCTCCGGTTCGATATCCTGCGGCGGCGGGGTCGTTGCGGGTTTGGTTTCACCCTGAGAAGAATTTCCCGTGAGCGACTTTTCGGGGCCGCTATTCTTGTCGCCAAACTCGATGACCGGGCGGAGAGTCGGCATCGGCTTCGCTTGCTCGGGAGCTTTCTTAGCCTCCGGTGGAGGTGGAGGTGGAGGTGGAGGTGGAGGTGGCGGCGGCGGTTGCTTCTTCGCCTGTTCCGGCGGCTTCGGCGCCGGTGGTTCCTCGGGCTTGGGCTCCGGCTTCTTCTCCTCCGGCGGCGGAACGAGCTCGACCTTCACGCTTTCGTCTTCGGCAGGTTTCGGCTCGATCTTCGGCAGCCCAAAGATTAGAAGCGCGACAAGGGGAACATGCAGAAGCACGGACGCGACGACACCCCAGCGGATTTCGGGCCGCTGCTTTCTCGTTTCGTGCTGCGTTTCCGCCGGTACAACGTCTTCTTCTGTCACAGCAGCGATGTGGCCTTTAAAGCGAGCAGCATCAAGCCACAAAAGAAAAAAACCGCGTGATCGCAGCAGCGATTGAAGTCATTGGTCGGCAGCCCCGTCGTCGGCCACCAGATCATGCGCCTGCCATTCACCTTGCGGAATGGCATCGCCGACCAGAAAGGCAAAGGACATAACCTTGCCGGAGCCGGCATCGAGCCCGCATTGGAACTGAATGTTGTACCACGCCCTCTTGCTACGGAAGGCGCCGCCTCTCACCTCGACGCTGTTGCTGCTGACCTTCTCCGGCGCCATCGCAAAGGGGGCGACCGTATCCGGCCGCATATCCGGCCGCGCGCGGCGCACCTGCTCCAGCGCCTCGAGGTCGCAGAGCTGCAGATTGCGCTCGCCGCCAGCAAGGCCACGCAACGCCTCGCGGGCGCGCCGGCTGCGCGGATCGGCAAGCACTTTGTCGGAAAAAAGCCGGCTTGCCGCGACGAATTCAGCCGGCTTTGGCACCAGTGGAGCGATTGGTGTCACAGAAGGCATTGCCGCAGCAGCCGGATTATTCGCAACCGGCGCATCCCGCTCGGCCTGGGGCTTTGCCTGTTCCGGCGAAGGCGCCTTGACGAGCTCGGGCGTTTTCAGCGATTCCACGGGCTGCGGAACGATCTCCACCGAGAAACCGTCATCGGGCAATGGTGGCGGCTCGGCCTTCGGCAACAACAGCAGAAGAAGCAGGAGCGCAGCGGCATGCAACGCAAACGACGCAGCCGCGCCCCGCTGGATCCCGCCATCCCATTTGCCCGCCGCCAGTTCCATCGGTCAGCAAGCGGCAATCGGACGATCGATGACGATCATGAAACTGAGGAGCGCGTTCATCATGAAGTTTGCCGAAAAATCGGGCCGGTAGCCCTGCCGCGGAATCTGAAGCACGACCTGACACTGCCAGCACAGCCGAAGCCATGCAACAGGCAAAATACACAATCATTAATTGCATTCAGCCGAGCGAGCCGATAAGATCCCGATAGGCCGCTTCCGGGAATGCCTTCAGCGTCTCGGTCCGCACATTGCCGCCCATGGCGAGCGAGAGCGTAAAATGCGCCATCACCGCGTCATCGGGCGCCTCGCAGACGGCAACCATGTCATGCCCGCCCATCGTCAGGAAGAACTGGTTGAATGAGCCGCCGACGCCGGCGAGCAATTTCTTCGCCGCGTCCAGCCGCTTTGTCGAGTCGCGAACGTAGCGAATGCCCTGATCCGTCCAATCGATTAAAAGAATGTAAGTGGTCATGTCGCACCTCCCAACGGAGGATTGGCCTACGCAAGGCTACGTCGACCTCGTTCGCGCGTCGCGATCGATCCTTCCCCCGTGGGCCGGGATTATAGCCTTGTCACCACTAAGGGACAAGAAAGCCATCGCGATCATTGGTGTTAATCACAAAAGCAAAAGCCGGACATGAAGCCCGGCTTTTCCAATCATAACGTTGTCGTCGAAGTCTTAGCTGTCGAGGAACGAGCGCAGCTTTCTCGAGCGGCTCGGATGCTTGAGTTTGCGCAGCGCCTTCGCTTCGATCTGGCGGATACGTTCGCGGGTGACCGAGAATTGCTGGCCGACTTCTTCGAGCGTGTGGTCGGTGTTCATGCCGATGCCGAAGCGCATGCGCAGAACACGTTCTTCGCGCGGCGTCAGCGAGGCGAGGACACGGGTCGTCGTCTCGCGCAGGTTCGCCTGGATGGCGGCGTCGATCGGCAGCAGTGCGTTCTTGTCCTCGATGAAATCGCCGAGATGCGAATCCTCTTCATCGCCCACCGGGGTCTCGAGCGAGATCGGCTCCTTGGCGATCTTCAAGACCTTACGGACCTTTTCGAGCGGCATGGCGAGCTTTTCGGCCAGTTCTTCCGGCGTCGGCTCGCGGCCGATCTCATGCAGCATCTGGCGCGATGTGCGGACGATCTTGTTGATCGTCTCGATCATGTGCACCGGAATGCGGATCGTGCGGGCCTGGTCGGCGATCGAACGGGTGATCGCCTGGCGGATCCACCATGTCGCATAGGTCGAGAACTTGTAACCGCGGCGGTATTCGAACTTGTCGACCGCCTTCATCAGGCCGATATTGCCTTCCTGAATGAGGTCGAGGAACTGCAGGCCGCGGTTCGTGTATTTCTTGGCGATGGAGATGACGAGGCGAAGGTTCGCTTCGACCATTTCCTTTTTGGCGATGCGCGCTTCGCGCTCGCCCTTCTGCACCATATGCACGATGCGGCGGAATTCCGAGATCGAAATACCGGTTTCCGTCGCCAAGTTTTGGATTTCCTGGCGGATGTCGCGGATCGTCGTGTTTTCGCCCCTGGCGAATTCCTTCCAGCCGCGGGCGGCCAGATTGCCGATCGACTTCATCCAGTTCGGATCGAGCTCGGCGCCCTGATACTGCTCAAGGAAGGAGTCGCGCTTGACGCCGTAGGATTCGGCGAGACGCAGCAGGCGGCCCTCGTTGGAAACAAGGCGCTTGTTGATATCGTAAAGCTGCTCGACCAAGGCGTCGATGCGGTTCTGGTTCAACGACAGCGACTTGACGGCCTTGATCAGCTCGTCCTTGAGCTCCTTGTAGCGGCGCTCCTGGGCGGTCGACAGCGTGCCGGATGCCGACAGGCGCTGCTCGACCTGCTGGTCCTGCAGCTTGCGCAGCTTCTTGTAGGTCTCGGCGATCGTATCCAGCGTCTCCATCACCTGCGGGCGAAGCTCGGCTTCCATCGCCGCCAGCGAAAGGTTGGATTCGTCCTCGTCCTCTTCCTCCTCCTCGGGGGGCAGGCCCTCGCCGCCGACATCGGTAATGTCGTCGTCGCCGGAGCGGGCGCGGCGGGTCTTTTCCTTCTCTTCGGCGGCCTTGCGGTCGGCCTCGATCTTCTCGGGGCTCTGGAACTGCGGCGCAGCCTTGGCTTCAGGACCGGAATAGGTCGTTTCGAGATCGATGATCTCGCGCAACAGCGTCGTGCCTTCGTTGAGTTCGTCGCGCCAGATGATGATCGCCTGGAAGGTCAGCGGGCTTTCGCAGAGGCCTGCGATCATCGTTTCGCGGCCGGCCTCGATGCGCTTGGCGATGGCGATTTCGCCCTCGCGGGAAAGAAGCTCCACCGAGCCCATCTCGCGCAGGTACATGCGCACCGGATCATCGGTACGGTCAGTCGGTTCTTTCTTCTTGGCGGTAGCAAGCGCCGTGCCGCTCGAAGGCGCGAGTTCGCCGCCTTCGCTCTCCTCGTCGGAACTGGCGTCGTCATCATCGCCGCCGCTGGAAGCACCGGCTTCCTCGGCTTCTTCGTCCTCGATGACGTTGATGCCCATATCCGAAAGCATCGACATCGTGTCTTCGATCTGCTCGGAAGTGACTTCCTCGGACGGCAGGACAGCATTGAGCTCGTCCATCGTCACATAGCCGCGCTTCTTGGCGGCCTTGATCATCTTCTTGACCGCGTCGTCGGAAAGATCGAGAAGAGGGCCGTCGGTTGCGCTGTCGCGTTCGACTTCCGCGTCTTCGTTCTCTTTGACCTTGGTTGCCATTTATATCGTCGCCTTCCTGACGCTATCCAATCTCGCTGCGGTAATGGGCCGTCTCAGGGCCGGACGCGTCGCTCGCGCCGCCCTCGAATCACCATTGCCCACCTAACGGGATGACATTTAAAGCCTGATTAACCACGATCGCCGGCACCGGACAGCAAAGCTTTCTTGCCTTTGGATTTCCGGCAATGGTTGCGCGATCCGCCTTGACCCAGTTCACCGTTTCAACAAGTCGAACGGTGATTCCCACATTTTTTGCTCTCGTCAAGCTTTTCCACAAAAAAAGCTCACGAAAAATCGGAAAAAGCCTTATCCACAGGCTTTGAACCGCGGCAGCGATTGCGAACCCCTTATTTAAGACGCGGCGAACAAAAGACAAGGGCAGCAAAGATTTTGCGCGCCGCGCCAGTTATTCGCGCTATTTTTGCAGTCCTATCGTTGATCTATTCGCCTCTGTCCGGACGAATCTTTGTTACTTTGCCTCGCCATCATAGGCCGTCACCTTCAGCGCGCCGAGATCGACCGCGGGAATACAGCGCAGATTGATCGAAGCCATCGCCGCACCGTCCGGGGCCACGCCTTCGCCGAACGGCGCGATGCCGCAATTGGCGCAGAAGTGATGCCGGATGACATGCCTGTTGAATGTATAGGTCGAAGGATCGGCTTCGGGTGTCTTCAGCACCAGCTTGTCGCGCGGCACGAAGGCCAGAAGCCCGCCCCGCCGGCAGAACGAACAATTGCAATCGAGAGCCTCGGTGAATTCACCTTCGACCTCGAAAGCGACCTTGCCGCCGGCAGCTTCCTTCATAGAGCATCTGACCACCTCACATCCAATCCATGACGACTTTGCCGGAGTTGCCCGACCGCATCGCCTCGAAACCGTCGCGAAATTCGCCGATCTTGATACGGTGGGTGATGATCGGCGCAAGGTCGAGACCACCTTGGACGAAGGCGATCATCTTGTACCAGGTCTCGAACATTTCGCGGCCATAGATGCCCTTGAGATTGAGCATCTTGAAGATCACTTTGTTCCAGTCGATCTCGAAGCCCGCCGGCGCAATGCCGAGAATGGCGATTTTGCCGCCATTGTTCATCTTGTCGATCATGTCGCGGAAGGCGGGTGCGGCGCCCGACATTTCAAGCCCGACGTCGAAACCTTCGGTCATGCCGATCGCCTTCATCACATCGGCGAGATTTTCGTTCGATGCGTCGACAACGTGGTCGATCCCGAGCTTGCGCGCCAGCGCCAGCCGGTGCGGATTGATATCGGTGATCACAACCTTGCGGGCGCCGGACCGTTTGGCGACGAGCGCGCCCATGATGCCGATCGGCCCGGCGCCGGTGACAAGCACGTCCTCGCCGACCAGATCGAAGGAAAGCGCGGTGTGCACCGCATTGCCGAACGGATCGAAGATCGCGGCGATCTCGTCGGATATATCCTCCGGGATCGCCACCACATTGCTTTCGGGAATGCAGACGAACTCGCCGAACGAACCCGGCCGGTTGACGCCGACGCCGAGCGTGTTGCGGCAGAGATGGCCACGGCCGGCCCGGCAGTTGCGGCACTTGCCGCAGACGATATGGCCCTCGCCGGAAACCCGCTCGCCGACATGATAGCGGGTGACCGCCGAACCGATCTCGGCGATCTCGCCTGAGAATTCATGGCCGACGACCATCGGCACCGGAATGGTCTTCTGCGCCCACTGATCCCAGTTCCAGATATGCACGTCGGTGCCGCAGATCGCCGATTTTTTCACCCGGATCAGCACGTCGTTCGGCCCGACCTCCGGCACCGGCACATTCTCCATCCAGAGCCCGACTTCGGCCTTCGACTTGACCAGCGCCTTCATCATGTTCGACATCGACAATATCCCGCCCTTGTTCTGGTTCCGGACCTTGCGACTCCCTCTTCTCCCACCGGGGAGAAGGTGCCCGTAGGGCGGATGAGGGGGCCACACGGCACGCCATGACTTTACTTTGTTTCTCGCTTGCCGCTCGAAACGTCGCTTTGCTCCTCCCCCTCATCTGTCCTGTCGGACATCTTCTCCCCGCTGGGGAGAAGAGGAAGATGGCAGCCCCATTCTCAAATCACGCCCAGTTCCCGCCCTGCCTCGGCAAAGGCCGCGATCGCCCGCTCCACATCCGCCCTGGAATGCGCGGCCGACATCTGCGTGCGGATGCGTGCCTGGCCCTTCGGCACGACGGGGAAGGAGAATCCGATCACATAGATGCCCCTCTTCAGCATCAGGCTCGCCATGTCCTGGGCAAGCTTGGCATCTCCCAGCATGACCGGGATGATCGGATGGCCTTTGCCGGCGAGCGTGAAGCCGAGCTTGGTCATTTCGGTGCGGAAGAGATCGGCATTGTCGGACAGGCGCTTGCGCAAGGCATCACCGTTTTCGATCAGGTCGAACACCTTGAGCGAGGCAGCGGCGATGACCGGCGCCAGCGTATTCGAGAACAGATAGGGCCGCGAACGTTGCCGCAGCCATTCGACGACCTCGGCCTTGGCCGAGGTATAACCGCCGGAGGCGCCGCCGAGCGCCTTGCCGAGCGTGCCGGTGATGATGTCGATCCGGCCTTCGACGCCGCAATGTTCTGGGGAGCCACGGCCGTTCTTGCCGACGAAGCCGACCGCATGGCTATCATCGACCATGACCATCGCGCCGTATTTCTCGGCGAGATCGCAGACGCCGCCCAAATTGGCGATGATGCCGTCCATCGAGAAGACGCCGTCGGTGGCGATCAGCTTGAAGCGGCTGCCTTCGGCCTTCTTCAATTCCTCTTCGAGTGCCGCCATGTCGTTGTTGGCGTAGCGGAAGCGCTTGGCCTTCGAAAGCCTGACGCCGTCGATGATCGAGGCATGGTTCAGTGCGTCCGAGATGATCGCGTCTTCCTCGGAGAGCAGCGTTTCGAAAAGGCCGCCATTGGCGTCGAAGCAGGAAGAATAGAGGATCGTGTCTTCCATGCCCAGGAAGGTGGAGATGCGCGCTTCGAGCTGCTTGTGCTCCTCCTGCGTGCCGCAGATGAAGCGCACCGAAGCCATGCCGTAGCCGTAGCGATCGAGTGCCTGCTTGCCCGCCTCGGCCAGCTCCTCGTTGTCGGCAAGGCCGAGATAGTTGTTGGCGCAGAAATTCAGCACCCGTTCGCCGGTCGAAATCACGATCTCGCCCGCCTGCTTGGAGCTGATGATGCGCTCGGATTTGTAGAGGCCGGCATCCTTCAGCGCCGAAATCTCGGCTTGGAGATGGGAGAGAAATTGCGAGGTCATGGGCGGCCCTTCGTAGAGATTTCCGTGCCAGCCGGGTTAGCATATCGCCGCCGGCTTGTCTTCTTCAGCGCTGGACGGAGATCAGCAGGAACATCGGCCGGTCCAATTCCTGGACCCAATCGGGATTGTTCTGCAATTCCAGATCATTCGGGCTCCACTCCTCGACATGGCGGATGGCGAAACCAGCCGCGATCAAGGTGTTGAGCGTCGTTCCAAGCTTGCGATGCTGTTTGACGACATCCTTGGCGAGCCAGTCGGTCGTGCGCGGACCCTCGACGGCATAGCGGTCGAGCGGCCAGACACGCCGACCTTCGACATCGGTAGACCAGTCCGGGTTGCTCGGCGCCATGAAGATCGGATGCTCGATGGTGAAGACGAATTGCGATCCCGGCAAAAGCGCGTCATGCACGGTGGCAACGACACCGGCAAAGTCCTCGACATAGTGCAGCGCCAGCGAGCTATAGGCGAAATCGAAGGAGGCTCCGGCAAGCTGGAGATGCTCGAGATCGGCGATCTCGTAGGTGATCGCGGCTTCCGATGTATCGGTCCGCGCTCGGGCGATCATCTTTTCCGAAATATCAAGCGCGAGAACGCTTGCAGCACCTTGGCCCACGGCAAATCGCGAAAACCAGCCGAAGCCGCAACCGAGGTCAATAACGCGTTTGCCGGTAAGGTCAGGCAGAAGTGCTCGAACCGCCGGCCATTCGGACGCTCCGTCCAGCCCGCGGACGGAGCGGCTAAGTTCGCTGTATCCGGCGAAGAATTCCACTCGATCGTAGATATTTCGGGTCATCAGCGCTCCTCCTGCGAGGCAGCATCTACCATGCCTCCTGTGCCGATCTCAACAATTGGCCGCCGGCTCAGCCTCCGGTTCAAGCACTGTCGTGCGAGAGAATGATCTCCAGAAACGCGTCGCCGTAACGCTCGAGCTTCGCCTGCCCGACGCCGGATATGGCGAGCAATTCCTTGCGGTTCTGCGGCTTCTCGGTGGCAAAGGCGATCAGCGTCGTATCGGGAAAGACGACATAGGGCGGCACGCCGAGCGATTTTGCGATCGCCATGCGCTCAGCCCGCAGCGCCTCGAACAGCGTGCCGTCGGCGCCCGACAGTCCCGATTTGCGTTCGCTGCGTTCCGCCTTCTTCGTCCGCCGCTCGGAGGCCGGCCGGTCCTTGCGGAAGAACACCGGCCGCTCATGTTTGAAGACGGTGCGCGCCTCCGGCTCCAGCTTCAGCGCTCCGTAAGCCTCGTGATCGACGCGAACCAGCCCCATGGCGAGCATCTGACGGAAGACCGATTGCCAGACGCGCGCCGGAATATCCTTGCCGGCGCCGAAGACCGGCATCTCTGAGTGGCCGAAGCGCTCGGTCTTCTCGTTGACGTTGCCGACGAGCACGTCGACGACATGGCCGGCGCCGAAGCGCTCGCCGGTGCGGTAGATCGCAGCCAACGCCTTGATCGCTGCTTCCGTCCCCTCCCAGGTTTCGACCGGCTTCAGGCATGTATCGCAATTGCCGCATTGTCCGGCATGCGCCTCGCCGAAATGCGCAAGGATCGCCTGCCGGCGGCAGGAAGCGGTCTCGCAGATCGCCAGCAATGCATTGAGCTTGGCGCGCTCGACCCGCTTGATCTCCGCGCCAGCACTGCCCTCGTCGATCATCCGGCCGCGCTGGATGACGTCGGCCATGCCATAGGCCATCCACACCTCGGACGGCAGGCCGTCACGGCCTGCACGCCCGGTCTCCTGGTAGTAGGCTTCCACCGAGCCCGGCAGGTCGAGATGAGCGACATAACGCACATTCGGCTTATCGATACCCATGCCGAAGGCGACGGTGGCGACCAGGCAGAGGTTTTCTTCTTTCAGGAAGGCATCCTGATTGGCGTCGCGAACCGCCCTGTCCATGCCGGCATGGTAGGCAAGCGCGCGCACACCCTGCCCGTTCAGCCACTCGGCCGTATCCTCGACCTTGGCGCGCGACAGGCAATAGACGATGCCGCTGTTTCCCTTGTGGCCGGACAGAAACCGCAAGAGCTGTTGCCGCGGCTGGTCACGTTCGACGATCTCATAGGCGATGTTCGGCCGGTCGAAGCTGGTGGTGAATATCTGAGCAGCATCAAGCCCCAACCGCTCGATAATGTCGTCGCGCGTATGCGGATCGGCCGTCGCCGTCAGCGCCACCCTGGGCACGCCGGGATATTGTTCGCCGAGCCGGCCGAGCGCGCGATATTCCGGCCGGAAATCATGGCCCCATTGCGAAACGCAGTGCGCCTCGTCAATCGCGAACAGCGCGATCTTTTCGTTGGCGATCAGTTCGCGGAAGCCGTCGGTGAGGATGCGCTCAGGCGTCACGTAGAGAAGGTTGAGCTGACCTGCCGAAAGCGCGCGGCGGACCGCGATAAACTCCTCGCGCGACAGCGACGAGTTGAGCGCGGCCGCCCGGATGCCGAGCTGCTTCATCGCCTCCACCTGATCGCGCATCAGCGCAATCAGCGGCGAAACGACGATGCCGACACCGTCGCGGCAGAGCGCAGGAATCTGAAAGCACAGCGATTTGCCCGCCCCTGTGGGGAAGAGCACAACGGCATCGCCGCCGGCGACCACATGCTCGACCACCTGCTGCTGCTTGCCGCGGAAGGAGGAATAGCCGTAGACCTGCTTGAGGATTTCGAGCGGCGCGCGACCAGCGGAAAACAGCGCATCGGAGGCGGAAAAGCCCGGTTCGTTCCTTTCGGTCAGCGGCATCAGTGGTTCGCCGCCCCTTTAACGCGGCCGGAAAGCACGCCGAAGCCGTCAATGATCGCCTCCTGGTTCTCAAGCCGCACCCCTTCGAAATGCACTTCCTGCTGGGCTCGTATCAGCTGAACGATCGCCTCGCCGTCGCCGGCTTCGGTCGCCAGCGCAATCTCGCGTTCGAGCTCCATCTTCTGTCGGCGCAAAGCCTTCGCCCGCTTGTGGAAGGCGAGCGCCTGGCGATAACCTTCACGCGCATCCTCCATCGCCGCCTCCTCGGTCGCCGTCCAGAGCCTGGCATTGCGCACCTGCTGGTCGAGGCTCTTGATGAGAGGTCCGAAGCCTTCGAATTCCAGCCGCTCGGTCAGATATTCACGCGTCAGATGCGGGCCGGCAACGGCAGCCGCTGCCCCAAGCATGGCCGACCAGAGCCGCTGCAGCTCGCGGCTGTCGTAGTCGATCGCGGCGATCTCGTCATAATCGTCGATCATCAGGGCCGGATGATTGACGATGGTCAGCGCCAGCACGCTTTCGCGCAACGCCGTATTGTCCCGGTGGCCACGCACCGGGCCCGAGCGGGCGAGCCGGTCGGAAATGACGCTGGGGCTTTTCGGCCCTGCCTTGCCCGCATTGTCGCGGCCCGTCCGGGAATTGCCGTTGCCGTTGAAGCCGCGGCGTTCGCCATTGTTGCGGTTCTGGAACTGCGGCTGGAAGAAGGTGTTCAGCCGGTCGCGAATATCTTGCTGGTAATGGCGGCGCACATTCTCGTCGGCGATGACGGCAACCAGCTGCTTCAGCCGCGCCTCGAGTTCGGCGCGCGCCTCGGGCGTGTCGAACTTGCCGGTGTTGATCTCCCGGCTCCACAGCATCTCCGAAAGCGGCTTTGCCTGGCTCATCACCTTGTCGAAGGGTGTGCGCCCATCGTCGCGCACGAGATCGTCCGGGTCCTTGCCATCAGGCAGAAGTGCGAAGCGGACGGAACGGCCAGGCTTCAGATGCGGCAGCGCCAATTCGGCGGCGCGATTGGCGGCGCGAATGCCGGCGCCGTCACCGTCGAAGCAGAGCACCGGTTGCGGCACCATCTTCCAGAGCAACTCGAGCTGGTTTTCGGTGAGCGCCGTGCCGAGCGGCGCGACGGCATTCTCGATGCCCGCCTGATAGAGCGCGATCACGTCCATATAGCCTTCGACGGCGATGATGGTGCCGGTCGCATTGTCGTCCTGAGCATCGCTGCGGCCCGGACCCTGGATCGCGCGGCGCGCGCGGGCGAAATTGTAAAGGACATTGCCCTTGTGGAAGAGTTCCGTCTCGTTGGAGTTCAGATATTTCGCCGGCGCATCGGCCGACATGGCACGGCCGCCGAAAGCGATCACCTTTTCCCGCGACGAGAGGATCGGAAACATGATGCGGTCGCGAAAGCGATCGTAGGACACCGGCACGTTTTCATGAACGACCAGGCCGCAGGCCTCGATCTGTTCTTTGAGTACGCCCTTGCCGGCGAGAAATTCCTTCAGCGCATTGCGGCTATCGGGCGCATAGCCGAGCCGGAAGGTTTCGATGGTGCGCCCGGTCAGCCCGCGGTCGCGCAGATAGGCGCGCGCTCTCGCCCCATTCGCCGTCTGCAATTGATCCTGGAAAAATTGTGTCGCCATTTCCATGACGTCGATCAGCGAGCCGCGCTCCTTCTCGCGCTTTTCCATCACAGGATCGGCAAGCGGCATCGGAACGCCGGCCATATCGGCGATCTGCTGCACCGCCTCGGGAAAGCTCAGGCCTTCCAGCTCGGTAAGGAAGCGAAAATGGTCGCCGGTGACGCCGCAGCCGAAGCAGTGATAGCGGCCCTTCCGGTCCTCGCAGTGGAAGCTCGGCGACTTCTCGCCGTGGAACGGGCAGCAAGCCCAGTAATCGCCGCGCGACACGTTGGTCTTGCGCTTGTCCCAGCTCACGCGGCGCGCGATCACGTTCGAAATCGGAACGCGGTCGCGGATATCATCGAGAAAGGTGTTGGAAAAGCGCATTTATACCTCTTGGCCAACCTCCATATAAGCTGCTTTGCCGCTCCATGCCACGAAACTTGTCATCAAAACCCGCTATTCACAGGCAAGTGCACCCATGGCCATCAGCGCTGTTTATCCCATCAACAACGCGTTATCGCCCCCTGCGACAGGGTGCGACATTATTGTCTTTCAAGCACCGAAATTCCACCGTTGCAAATGTCTCGGCTAGAGCGTCGACCCTTAGCAGAATTGAATTAAAACGTTCTAAAACAGACACTTATCTCGCGCATCGATTGTGCAACTCTATTCCGCCGGCGCCTGCCGAGCCTTTGCTGCGGCGCCTCCAAAATCGATGTTTTCGGCAATTATTATTTTTTTGTAATTTGAACAAGCCGCCGCACCGCAATAGGTTCGATCTCAACAAAGCGATCCCCGAGCGAAGCACCATCCCTACCCCCGGCGCCGCTTCGCAAGGGTGCCTTTGCAAATACCCTCCGGCTTGGGCCTCGGCCCTGCGTTTGCCGGCGGAAGCAAAGAGCAAGAAGGCAGGAGCGCCCCCAGCTCCTGCCTTCTTAAATTTTGGCTCCCTTTGCGACAACTCTCCTTTGAAATTAACCGCTTATTGACAAAACCGTTGACAGGCAGCGCTTGCATGAAAGATGTATGCGCCGAACTCCTGGACCCCTCCAAATGGCTTTTACCGCGGAAAACCTCGCAGCCGACGATCGCTTTCTCGCTGCGATCCTGCATTGCGCCGATCAGATGCTCTCGATCTATCGCGAGAGCCCGCGCATCGCCTCGATTTTCGCCGCGCAGCAGCGCTGGCTGATGGCCCATGCCGGCTTCGCGCTTCATTACGGTTATCCCGACGACGGCAAGAGCGGCCTCTATTCCGGCCGCTTCATCGATTTCGCGGTCAGGAACGACATCGCCAGCCGCAATACAGCCGCGGCCTTCATGCAGGAAATGTTGGCCTATCGTTTCCTGCGGCCGGTTCCCGGCCCCGACAAGCGCACGCGCTATCTGGAGCCCACGGAAACCGCTGAGCAGCATTTCACCCGATGGCTCGTTGCCCATCTGATGATCCTCGACAACCTCGATGGCGGTGAACGCGCCGGCAAGGTCACCGCCGATCCCTCGGCGTTGATGGCAGCGATCCAGCCGCGGATCGCCAGGGCGATCATTGGCAGCGAGGCGGTGCGCAATCCAGGCCCCACCTTCAACCTCTTCAACTGGGCAAATACCGGCGGGCTGGTGATGGACTACCTGATCTCGCGCCTTCCGGAATTTCCTCGGACGGCCGAACGTGTCGTGCTCGGCCCTCTGTCTCTCAGGGAAATCCGCGAACAGTTCATGATCTCCAACACCCACCTGAAGCGGCTTCTGACACAGGCAGCGGCGATGGAGAGTGTCGGGTGGACAGCACCCTCCCGCAAGGGCGACTTCTGGCTGTCGCGCCGCTTCATCCTCGAATATTGGAACTATCAGGCGGCGAAATTCGCCATCATCGATGCCGCAGCCGAAGCGGTGCTGGGGCCTGCGGTCCGCGACGAACCGCAAGCAAGACGTGTCAGCTGAGCAATTCCAGGAAAAGTGTGAAGCGGTTTTCCCAGGCAAAGCGCGAAGTGCTTTTGCCGGGAATTGCGTAAAACAAAATTGGAGCGGTTCAGCTTCCATGAATGCAGGACCGCTCCAAAGACGGATCAGCTCAACAATTCCTTGACGGTCGCCGACGCCTTGGCGAAATCCATCTGGCCGGCATAACGCTCCTTCAGCGCCGCCATCACCTTGCCCATGTCCTTGGCACCCGCGGCGCCCGTCTCGGCGATAATTGCCGAGACATTGGCGCGCACCTCACCGTCCGAAAGTTGCTTCGGCATGAAATCCTGGATGACGATGATTTCGGCGCGCTCCTTGGCGGCAAGCTCCGGCCGGGAATTCTCCTCGTAGATCTTTGCCGACTCGTCGCGCTGCTTTACCATCTTGGCGAGAATCTGCAGAATCTCGTCGTCGCTCGCCTGCTCCTTGCCGGTGCCGCGATTGGCGATATCGCGGTCCTTGACCGCGGCCTGAATCAGCCGGACGGTGGAAAGCCGCTCCGCATTCTTGGCCTTCATCGCCTCTTTCAGCTGGGTGGCGAGTTGATCGCGCAGCATGGTCTTTACTCCTGTTTTGATGCCGCTTCATAAACCACGCTGATGCGGCGGATCAAATAAATTGCGCGGTCGACGCGATAAACCGCAGGAAAACGGCGGCAATCTCGGCTAGAAAGATTGACCGCAGACGAATGCATGGCTATCTACCGCCACCTGCACCAAAATTCGTGATCAGGCCTGAAGCGCGCGGCATAGCCGTGTCCACACGCCTGCGAGATCAAATGGCGACGAGCGCCGCAACGCGCGCACCGGCCGCCGGAAACGGGATGAAGATGACCGCGACAGCACCCTGGACAATCGAAAAGCCGACCGCCCTGCTCGTTCTTGCCGACGGCACGGTCATCGAAGGCAAGGGCATCGGCGCCACCGGCAAGGTGCCGGCCGAAGTGGTCTTCAATACGGCGCTGACCGGTTATGAGGAGATCCTGACCGACCCCTCCTATCTCGGCCAGATCGTCACCTTCACCTTTCCGCATATCGGCAATATCGGCACCAACGATGAAGACATCGAGGACCTGACGCCTGCCGCCCGCCACGGCGCCGTCGGCGTCATCTTCAAGGCCGACATCACCGACCCTTCGAACTATCGCGCCGCCAAGCATCTCGACCAATGGCTGAAGGCGCGCGGCGTCGTCGGCCTCTGCGGCATCGACACGCGCGCACTGACCGCCTGGATCCGCGAGAACGGCGCCCCGAACGCGGTGATCGCCCACGATCCGAACGGCGTCTTCGACATCGAGGCGTTGAAGGCCGAAGCCAAGGCCTGGAGCGGCCTCGAAGGCCTCGACCTTGCCAAGATCGCCTCGTCGGGCCAGTCCTCGCAATGGACGGAAACGCCGTGGGTCTGGAACGAAGGTTACGGCCAGCTCAGTGCAACGGACGCGAAATACCACGTTGTCTGCCTCGACTACGGCGTCAAGCGCAACATCCTGCGCCTGTTTGCCGGTCTCGACTGCAAGGTGACCGTCGTGCCGGCCGCAACGAGCGCCGAAGACGTGCTCGCCATGCAGCCGGACGGCATCTTCCTGTCGAACGGCCCGGGCGATCCGGCGGCAACCGGCGAATATGCCGTGCCTGTGATCAAGACGCTAGTTAAGACCGATATCCCGGTCTTCGGCATCTGCCTCGGCCATCAGATGCTGGGTCTTGCCCTCGGCGCCAAGACCGAGAAGATGCATCAGGGTCATCACGGCGCCAATCATCCCGTCAAGGATCATACCACCGGCAAGGTCGAGATCGTCTCGATGAACCATGGCTTCGCGGTCGACTCGAAATCACTGCCCGATGGCGTTGAAGAGACTCATATTTCGCTTTTCGACGGCACCAATTGCGGCCTGCGCGTCCTCGGCAAACAGGTCTTCTCCGTCCAGCACCATCCGGAAGCCTCTCCCGGGCCCCAGGACAGCCACTATCTCTTCCGCCGCTTCATCAACATGGTGCGCGAGAAGAAGGGCGAGCCGGCCCTCGCCGAACGCTGATTTCAATGCCGCCCCCATTTCAGATGAAGGCTCGCCTATAGGCGAGCCTTTAACATATTGACAAACCTCACTCTTCGTCATCCTCGGCCTTGTGCCGAGGATCTGCTGCCATATCGACTGGAGGCAGATGCTCGGGACAAGCCCGAGCATGACGAAAGTTGTGTTGGCGCGCTTGTCAGCAGTCTAAGGGTTCGCACCGCGAGCCTTTTTCTTTGCCCTGCATGTTGACCTCGACTTAACTTGAGGAATTACAAACTCCCCGCAGACATCTAATGCAGGAGAAAATAGATGAGCGGAGCCTACTTTCGTGTCGACAAATTCGTCGTGCCGGCCGCGGCGCGTGAGGAATTTCTCGTCAAAGTGATGATGACCCACAAGCTGCTGGAGGCCCAGGAGGGTTTCATCGACCACAGAGTGCTGGAACAGGTCGCTGGTCCCGGCGAGTTCAACTTCGTGACCATCGCCCAATGGGAAAGCGCCGAGGTCGTCGAGCGTGCGCGGGCAGCCGTCGCCGCCGCGTACGAGGCGGCGAATTTCGATCCGCAGGAACTGTTCGCGCGCCTCGGCATCCGCGCCGATATCGCCAGCTACAAGCCTGTCGCGGCGTGAGCTACGCGGCCGGCTCAGGCGCCGGCCGTCGCTCCCTCCCGGCGAAGGAGAAGGTAGAACCGCCAGCAGAGCATGACGGCCGCCGCCGCCAGCCCGACGAGGAACCCGAACCAGATACCGATGCCGCCGAAGCCGAGCGGGAAGGCAAAGGCCCAGGCAAGGAAGAAGCCAATCGGCCAATAGGCAATCAACGCCATGATCATCGGCACACGTGCGTCCTTGAGGCCGCGCAGCAATCCGTTGGCGATCACCTGCAGGCCATCGACCAACTGGAAAAGCCCGGCGACGACAATCAACGGTCCGGCATAGGCAAGCACCTGGGGCGCCTCCGGCGAGTGAACGTCGAGGAACCAGCTGCCGAGGAATTGCGGCATAGTGGCAAACAGCACCGAGCCCACCGCTGAAATGGCGCAGGCAAGGATGAGCACCATGATCGAAGCGCGTACCACCCCCCGGTAGTCACCCTGCCCGTGGGCGACGCCGACGCGCACCGTCGCCGCTTGGCTGAGGCCGAGCGGGATCATGAAGGCGATCGAGGCCCATTGCAGGGCGATGCCGTGGGCGGCGAGCTCGATGGTGCCGATATACCCCATCAACAGCGACGCCACGGTGAACAGGCTGACCTCGGCAAGGATGGTCACGCTGATCGGCAGACCAAGCCGGATGACCTCCAGCAAAGCATGCCAGTCGGGCTTCCAGAACCGCACGAAGATCTCGTAGCGCCGCGTCTCTTCCCGCCGCTGCACAAAAGCCAGGATGAAGAGGAAACCAGCTGTCTGGACGACGACCGAAACGATCGCCGCTCCCTCGAGCCCCATCGCCGGAAAGCCGAAATGGCCAAGCACGAGGGCATAGGCGAAGATCGCGTTCATCACCAGCGTGACGACGGTGACGTTGAGGATGATGCCCGCCTTGCCGATGGCGCTGACCAGCGCGCGCATGACGTTGAAGAGCAGCGCCGGCAGCAGGCCGAACTGGCCGATCATGATGTAGCCATGAGCGAGCTTGGCCACTTCGGGCTTTTGCTGTGCGAAGAGAAGGATCCGCTCCGAATTGAAGAAGGCCGGCTGCATGATGACCCAGTATGCGATCACTACCCACAGACCCATGCGCAACGCCCGGCGCACAGAGACGACGTCGCCGCGGCCATAGGCCTGCGCCACCATCGGAATGACGGCGATGGCAAAGCCCGAGCCGAAGATCAGGATCGTGAACAGGAATTGCGCCGAAAGCACCATCGCCGCCAGATGTTCGGCGCCGAGACGACCGACGATCATCACGTCGGTGGTGTTGATGCCGAGTTGGGCAAGCTGCGCGCCGATCAGCGGAATGCCGAGCGCCAGCGTTGCACGGAAATGTGCGCCCCAACGATTATCGGTTGCCGGCGCAAGCCTGCGCGCGTCGATCGGCGTGTCCATGACACCAGTCCTGTGATTGAAATATGTGTCACCGCAACTTGCGGCGAAATATCCTTCGGGCTTAGATCAAAGTCCCGCAAAGAACTACCCCAAAGCAGGCAGATGATGAAAAATTCATCATCGCATCATCATTTCTGATCGATCAACCCGCCGCTTCCAGCGCCTCGTCCGGCTCACGGACCCGGACCCGTACGAGAAACACGCCTGAAGCCAGCAGGATGAACAGGGCGGCGGTCAGATAGGGTGCGCCGGCAAAGGTGACGGGCGCCTCCGGCCGGGTGAAATAGCTGAACAATTGCGTGAAGATCAGCGGCCCGAGGATGGTGGTGATGCTGCTGAGGCTGGTTAGCGCACCCTGCAGTTCCCCCTGCGCCGAGGGCGGCACCTTGCCGGCGGCGATACTGCGCAGCGGCGGATCGGCGACGTTCTCCATGACGGTCGCGACGATGACGACATAGACCACCCAGCCTTCCCAGGCAAAAGCATAGCCGGTGAGTCCGACGGCCGAGAAACAGAGGCCGAGCAGAGCCGTCTTCCACTCGCCGAGAACCGGCACGATACGCGGCAGAACCAGCCCCATGATGAGCGCCGCGCCGATGCCGTAAATACCGAGCGACAGGCCGATCTGTCCCTCGCTCCAGCCGTAGCGATAGGTCGAGACGAACGACCAGACCGAGGGATAGACGGCATGCGCCAGGAAGAACAAGAACATCACGAGGCTGACCCAGCCGATGCCGGGATAGTGGCGCATCTGTCGCAACGCGCCGAGCGGATTGGCACGTTTCCACTCGAACCGGCGGCGGTTTTTCGCCTCCAGGGTTTCCGGCAACAGGAAGCAGGCGGCGATGAAATTGAGGAGAGACAGCGCAGCCGCGCCGAGGAACGGCACACGCGGGCCGAATTCGCCGAGCACACCGCCGATGACCGGGCCGATCGTGAAACCGACGCCGAAGGCGATGCCGATCAATCCGAAATTCTTTGCCCGGTTCTCCTCCGTGCTGATGTCGGCGATATAGGCCGAGCAGGTGGCAAAACTGCCGCCGCTGATGCCGGCAAGCACGCGGCCGACGAACAGCATCCAGAAGCTGGTGGCGATGCCGCAGATGAAATTGTCGATCGCAAAAGTCAGCACCGAAAGCAACAGGATCGGCCGGCGGCCGAACCGGTCGGAGAGATTTCCGAGCAGTGGCGCGAACAGGAATTGCATGCCGGCATAGACGAGCATCAGCCAGCCCCCGTCGATCGCCGCATCGCTGACGCCGCCGCCGGTCAGTTGCTCCAGATAGGCGGGCAGCACCGGCATGATGATGGCAATGCCGATAATGTCGAGGAAAAGGATGATGAAGACCAGAAAAAGGCCGCGGCGAACGAATTTAGGATCAAGCATGAGGCATCTCTACGGCGGTTGGTCCTGAAAAGACGATCTCGTCGCCGAGAAAGTGACATAGCTCAGAACATAAACCGAAACAATCCGTGAACATTTCAAAGTTTTTGATAGTGCTGAACGGGCAATTTATAATTTGCCTCAACCGCAGAGCGCGGCAACGTGATCATTGCCTCCCTTGCAATCGCGATAACGGCATCCAGATCATTCTAAAAAAGATCGTTCATTGTGCATTCCGCCGCACGGCCCGTTCGACGCCATCCGGATTATCGCGCAGGAGCGAAGGCTGTAAAACAGCACCCGACAGCACTGCTCGGCGCTGATGAGGAGAAGACAATGCAGACCTATCGTCTGGGAAAGACCGGACCCGAAGTCTCGGCCATCGGCCTCGGCTGCATGGGCATGTCGGGCATGTACGGCCCCTCCGACAGAGCAGAAAGCATCGCGACGATCCATGCCGCGCTCGATGCCGGCATCAACCTGCTCGACACCGGCGATTTCTACGGCATGGGCCATAACGAGATGCTGATCGGCGAAGCACTGAAGGGCCGCAGGCGCGAGGATGCCGTCATCAGTGTCAAGTTCGGGGCCTTGCGCGATCCTGCAGGCGGCTGGAACGGCGTCGACGCCCGGCCGGTCGCGGTGAAGAACTTCCTCACTTATACACTGCAGCGCCTCGGCGTCGACTATATCGACATCTACCGCCCGGCCCGGCTCGATCCGAACGTGCCGATCGAGGACACGGTCGGCGCCATCGCCGATATGGTTAAAGCGGGTTATGTCAGGCACATCGGCCTGTCGGAAGTCGGCGCCGACACCATCCGCTGCGCCGCCACCGTTGCCCCGATCGTCGACCTGCAGATCGAATATTCGCTGATCTCGCGCGGCATTGAAGAGAAGATCCTGCCGACGACACGCGAACTCGGCATCTCGATCACCGCCTATGGCGTACTCTCGCGCGGCCTGATCAGCGGCCACTGGCAAAAGGGCCAGGGTGCGACGGCCGGCGATTTCCGTGCCTACAGCCCACGCTTCCAGGAAGGCAATATCGAGCAGAACCTCGCTTTGGTGGAAAAGCTGCGTGAGATTGCGGAGGTAAAAAGCGTCTCGGTCGCCCAGATCGCCATCGCCTGGGTCGCCGCCAAGGGCAAGGATATCGTCCCGCTCATCGGCGCCCGCCGCCGCGACCGGCTGACCGAGGCTCTCGGCTCGCGCGCGGTCGACCTATCGAAAGAAGATTTCGTCGCCATCGAACGCGCCGTGCCGAAGGATGCGGCTGCCGGTAGGCGCTATCCCGAGCATATGCTGCAGCATATGGACAGTGAGAGGTGAGCGGGTGGAAGGGCAATCACCACTCTTCCAACACAGCGTTATTCCCTCACCCTCAAACCGGCCCTGAGAACGTGTCGCAAGCCGACAGCTGGCCGCTGTCGAAGCCGCGCTTGAACCATCTGACGCGCTGTTGTGATGTGCCGTGGTTGAAACTCTCAGGCACGACATAACCCTGCGACCGTTTCTGCAGGGTATCGTCGCCGATCTGCTGAGCGGCGTTCAGCGCTTCCTCCAGATCGCCTGACTCCAGCAGGCCTTTCTGCTGGGTATATTTGCCCCAGATGCCGGCGAAGCAATCGGCCTGCAGCTCGACGCGCACCGACATCTTGTTGGCCTCCTCCTCGCTCATGCGCTGGCGGGCCTGGTTGAACTTCGGCAGGATGCCGAGCAGGTTCTGCACGTGATGGCCGACCTCGTGAGCGACGACATAGGCCTCGGCGAAATCGCCCGACGCGCCGAACCGGTCGGAGAGCTCCTGGAAGAAATCCGTGTCGAGATAGAGCTTATGGTCACCGGGGCAGTAGAACGGCCCGGTTGCAGCCGATGCTGAGCCGCAGGCCGATGCCGTCGAGCCCGAAAACAGCACGAGACGCGGCTCCTCGTACGTCTGGCCTTGCGCCTGGAAGATGCCCGTCCAGGTATCCTCGGTTTCGGCAAGCACGGTACGCATGAAGGCGGTCATCTCATCATTGGCAGGCGTGCGTGCTCCTCCAGACTGGCTCTGCTCGTAGCCGGGGCCGCTCGTCGTGCCGCCGTTATCAAGCACCTGCATCAGATCGATGCCCATTGCCTTGAAGATAAAATAGATGACGACGAGGAAGATGATCGTGCCGATGCTCAGGCCACCGCCGGCACGGCGAACGCCGCCGCCGGAGGGAAAATTGAAGCCACCGCCGCGGCCAAAACCGCCGCTGCTCGGGTCGCCGCGGCGATCTTCGATATTGTCGGACTGACGCCGGCCTCTCCATTCCATCTTCGTTCTCCCCGGCAATGCCGTGCTTGCACCTTAAGGAATCTATATATCCGTCGACGGCCGGAATTCCAGCGGCTTCATCGGGCAATCAGACCATGCCTGGGGCAAGATCGTGGACCGCTGCAGCGCTTCCACCCAAGGGCATTGCACCGAGGTAGTGACCAGCCGCGGGCGAGAACCGAAACGCTCTGAAGCAAGCCGCCGCGACGACGCGGGCGCCGATCTCTCTGCTTCTGGCCGGATCAGGGTCGTGCCGCTGCATCCAAGCGGATCGGGCTTCACGAAGCCGCGGTCGACCTCGCCCGTCCGGCGCGTCATGGCGAAATCTGGGTGCTCGTCCTGCCTGAGGGGAAACAGCCTGCCGCGCGGCGTTGGATTCCTGTCGATTCCGCGATTTATGGGGTTCCGTTTGCAAGTACATTTGCCTATAAGCCGCTTCTAGCCTGAAAAGACCCTCAATGCGCGACCCGACCCGGTGATCTCCCACCCTGGCCGGCTTTTTGCGCAGCCAGACAATGGATATCGCCCATGCCGAAGCGCCAAGACATCAAATCGATCCTCATCATCGGCGCGGGACCGATCGTTATTGGCCAGGCTTGCGAGTTCGACTATTCCGGCACCCAGGCCTGCAAGGCGCTGAAGGAGGAGGGCTACCGCGTCATCCTCGTCAATTCCAACCCGGCGACGATCATGACCGATCCGGGCCTTGCCGACGCCACCTATGTCGAGCCGATCACCCCAGAGGTCGTCGCCAAGATTATCGCCAAGGAGCGCCCGGATGCGCTGCTGCCGACCATGGGCGGCCAGACGGCGCTGAACACCGCGCTTTCATTGAAGCGCATGGGCGTGCTCGACCGTTACAATGTCGAAATGATCGGCGCCAAGCCCGCCGCCATCGACATGGCCGAGGACCGCGCGCTGTTTCGCGAAGCGATGGCCCGGATCGGGCTGGAAACGCCGCGCTCGATGCTGGCGAACGCCACCGACATCAAGGACCTCGACCGCAAGACGCACGAGGCCGAGCGCAACAAGCTGCGCGACAGCCTCTCCGGATCCGACCTCGACAAGGCACTGGACGAGCTGGAAAACCAGTGGAACCTCGGCGAGAGCGATCGTAAGCAGCGATACATCAGCCACGCCATGGCGATCGCCGCCCAGGCGATCGACCATGTCGGCCTGCCCGCCATCATCCGCCCCTCCTTCACCATGGGCGGCACCGGCGGCGGCATCGCCTATAACCGGTCGGAATTCTTCGAGATCGTCGGCGGTGGCCTCGACGCCTCGCCGACCACCGAAGTGCTGGTCGAGGAATCGGTGCTCGGATGGAAGGAATATGAAATGGAGGTCGTCCGCGACAAGGCGGACAACTGCATCATCATCTGCTCCATCGAAAACATCGACCCGATGGGCGTCCATACCGGCGATTCGATCACCGTCGCGCCGGCGCTGACGCTGACCGACAAGGAATACCAGATCATGCGCAACGCCTCGATCGCGGTGCTGCGCGAGATCGGCGTTGAGACCGGCGGCTCGAACGTCCAGTTCGCCGTCAATCCGAAAGACGGCCGCCTCGTCGTCATCGAGATGAACCCGCGCGTCTCGCGTTCGTCGGCGCTGGCATCCAAGGCCACCGGCTTCCCGATCGCCAAGATCGCCGCCAAGCTCGCCATCGGTTATACGCTCGACGAATTGGACAACGATATCACCGGCGGCGCAACGCCCGCCTCGTTCGAACCGTCGATCGACTACGTCGTCACCAAGATCCCGCGTTTCGCCTTCGAGAAATTCCCCGGCGCCTCGCCGGTGCTGACGACCGCGATGAAGTCGGTCGGCGAAGTCATGGCGATCGGCCGCACCTTCGCCGAATCTCTGCAGAAGGCGCTGCGCGGCCTCGAAACCGGCCTGACCGGCCTCGACGAAATCGAGATCCCCGACTCCGAGGAAGGCGAATCCAGCCACAACGCCATCCGCGCCGCCATCGGCACGCCGACACCGGATCGCCTGCGCATGGTCGCCCAGGCATTGCGCATGGGTCTCAGCATCGAAGAGGTGCATGAAGGCTGCAAGATCGATCCCTGGTTCATCGCCGAGCTTAAGAACATCATCGACACGGAAGCCCGTATCCGCGAGCATGGCCTGCCCGAAGATGCCGATAACCTCCGCATGCTGAAGGCGATGGGCTTTTCCGACGCCCGTCTGGCGACGCTGACCGGCAAGCGCCCCAAGCAGGTCGCCGAATTTCGCAACAGCCTGAACGTCCGCCCTGTGTTCAAGCGCATCGATACCTGTGCGGCCGAATTCGCCTCGCCGACTGCCTACATGTATTCGACCTATGAGACGCCCTTCGTCGGCGCCGCCCGCTCCGAGGCGGACGTGTCCGACCGCAAGAAGGTCGTCATCCTCGGCGGCGGCCCGAACCGCATCGGCCAGGGCATCGAGTTCGACTATTGCTGCTGCCATGCCGCCTTCGCGCTGAAGGATGCGGGTTATGAAGCGATCATGATCAACTGCAACCCTGAAACCGTCTCGACCGACTACGACACCTCGGACCGCCTCTATTTCGAGCCGCTGACGGCCGAGGACGTGATCGAGATCCTGCGCGCCGAGCAGGAAAAGGGCGAAGTCGTCGGCGTCATCGTCCAGTTCGGCGGCCAGACACCGCTGAAGCTTGCCGAAGCGCTTGAGAAGAACGGCATCCCGATCCTCGGCACTGCGCCTGATATGATCGACCTCGCCGAGGACCGCGACCGCTTCCAGAAGCTGCTGATGAAGCTCGATCTCAACCAGCCGAACAACGGTATCGCCTATTCGGTCGAGCAGGCCCGCATGGTCGCTACCGAAATCGGCTTCCCGCTGGTCGTGCGCCCCTCCTACGTGCTCGGCGGCCGCGCCATGCAGATCCTGCATTCGGAAGGCCAGCTGCAGAGCTACCTGCTCGACACGGTTCCCGAACTGGTGCCGGAGGACATCAAGCAGCGCTATCCCAACGACAAGACGGGCCAGATCAACACCCTGCTCGGCAAGAACCCGCTGCTCTTCGACAGCTATCTCTCTCATGCCATCGAAGTCGATGTCGACTGCCTGTCCGACGGCACCGACGTCTATGTCGCCGGCATCATGGAGCATATCGAGGAAGCCGGCATTCATTCCGGCGACAGCGCCTGCTCGCTGCCACCGCGCACGCTCTCCCCCGAAATGCTAGACGAGTTGGAACGCCAGGCGAAGGCGATGGCCAAGGCGCTCAACGTCGGCGGCCTGATGAACGTCCAGTTCGCCATCAAGGACGGCACCGTCTACGTTCTCGAAGTCAATCCGCGCGCCTCGCGCACCGTGCCCTTCGTCGCCAAGACCATCGGCGCGCCGATCGCCAAGATCGCCGCCCGCGTCATGGCTGGCGAGAAACTCGATGCAGCCTTTGCCGCCTATGGCGAAAAGCCCGATCCACGCAAGCTGAAGCACATCGCCGTCAAGGAAGCCGTCTTCCCCTTCGCCCGTTTCCCCGGTGTCGACACGCTACTCGGCCCGGAAATGCGCTCGACCGGCGAAGTCATCGGCCTCGACACCGATTTCGCTCTCGCCTTTGCCAAGTCGCAGCTCGGCGCCAGCGTCGAGCTGCCGCGTGACGGGACGGTCTTCGTCTCCGTGCGCGACGCGGACAAGCTGCGCGTACTCCCGGCGATCCGCATCCTCGTCGAACAGGGCTTCAAGGTGCTGGCGACCGGCGGCACGGCCCGCTTCCTCGGCGAAAACGGCATCACCGCCACCAAGATCAACAAGGTGCTGGAAGGCCGCCCGCACATCGAGGACGCTATCCGCAACCGTCAGGTCCAGCTCGTCATCAACACCACCGACGGCAACAAGGCGATCTCCGACTCCAAGTCGCTGCGCCGCGCGACGCTGATGCAGAAGGTGCCTTATTACACGACGATGGCAGGTGCTGAGGCCGCCGCCCAGGCGATCAAGGCGCTGAAGGCCGGCAATCTCGAAGTGCGGCCGCTGCAGAGCTACTTCGCCTGAGATTAATGCATGTCGCCCGGAAGTGTGCAGCGGTTCCGGGACAACGACATGCATAAAACAAAGGGCTAAAGCGCGTCGCATGAATCAAATTTGATGCGTCGCGCTTTAGAGCAATTCCAGCAAAAGAGTGCCGCGGTTTTGCGTCCGGAATTGCCTAAGAACAAAGAGACAGCGCCATCGCTCGATGAGCGGTGGCGGCAGCTCAAGCGGAATCAATTTATTCGGCGGCTGTCATAAGCCGCTGAATTTTCATCATGTCCTCGCGAAATCGCGCGAGCTCCTCCGCCTTCAGCCGCTCGTCGGGGATACGCAGCAGATAGGATGGATGCACCGTCACGAAGAGCGTGCGTCCTCCATCGATCGCCATTGCTTTCCCCCTGACATCTTGCAGGCGCTGTTTGACATCGGTCAGCGCCGCGAGCGCCGTTGCCCCCATGGCAACGATGAGCTTCGGCTCGACCAGCCCCATCTCCAGATTGAGCCACCAGCGGCAGTGCTTTACCTCGCCCATATTAGGCTTCTGGTGGATACGGCGTTTGCCGCGCGGCTCATATTTGAAATGCTTGACGGCATTGGTAACGTAAAGCGTCGAGCGGTCGATGCCCGCCTCGGCGATCACCTGGTCGAGGAGCCGGCCGGCCGGACCGACGAAGGGGCGTCCTGCTATATCCTCCTGGTCGCCCGGCTGCTCGCCGACGAACATCACCTCTGCATCGCGCGGTCCCTCCCCGAAGACGGTCTGCGTCGCCTTGGCATGAAGCGGGCAGCGGGTGCAGACGTCAGCTTCCGCGCGCAACGCTTCCAGCGTGCCGGCCGGCGCCTCGGGTTCGGCAGGGATATTGCGCGCCGCGTCCTGCAGGCGGTCGTGAAAGGGCAGCGATTGCGTCGCCTCGCGCGCGGCC
This sequence comes from Rhizobium sp. NZLR10, assembly GCF_019685125.1. Taxonomy (NCBI): domain Bacteria; kingdom Pseudomonadati; phylum Pseudomonadota; class Alphaproteobacteria; order Hyphomicrobiales; family Rhizobiaceae; genus Rhizobium; species Rhizobium sp. NZLR10. The sequence continues at coordinate 17,588 of NZ_JABDWE010000003.1, read as the reverse complement.
ATGGCCCGCACCTTGCTCTCCGCCGATGCGATCAGCCCGGGGATGAGGTCGGCCTCCGGCAGGTTCTTCCAATATTTTTTTGGCATTTCCGCTTGCATCGCCTTCAGCTTCAATCGCGCCGGGTTGAAGATGCTGGCATAGTAGGTGCGCCAGAGTTCATCGGTGGCATCGGTGAGATTGGGCTTCTCGCATGGCGCGTCGCTCATCGTCAGCCGCTCGCCGTCCCAGGCGGCCGACCCCTTAGGCGTGACGATCAGCCAATCCATGTCAGTGAAACGGCGCTGGAAGAAGGGCGCCGTGCGCCGGACGATATGGTGGTCCGGCTCAAACCAGGCGAGGAATTTTCGACGATCTGCCGTTGCGGCACCAACCTCCTTGAAGCGGACGAAAGCGGTCATCTTGTGCGCGTCACGCCGAACGTTTTTCGCCATCAGCCGGGCCCGCACGACGTCCTCGTCGGAGGCCACTTCCAGCAATTGCCGGTCCAGTTGCAGTCGCCAGAGCAGTCGGTAAAGCAACGAGAACCGTGCCGGATCGGAATTGCAGAGAACCGTTTCCGCCAGCTCGATGAAGGCTGGCGGCACCGTCATCGGCTTGCGTGTTATCGCAGGCGTCGGCGGCATGGCGTCGCGTTGAAATGCAAGATCCGGCTCCGCGGCTTTTTCGCGCCAATCGATTTCATCAGGCAATATGCCGGCGGCGGCAAAAGCGCGCGCGGCATCGCGCCATTCGGCAAGCTCGCCCCGTCCTGCAAGCACGACCCGGCGCATCACAGCAACGACAATTGTTCGGGTTTCGGCTCGAACATGGCGCGAAGGTCCGGCCGGTCGATCAGCCGGCGCGGCGACCAGCCTTCCGCCGAGATGAAAGATCGGACCTTCTTGATCGACACGCCGAGCCGCGAGAGATCGTCGAGCCGCAGGCGACGAAACCGGCGTGCCGAAACGATCGCTTTGACGGTCTTGGTCCCCAGACCCGGCACACGCAGCAACCGCTCGCGCTCGGCCCTGTTGATATCAACAGGAAAATCGGCGCGGTTGGCGAGCGCCCAGGCAAGTTTGGGGTCGAGGTTCAGATCGAGCATGCCGCCTGCCTGGTTGGCGGTGACCTCATCGATGCCGAAACCATAGAATCGATAGAGCCAGTCGGCCTGATAGAGCCGGTGTTCGCGCATCAGCGGCGGTTTGATCAGCGGCAGGTTTTTGGACGAATCCGGGATCGGGCTGAAGGCGGAATAATAGACACGCTTCAGGCCGTAGCTGCTGTAAAGCCTGCCGCTGGTCGCCAGGATCGTCGCATCGTTCGCTCCGTCGGCGCCAACGATCATCTGCGTGCTCTGGCCGGCCGGCACGAAACGCTGACGCTTCTTTGTCTGCAGCGTCGGTTCGCCGGCGGCTTCGATCTTCAGCCTGAGATCGCCCATTGATCGGCGGATATTGGCGGGTTTCTTTTCCGGCGCAAAGCGGCTGATGCCGTTATCCGTCGGCAACTCGATATTGAGCGACAGCCGGTCGGCATAGAGTCCCGCCTCCTCGATAAGACGCGGCGATGCTTCGGGGATTGATTTCAAATGGATATAGCCGCTAAAATTATGCGTCACACGCAGTTCGCGGACGATGCGGACCATCTCTTCCATCGTGTAGTCGGACGAACGAATAATGCCCGAGGAAAGAAACAAGCCTTCGATATAGTTGCGGCGGTAGAATTCCAGCGTCAGCCAGATGACCTCCTCGGGCGTGAAGCGCGCCCGTTCGACATTGCTCGACGAACGATTGACGCAATAGGCGCAGTCGTAGACGCAGAAATTGGTCAGCAATATTTTGAGAAGCGAAATGCATCGCCCATCCGGGGCATAGGCATGGCAGATGCCGGACCCCTCGGTCGAGCCGAGCCCGCCGCTTGCCGCCGAATCGCGTTTCACCGTGCCGCTGGACGCGCAGGAAGCATCATATTTCGCTGCGTCGGAAAGGATGGCCAAGCGTTCTGTTAGCGACTTCTTCATTAGAATGTTCACTATATGTTCCTTGGAACAAAGTCAACCGCGGTGGTCCGATCTTTTGCCGGTTTTTGCGACGGACGACCCGCTGTCGCGGCGGCTCGCATTTCGTTTATCCGAATTTTCTGGAAATCGGCCTTGGCGATCTGCTATAAGCACTTAACTAGGATTGTGGCACGGTTCCGAAGCTCCCCTTCGGGACCTGTTTTCTTTTGTGTTTGCGCCTAACTGCGTGGATACAAGGAGTGAAGGACAGAAAAATGGTTGAAAAGGTACCAATGACACCGGGTGGCTTCGTCAAGCTGCAGGAAGAACTGCGCTGGCGTCAGCAGGAGGAGCGCCCTCGAATCATCGAGGCGATCGCCGAAGCCCGTGCCCATGGCGACCTTTCCGAAAACGCCGAATATCACGCCGCCAAGGAAGCCCAGAGCCACAATGAAGGCCGCATCAGCGAACTGGAAGACCTGACGGCGCGCGCCGAGGTCATCGACCTGACGAAGATGTCGGGCGACAAGATCAAGTTCGGCGCCAAGGTGAAGCTCGTCGACGAGGACACCGAGGAAGAAAAGACCTACCAGATCGTCGGTGACCAGGAAGCCGACGTCAAGGCCGGCCGCATCTCCATCTCCTCCCCGATCGCCCGTGCGCTGATCGGCAAGGAGGTCGGCGATTCCATCGAGGTCAATGCGCCCGGCGGCGCCAAGGCCTACGAAATCCTCCAGGTTTCCTGGGGCTGATTGGCCGCCAGATACGAGACCCCTCCCGTGCCGGACATTCGTGACGTCGAGATCATCGCGCCCAATTTCAAGCGCCGGCTCTCCGGCGTCACCTCGACCATCGTCCAGCTCATCCCCTGCCAGATCCGGCTCGGCATCAGGATCGCAACTCTCGGTCCCGGCCTGCCGGAGGGCCTGCCGAAACTGAGATGGTCACAGCTCCTCGGCCTCTGGCGCCAGCCGGCGCGCCGGCGCCAGCGCGTCTGGCACGCCCGCCGCAACAACGAGATGGCCGTCGGCATAATGCTTCGCCATCTCCTGCGCATGCAGCTGAAGCTGCTTTTCACCTCGGCCGCCCAACGCCGCCATACCGCCTATACGAAATGGCTGATCCGCCGCATGGACGCTGTTATCGCGACCAGCGACCGTTCCGGCTCGTTCCTCGAGGTGCCGCACACGGTCATCCAGCACGGCGTCGACCTTGCCCTGTTCCATCCGCCGGAAACGACAGACGACGGCATCGCCGCTGCCGGTCTGCCCGGCCGCCATCTCGTCGGCTGCTTCGGCCGCGTGCGCCATCAGAAGGGCACCGATCTTTTCGTGCAGGCGATGATCGAACTTTTGCCGCAGCATCCCGAGTGGACGGCGGTCGTCTCCGGCCGGGTAACGGCGGAGCACATGGCATTCGCAGACAGGCTCAAGGCCGATGTCGCCGCCGCCGGGCTTAGCGACCGTATCCTCTTCCTCGGCGAAGTGCCTGATATCAAGGTCTGGTATCGCCGCCTGACGCTTTACGTCGCCCCCTCCAGAAACGAGGGCTTCGGCCTGACGCCACTCGAAGCCATGGCCTCGCGCACTGCCGTCGTGGCATCGGACGCGGGCGCCTATTCCGAACTCGTCGTCACGGGCGAGACAGGGGCGGTGATCGCCGCCGGCGATGGCAAGGCGCTGAGTCGGGCCATCGCCCCCTATATCGCAGATCCCGGTCTGGCGATCGCGCATGGCGAGAATGCACTGCGTCATGTCAGGGCGCACTTCGCGCTGGAGAAGGAAGCGAGTGCGATCGGCGCCGTTTACGACCGGCTTCTTGGCGACAATAACCGCTGATGCAGAAAGAGAAACGGCCCGTCGAATAACGGGCCGCTCCGTAGATGCGATGAAGTGACTGGTTATTCGGCGGGCTGGAGACCTGCGGCCGAAATATCCTCACCGGTCTGGCCGCCCAACGCTCTGGCAAGCTGCGCGGTATCCAACTCGTTTTCCCAACGCGCCACGACGATCGTCGCCACGGCATTGCCGACGAGGTTGGTCAGCGCCCGGCATTCCGACATGAAGCGGTCGATGCCGAGGATGAGCGCCATGCCGGCGACCGGCACGGAGGGCACGACGGAAAGTGTGGCGGCAAGCGTGATGAAGCCGGCGCCGGTGATACCAGCCGCACCCTTCGAGCTCAGCATCGCGACCAGCAACAGCAGGATCTGGTCACCCCAGGAGAGATTGATGCCGGTTGCCTGGGCAATGAACAGGGCCGCCAGCGTCATATAGATGTTGGTGCCATCGAGATTGAAGGAATAGCCGGTCGGGATCACGAGACCGACGACCGAGCGCTTACAGCCGGCCTTTTCCATCTTGTTCATCAGCCCCGGAAGTGCGGCCTCCGAAGACGAGGTGCCGAGAACCAGCAGCAGCTCTTCCTTGATATAGCGCAGCAGCGCCAAGATCGAGAAGCCGTTATAGCGGGCGACGGCGCCGAGAACGACGAGGACGAAGAGCAGCGAGGTGAGGTAGAAGGTGCCGATCAGCATGGCGAGGTTGGCGATCGATCCGATGCCATACTTGCCGATGGTGAAGGCCATGGCGCCGAAAGCGCCGATCGGGGCGGCCTTCATGAGGATGGCGACGAGCTTGAAGACCGGAGCCGTCAGGGCATTGAGGAAATTGACGACCTGCTCGCCCTTTTCGCCGACCATAGCCAGCGCGATGCCGAACAGCACCGAGAAGAACAGCACCTGCAGAATGTCGCCATCGGCAAAAGCGCCGACGATCGTCGTCGGAATGATGTTGGTCAGAAAGCCGACGATGCTCTGCTCGTGCGCCTTCGAGGCAAAGGTGGCGACGGCGGCGGGATCCAGCGAAGCCGGATCGATGTTCATGCCGGCGCCGGGCTGGACGACATTGGCGACGATCATGCCGATGACCAGCGCCAACGTCGAGAAGGTTAGGAAGTACAACATCGCCTTGCCGGCAACGCGGCCGACCTTCTTAAGGTCGCTCATGCCGGCAATGCCGGTCGCTACCGTCAGGAAGATGACCGGCGCGATGATCATCTTGACGAGCTTGATGAAGGCATCACCAAGCGGTTTCAGCTGGGCGCCGAGTTCGGGGTAGAAATGGCCGAGAACGATACCGGCGGCGATGGCCGCAAGAACCTGAACGTAAAGATGGGTGTAAAAGGGCTTCTTTTTGCCCTTGCTGTCTGCGACTGCATCGAATGGTGCTGCGATCATGATATCCTCCTATGGCTCGTCCGGAACGAACTCCGGCCTCCCGAGCCTTCGCTTCAATCCAACAGCTCAGCCGTTGTTGCCATTTTCTTCGCAATCACCGTGCCAGTTTCGAGTGTTTTTATAACCTTTTGATTTTTTTAAATAAAAATTTCAGGAGGCCCGGCGCACTCATGGACAAATGCGGAAATCCGCACAAATCCATTTGCATCCAGTGCAGAAAAATGCACAAATCCGCCATGTCCTTGTCTGTCTCGCAAAGGCTGTGGCCTGCCCTGCCTCTGCACCACCGCATCCGCCGGATGTGGTGGGCCTATGCGGTGATCGCACTGCTTGCCGTCGTCGCAAGTCTCTGGGCCGGCGGCGAGATCGGCCGGCACCGGGCGGAGGCTGCCCTTGAGGAACAGGCCCGCATGGATGCGAGGCTGAATGCGGCTTTGCTGCGCACCGTTCTTGAGAAATACCGGGCCCTGCCCTTCGTGCTGTCGCAGGACGCTGCACTCGCCGCGGCACTGGCGGGAAACGATGCCGGCACGTTCGAGCGGCTCAGTCAGAAGCTGGAAAAGCTGGCGGCGGGCACGAAGGCTGCCGTCATCTATGTCATCGACAAGGACGGCATGGCTGTTTCGGCCAGCAACTGGCGCGAACCGACGAGTTTCGTCGGCAATGATTACCGCTTCCGGGAGTATTTTCGAGGCGCGGCCGAAAGAGGACAGGCCGAGCACTTCGCGCTCGGCACGGTCAGCAAAAAACCGGGTCTCTATATCTCCCAGCGGATTTCGAGCAGCAATGGCCTGCTGGGTGTCGTTGTGGTCAAGGTCGAATTCGACGACGTCGAGGCGGATTGGAATGCCTCGAACACCCCGTCCTACGTCGTTGACGAGCGCGGCATTGTTCTGATCACCAGTATTCCATCATGGCGGTTCATGACGATCGGTCGGATCGCCGAAGACCGGTTGACCGCGATCCGCGAAAGCCTTCAATTCGGCGCTGCACCGCTTCAGCCCCTGCCGCTGGATTTCGTCCGGAACCTCGGCGACGGCCTTGATGTCGCTGAGATCGTCATGCCCGGCGATGCCGGAAAAACCAGGTTTCTCGATGTCGGGATGCCGGTTCCTGCAACCGGCTGGCAGCTGCAGCATCTCGTGGCGCTTGGGCCATCCATCGATGCGGGAATTCGCGAAGCCCGTATGCTGGCCTTGCTCATACTCTTGCCGCTGCTGGCGGGAGCAGCGTTTCTGCTGCGCCGGCGCCATGCGATCACCTTGCGGATTTTCGGAGAACAGCAGGCGCGAGAGGAGTTGGAACGGCGCGTCGCCGAGCGGACCCTGGATCTCAGCCAGGCGCGCGATCGGCTGCAGGCTGAAATCATCGGCCATAAGAGCACCGAACAGCGGCTGCAGGCCGTGCAGCAGGATCTGGTGCAGGCCAACCGGCTGGCAATTCTCGGTCAGGTGGCCGCCGGCGTCGCTCATGAGATCAACCAGCCGGTGGCGACCATCCGTGCCTATGCGGACAACGCCCGCACCTTCCTCGCTCGCGGGCAGGCCGCACCTGCCGGTGAAAATCTCGAAAGCATCGCGGCTTTGACGGAGCGCATAGGTTCGATCACCGAGGAGCTGAAGAGTTTTGCCCGAAAGGGTCGCGGCAGCGCCGAGCCCACAGGATTGAAGGATGTGATCGAGGGCGCGGTGATGCTGTTGCGCAGCCGGTTTGCCGGTCGCATGGATACGCTCGACATCGACCTGCCGCCGGCCGAACTGCGGGTCATGGGAAACCGCATCCGTCTCGAGCAGGTGCTCATCAATCTGCTTCAGAACGCCCTGGAGGCGGTGGCGCCGAAGGCCGGAGAGGGTCGTGTCGAGGTCAGGACATCAGCCGATGCAGACATGGTAACGGTGACGGTCGCCGACAACGGCCCCGGTATTCCGCCGGATATCCGCAAGGGCCTGTTCACGCCGTTCAATACCTCGAAGGAAAGCGGTCTCGGCCTGGGGCTGGTCATCTCCAAGGATATTGTCGGCGATTACGGCGGCCGGATGGAGGTCGCCAGCGACAGCAGTGGAACCCGGTTCATCGTTCATCTGAGGAAGGCTTGAGGTCATGGCCACAATGATACCCGTTGCCCTGATCGACGACGACAAGGATCTGCGCCGCGCCACCGCCCAGACGCTCGAACTCGCCGGATTCTCCGTTTTCGCCTATGAGGGAGCGAAGGCCGCGCTGGCCGACCTGTCAGCCGACTTTGCCGGCTCCATCGTCACCGATATCCGCATGCCGGACATCGACGGGCTGCAACTCTTCGCCACGCTGCAGACCATGGATGTTGACCTGCCGGTGATCCTGATGACAGGACACGGCGATATTCCGATGGCGGTTCAGGCAATCCAAGACGGTGCTTATGACTTCATCGCCAAGCCCTTCGCAGCCGATCGGCTCGTCCAAAGCGTTCGTCGCGCCAGCGAGAAGCGGCGGCTTATCCTGGAAAACCGCATGCTGCGCAAAGCTGCCGAGGATGCGCAGGAGAATTCGCCGCTGATCGGCCAGACGCCTGTCATGGAAAATTTGAGAAGAATTCTTCGCCACATCGCCGATACCGATGTCGACGTGCTTGTTGCCGGCGAGACGGGCAGCGGCAAGGAAGTGGTTGCTCAGATCCTGCATCAGTGGAGCCACCGCCGGAAGGGCAATTTCGTGGCGCTGAACTGCGGCGCCCTGCCCGAAACCGTCATCGAAAGCGAGTTGTTCGGCCACGAGGCCGGCGCCTTTACCGGCGCCCAAAAGCGCCGCACCGGCCGCATCGAACATGCAGGCGGCGGCACGCTTTTCCTCGACGAGATCGAGAGCATGCCTGTTGCCACGCAGGTCAAGATGTTGAGGGTGCTGGAGATGCGCGAGATCACGCCGCTCGGCACCAATGAGGTACGCCCGGTCGATCTGCGCGTCGTCGCGGCTGCCAAGATCGACCTCGGGGATCCCGCTGTGCGGGGGGAATTTCGCGAGGATCTCTATTACAGGCTGAATGTCGTGACGATCTCCATTCCGCCGCTGCGAGAACGCCGCGACGACATTCCGCTGCTGTTTTCCCACTTCGCCGCCCGCGCCGCAGAACGCTTTCGCCGTGATGTCCCGCCACTTTCAGAGGGAGTGCGGCGACATCTCGCCTCGCATTCGTGGCCGGGCAATGTCCGCGAACTTTCGCATTATGCCGAACGCGTCGTGCTTGGCGTCGAAGGTGGAGCGCCGGCGGCCACTCCGCAGCCGACGGACGCCACGCTTCCCGAACGGCTGGAACGGTACGAGGCGGAGATCATCCGCGACGCGCTGTCGGCCAATGATGGCGACGTGCGTCGCACCATCGAGGCACTCGGCATTCCGAGAAAGACGTTCTACGACAAGCTTCAGCGCCACGGTATCAACCGGGGTGGCTATGCCGCTCGCAAATAAGCGGGAATAAAGTCCGACGTCGCGTCAGACTTCCACCAGCCCGAGCTTCTTCACCTGCCGGATCGTCAGCATGGTGCGCACGGTGTCGACGTGTTCGTTCGCGGTCAGAACCTCGATGACGAAATCTTGGAAGCGGGTGAGGTTCTCGGCCACGCAATGCAGCAGGAAATCGCTGTCGCCCGAGACCATCCAGGCCTGGCGCACCAGCGGCCATTCGGTAGTGGCGGCGGCGAAGGCCTTGAGATTGCCTTCCGACTGGTGCTTGAGGCCGACCATGCAAAAAGCGACGAGGTCGAAGCCGAGCCGCGGGCTGTTCAGCATCGCGTGGTAACCCTCGATGATGCCCGCTTCCTCGAGCTTGCGCACCCGGCGCAGGCATGGCGGCGCCGAGATGCCGACGCGATCGGCAAGCTCCACATTGGTCATGCGGCCGTCGGCCTGCAGCTCCCGGAGGATCTTTATGTCGATGACGTCGAGTTCGGCGCGACCCACATCATTGCCTTTCTTTAATTCTCCGCGGGGAGCTTCTATATAAAGCGGCGGAATACGCAAGAATGTTTCACGCCGATGACGGATTCTTGCACATCCGGGCGATTTGCCTTGTTGGTAACGCAAGGCTGCCCTTGAATAAAAGCATTGGACGTTCATAAATGGCCCATGGACCGCGAAACGGCCGCAATCGCCACTTAGCCGCCGCCATCCTGCCAGTCGAAAGGAAATGACATGCCCGCCCGCCACACCAAGGTGCTCATCATCGGTTCCGGACCCGCAGGCTATACCGCCGCGGTCTATGCCGCGCGCGCCATGCTGAAACCGGTTCTGATCGCCGGTCTCGAACAGGGCGGCCAGCTGATGATCACCACCGATGTGGAGAATTATCCGGGCTTTGCCGATCCGATCCAGGGTCCCTGGCTGATGGAACAGATGCTGCAGCAGGCAAAACATGTCGGCGCCGAGATCGTCAACGACGTCGTGACCGAAGTCGACATGAACCAGCGTCCCTTCGTCGCCCGCACCGACAGCGGCCAGGTCTGGACCGCTGATACGCTGATCATCGCCACCGGCGCCAAGGCCAAGTGGCTCGGCATCGAGAGCGAGCAGCATTTCCAGGGCTTCGGCGTTTCGGCTTGCGCCACCTGCGACGGTTTCTTCTATCGCAACAAGGATGTGATCGTGGTCGGCGGCGGCAACAGCGCGGTCGAGGAGGCGCTTTATCTCTCCAACATCGCCAAGTCGGTGACATTGGTTCACCGCCGCGACTTTTTCCGGGCCGAGAAGATCCTACAGGAACGCCTGTTCTCCAAGGATAATATCAAGGTGCTGTGGAACACCGAAGTGGCCGAAATCACCGGCACGCCGGCCAAGCCGCCGATGCCGCAATCTGTCTCCGGCGCGCGCCTGCGTGACGTCAGGACCGGCGCGATCACCGAGATGGTGGTCGACGGCGTCTTCGTTGCCATCGGCCATGCGCCGGCAACCGAGCTCTTCAAGGACAAACTGAAGCTGAAGGACAATGGTTATCTCTGGACCGCGCCTGATTCGACCGCGACCAGCCTGGAGGGGGTCTATGCCGCCGGCGACGTGACCGACGATACGTTCCGCCAGGCGATCACTGCCGCCGGCCTGGGGTGCATGGCAGCGCTTGAAGCCGAGCGATACCTGACGGGCCACATGCCCGTCGCCGTGGCCGCGGAGTAAGATCGGCATGAGGGGTGGGGGAATGCCATTGGATTGGGACAAGCTGCGTATTTTTCACGCAGCTGCCGAGGCGGGTTCGTTCACGCACGCGGCGGACAAACTGCATCTGTCCCAATCCGCCATCAGCCGCCAGGTCAGCGCGCTGGAGCAGGATGTCGGCACCAAGCTGTTTCATCGCCATGCGCGCGGCCTGATCCTGACGGAACAGGGTGAGCTGCTGTACCGCACTGCCCATGACGTGCTGCTGAAGCTTGAAACGGTGAAGATGCAGCTCACCGAGACCAATGAGACGCCGTCCGGCAAGCTGCGCGTCACCACGACGGTCGGCCTCGGGCAAGGCTGGCTGACGGACAAGATCCAGGAATTCCTGCAGCTCTATCCCGACGTACAGATCCAGCTGATCCTCGACAATGAGGAAGTAGACGTGAACATGCGCCATGCCGACTGCGCAATCCGCCTGCGCCAGCCGCAGCAATCCGACCTCATCCAGCGCAAACTGTTCACCGTGCACATGCACGTCTATGCGGCCCCCTCCTACATCAATCGCCATGGCGAGCCGCAGAAGATCGAGGATCTCGACAATCACCGCATCATCACTTTCGGTGAGCCGGCACCGAGTTACCTGCTCGACGTCAACTGGCTAGAGGTCGCCGGCCGTTCGTCAGACAACAAGCGAATCCCGCATCTGCAGATCAACAGCCAGACCTCGATCAAGCGCGCCGCCCTCCTCGGCATCGGTGTCGCCTGCCTGCCGGATTACATCGTCGGCCGCGACCCAGGCCTGATTCAGTTGGCGATCAATGCCGACGTTCCCTCCTTCGACACCTATTTCTGCTATCCCGACGAGATCAAGAACGCCGCCAAGCTGAAAGCTTTTCGCGATTTCATCGTCAGCAAGGCCAGAAACTGGAACTTTTGAGCCAGATTTATAGAATGATTTCCATACTATGCGGAATGCGCATAACTGGCATGCACAAATAAGGGTTGCCGTTTGCACATTAAACCACCATATCGCTTATAGCTGATGCACATGGTGGCTTTTCCTCCCAGTTCCACCGCATTAGCTGTTCCCCTCTGGAGGTTTTTGACCTTCACACTTATAAAGGGCCCTGGTTTTCCAGTGGCCCTCTTTTTTTGCCTTGCCTCCTCGGGAAATGCCGCACCGCAAAAAATTTGTGCGGCGCATAGCAGATATGCACAAAAAAGCATTGAAACCTGCCCAAGGAAGCACCATATCCCTCTCAGCTGATGCATCTTGTGGTTTCTCTCCCAGTACCACCGCATTAGCTGTTCCCCTCTGGAGGTTTTTAACCTTCACAATTATAAGGGCCCTGGTTTTCCGGTGGCCCTCTTTTTTTGCCCAAAATTTACCCAATCCATAAAACTCGCCGCCTCACGCCTCCGTGATTTGCATATCGACGTCCAACGATCGATATATCGATAGAACACGATTTATAGTTCGGTGAATAACGATGGAAAAAGACGAGATCATCAAGGCACTCGCCCATCCGACCCGGATGGAAATTCTGAACTGGCTGAAAAATCCAGAGCAACATTTCCCCTCGCAGGAGCATCCTTTCGAAATGGGCGTCTGCGCCAGCCAGTTCGAGCGCTGCGGCCTGTCGCAGTCGACGGTCTCGGCCCATTTGGGAACGCTGCACCGCGCCGGCCTCGTAAGCACAAAACGTGTGGGACAGTGGATTTTCTACAAACGCAACGAAGAAACGATCGCCGCCTTCCTGAAGCAACTGACGCAGGACCTTTAGAATGCCCCTCGCCCTCCTCGTTCTCGCCTTGAGCTCGTTTGCGATATGCACCACCGAATTCGTCATCATGGGTCTGTTGCCCGAGGTCGCCGCCGATCTCTCGGTCAGTATCCCGCAGGCCGGATGGCTGGTGACCGGTTATGCGCTGGCGGTGGCCATCGGCGCCCCGGTAATGGCTGTTTCGACTGCGAAGCTGAAGCGCCGCACCGCCCTGATCGCGCTGATGGCCTTCTTCGTCGCTGGCAACCTGCTCTGCGCGCTGGCGAGCGACTACTGGGTGCTGATGATCGCCCGCGTCGTGACCGCGCTTTGCCACGGCGCCTTCTTCGGCATCGGTTCGGTCGTTGCCGCCGGGCTCGTCGCCGAAGACCGCAAGGCCCGCGCAGTCGCACTGATGTTTACCGGCCTGACGCTTGCCAACGTTCTCGGCGTACCGCTCGGCACCGCAATCGGCCAAGCCTATGGCTGGCGCGCCACCTTTGGGGTCGTCACCGTCATCGGCGTCGTCACCATTCTCGGCCTGATCGCCATCCTGCCCAGGGATACGCAGCAGGAAAACGGCAGTATCCTGCGCGAAATCGCGGCGCTCAGGAATGGCCGCCTGTGGCTGGCGCTCTCCACCACCGTCTTCTTCGCTGCCTCGATGTTCGCCCTCTTCACCTATCTCGCCCCGTTGCTGCGCGACGTCACCGATGTTTCGCCGGAAGGCGTCACCTGGACGCTGTTCCTGATCGGCCTCGGACTGACCATCGGCAATCTCGTCGGCGGCAAACTTGCCGACTGGCGTCTTGGCGCGACGCTTGCCGGCGTCTTCGCCGCGATCGCCCTCACCTCGATCGTCTTCAGTTATACGAGCCGCTTCTTAATCCCGGCTGAAATCACGCTCTTCCTCTGGGCACTAGCAAGCTTCGCCGCCGTGCCGGCGCTCCAGGTCGGCGTCGTCAGCTTCGGCAAGGACGCCCCGAACCTGGTTTCAACCATTAATATCGGCGCCTTCAACACCGGCAATGCACTCGGCGCCTGGGTTGGCGGCCTCGTCATCGATGCCGGCTTCGATCTCACCCGCGTGCCGCTCGCCGCAGCCTTAATGGCCCTGATCGGCCTCGGCGCGACGGCGCTCACCTATCTCTCCGCCCGGGGCCGAGCCGCCCTCGCCCCCGCCGAGTGATCCTCCCGCAAAAGAAAGGACCATCATGGCCAAGCTTTTCGAACCCACCAAGGTCGGCGATATCGCAGTCAAGAACCGGATCGTCATGGCGCCGCTCACCCGCAACCGCTCGCCGGGCGCCATCCCGAACGACCTCAACGTCGAATATTACCGCCAGCGCGCTACGGCTGGCCTGATCATCACCGAAGCGACAGCGATCACCCATCAGGGCCAGGGTTATGCCAACGTGCCCGGTCTCTATAGCAAAGAGGCTCTCGACGGCTGGAAGCGCGTAACCAACGCGGTCCATACAGCAGGCGGCAAGATCGTCGTCCAGATGTGGCATGTCGGCCGCATCTCGCACACGACGCTGCAGCCGAACGGCGGCAAGCCGGTCTCTTCGACCGACCGCGTCGCCAAGGCCAAGACCTATCTGGTCAACGGCGACGGCAGCGGCAGCTTTGCCGACACCTCCGAGCCGCGCGCGCTCGAAACTACCGAAATCCCCGGTATCGTCGAAGATTACCGCAAGGCCGCCCGCGCGGCGATTGACGCCGGTTTCGACGGCGTCGAGATCCATGGCGCCAACGGCTACCTGCTCGACCAGTTCATCCGCGACGGCGTCAACGAGCGCACCGACCAATATGGCGGCTCGATGGAAAACCGCACCCGTCTGACCTTCGAGGTCGTCGATGCCGTTGTGAGCGAAATCGGCGCAGGCCGCACCGCGATCCGCATCTCACCGGTGACGCCATCGGGTGAAAGCTACGATTCCGATCCGCAGGCGACCTTCACCCATGTCGTCGAAGGTCTGGCAAAATACGATCTCGCCTATATCCATGTGATCGAAGGCCAGACCGGTGGTGATCGCGACTACCGCCAGGGCGACAATCCGTCCTTCGACTATAAGGCGTTGCGCCAGGCTTATGAAACGGCAGGCGGCAAGGCCGACTGGATGGTCAATAACGGTTATGACCGGGAACTGGCGGTCGACGCCATCGAAAGTGGCCGCGTGGATCTCGTCGCCTTCGGCAAGCCCTTCATCGCCAATCCCGATCTGGTAGAACGGCTGGCGAAGAACTTGCCGCTCAACACGCCAGACCAGTCGACCTTCTATGGCGGCACCGCCAAGGGTTATGTCGATTACCCCGCCCTCGAAAAGGTCGCCTGAGCCTTTCCACGCCAACGCGAATCCCGCCGAAAGGCGGGATTCCATTTCCGAGGTGTCTCTGTAGGGTGCCATCATGTTCGCTCCCCATCTTGATCGCTGGTCGCTAATTGCCGACGGCGAGCCCATCATCACCCATTCAAGCCGCCTGCTGCCGGTCCTTTGGCAGGACAGGCCCGCCATGCTGAAAGTGGCGGCCGATATTGACGAACGATACGGCGCGCTGTTGATGCAATGGTGGGCGGGTGATGGCGCAGCCCATGTCTATGCCCAGGAAGGCGACGCCGTGCTTTTGGAAAGGGCGATGGGAAAACGCTCGCTGCTTGCCATGGCGATGAACGGCGAGGACGACGAGGCGAGCCGCATCCTCTGCCGAACGGCGGCACGGCTGCATGCGCCGCGCGAAAAACCGCTTCCTGATCCCGTGCCCCTCGCCCACTGGTTCCGCGATCTGGAACCGGCAGCCAAAAAACATGGCGGCACGCTTGCCAATTGCTCAGCGATTGCCGACGCCCTGCTTGCCGACCAGCGCGACCTCACCGTCCTGCATGGCGATATTCATCACGACAACATTCTCGACTTCGAGGCGCGTGGTTGGCTGGCGATTGATCCGAAACGGCTCCATGGCGAGCGCGGCTTCGATTTCGCCAATATCTTCGCCAATGAGGAACTGCCTGTTATCACCGATCCCGCCCGTTTCCGCCGCCAACTCACCGTCGTTTCGGCCGAGGCCCGGCTGGAGTCAAAACGGCTGCTGCGATGGATTGCGGCCTATTCCGGCCTTTCCGCCGCTTGGTTCCTCGGGGACGCAAACACGCGGCAGGCGGAGACGGCTCTGACAGTCGCCCGGCTCGCCCTCGCTGAATTAGAGGCCTAACCCGCATTCTCATGCGAAGGCGCGATCAAGCCGGTCATCATGTCATGATGCGATTCAGGCAGGCAGCCGAGCGCCACGAGCGAAGCCCTGACCGCCTCGTCGATCGGCGTCTGCGGCTCTTTGCCGAGTTCGGCAACCAGCTTGCCGTTCCTCATCCGCAACGGCACCTTCCAGAGATAGCGCATCTCCCTGATCTCCCGCATCACAGCAACAAACGGCGCCGCCAGCGGCACGATCCACCAGGGGAAGCCGCCGATTTTCGCCTTGCCGCCGGCGACACGTTTGATGGCTTCGGCCATCTGCATGCCATCCGCATCCCAGAAGCCTTCCATATGATAGACGGCAAAGGGCGGCAGCCGATCGGCCCGCTCGGCAAGCCGAGCGATTGTTTCCGCCATGTCGGGCAGATAGGCCCACTGATGGCCGACGCCGTGCCGTCCCGGATTCTTGATCGTGCCGACCGGCTTGCCCGGCGTCACCAGGCCGGATGAGAACCAGCTGTTTCCAGTCGCACCCGGACCGAAGAAATCCCCGGCCCTGACGATGATGACGCCCGCGCCGGATTGCGACGCCGCCTTCAGCCGCTTCTCCATTTCGACACGGACTAGCCCCTTCTTCGTCACCGGATGCTGCGGGCTATCTTCCGTCGGCGCCGGCAGGGCATCGGGGCCGAAATTGTAGACGTTGCCCGGCAGCACGATGCGCGCGCCGACGGCGCGAGCAGCGGCAATGCTATTGTCGAGCATCGGCAGCACCAGCGTTTCCCAGTCGCGGTAACCGGGCGGATTGACGGCGTGGACGATCAGGTCGACGCCTTCAGCCGCCCTCAACACGTCGCCGGCATTCATCGCATCGCCCTGCATCCATTCGAAAGCCGGCTCGCGCCTCGACGCCTTGGCGGCATCACGGTTGAGCGCCCGGATGCGCCAGCCGCGGGCAAGCAGCTTGCGGGCAACCGCTCCGCCGATGCCGCCGGTGGCGCCGAGAATGAGCGCCGTCGTGTTCATTTTGCTGTTCATGACAATCATCTCCATCGATCCGATAAAAGGACTATGCCACCGGGAGGAGATAAACAAAATTGACGAAATAAATGCAGCTGCTATACAAAAATACATGATCGCTGAACCGAGCTGGGATTTCTACCGCAGTTTCCTGACCGTGCTCCAGCAAGGGTCGCTTTCGGCCGCCGCCCGCGAACTGGGGCTGACGCAGCCGACCATAGGTCGTCATGTCGACGCACTGGAAATGGCAATCGGCGCCGAACTCTTCACTCGATCCCCGAACGGGCTATTGCCGACCGACGCCGCACTGGCGCTGAGACCCTATGCCGAGACGCTGGCGGCAACCACTGCCGCCCTTTTGCGCACCGCATCCGGCGAGCGCGATCGCGTGGCTGGAACCGTCAGGATCAGCGCCAGCGAGGTCATCGCCATCGAAGTGCTGCCTGGGCTTCTTGGACGGCTGCAGGAGACATATCCCGAACTCCAGATCGAGCTGTCGGCTTCCGATACGATAGAGGACCTGGTGAACCGCGAGGCCGATATCGCCGTGCGCATGGCCGAGCCGCAGCAGGGTGCGCTCGTCGTGCGTCGCATTGGCGATATCCCGCTCGGCTTCCATGCCCATCGCCGCTATCTCGAACGATACGGCATTCCGCAAACCTTGGCTGACCTCGCAAACCACCGGCTCATCGGCTTCGACCGGCAGACGGCCTATGTCCGTATGGTGATGAAGCGCTACGCGGTTCCCGGCATCAACTTCTCCTACAGGACCGACAGCAATCTCGCCCAGCTTGCCGCGGTCCGCGCCGGCGTCGGCATCGGCCTCTGCCAAGTCGGGCTTGCACGTGAAAACCCCGATCTGGTGCACGTGCTACCCGATGCTTTCGGCCTACCGCTCGGCACGTGGGTGGCGATGCATGAGAGCCTGAAGACCTCGCCGCGCTGCCGCGCCACCTTCGACGCACTGGTCAAGGGGCTTCAGGACTATCACCGATATTCGACCAGCACATAACCTCCAAATCCGGAATCGATTTTCGCAAAGAATCATGCGCAAATTCAACGTGATTGAGCATCTAAAGCATGTCGCGCAAAAGTGTTCAGCGGTTTTGCGCTAACGACATGCGTAAAAACAAAGACCTAACAGGCTGCTGAAAAACCCACTGGCTTTTGGGCTGGACACATGATTCCATCTTGCAAGTGATTTCGAGGGAATTTGGATGCGCGGCGGGGATGATCGGACGGGGTCGCTGTTTTCGTATGTCGACCTT